>CANDQP010000098.1 GCA_947388185.1 uncultured Dorea sp. | reverse complement strand
CTGCGATCACTCCTTCCTATCCGGGATAATGGACTACGATACTCGCAGTCACCATCCCCATTCCTGTATTCTTATATACATACTCGTCGAAGGCATTGTAAGACGCTGAATCTCCTGCCTTCAATACATACTCTCTGTCGTTAAAAATCAACGTCAGTTCTCCGGAATAAACGGTAATAAATTCCCTGGTTCCACTCATCTGCCGATTCCCCTGCATCCTGCCTCCTTCATCGAATTCCAGGTCAAAGATCTCAAAATCCTGTCTCTCCCTGAATTCAAAGACCGGATATAGCCGGTACTTTCCTTCGTCACCGATCAGCGGCGTCACCACCGACTTGCCTGTCATCGAGAAAGGCTTGGGCTTATCCGCCGTAAATGCAGTCACCGGAACCTTCAAGCCAAGGGACAGCTTATACACTGTCGAAATCGTGGGATTGACTTCCCCGCGCTCCAGTTGGCTTAACATACTCTTGCTGATAGAAGTAAGGGATGATACCTGTTCCAGACTCAATTCCTTTCGCTTCCTGATCTCTCTCAGATTACCCGCAATAATATGATTCAAGTTCTCCAAAGGGATTCCTCCTTAAAATTCCTGTATATTAAATTTTTATCTATTATATTGCATAGCATAAGAAAAGTAAAGCTAAAAATAACAATGGCAGAATAAAAAACTACCCTTCAAAACATTCTGCCACCGCTTCTTCATACCTGTCCGTCTTTTCTGCTTTTTTAATCCGCTTCAACTGCTTCTCGCATCCCGGAAATGATCCGCCCATATAACACCAGATCTCCTTCATCTTAAACAGCACGTTTTTGTCCCCCATGCCGGTGCCGCGGTATTCTTCAAATATCCGGTCATGGAACCTTCGAAGCACCTCCCTTTCTGCCGGTCCCCGGCCTTGGATCTCCCCAAGCAGCCCAGGATTCCCTATGATTCCTCTTCCGATCATACAGGCCCTTATCTGCGGGAAGCCCTCTTCTATTGTCTTGGCATCTTCCCTTGAACAGATATCTCCGTTATAGCACGGGACGATCCTGCTTGCTTTGACCGCCTCCCCGAACACCGCAAGATTCGGCTTATTCTTATAAAAATCCGTCTGAACCCTGGGATGGATGATCAATTCCTCCAACGGATACCGGTTATAGATCTTAAGAAGCCGTGCAAATTCTCCCGGATCTGCCTTCCCGATCCTGGTCTTGACCGATATCTTCACTTCCGTACCCGCAAAGATCTCATCTAAGAATCTGTCAAGCCCTTCCGGATCTGCCAGGAAGCCCGATCCCCTTCCCTTGGAAACAACCGTCTTGGAGGGACATCCCAGATTCAGATTGATCTCATCATACCCATAATATGTAAGCTTCTTAACCGTTCCAAGGAAATCCTCTGCCCGGTTCGTAAGGATCTGCGGGACAGTCCGCATCCCCTTATTGTTCTCCGGAAGGATCTCCGCCAGTTCCTTCGAATTGAATCCTCTCTTCGTATGAGGAGATAAGAATGGTATAAAATACTTATCCATAGGCGGGAAACAGTCATGATATGCTCTCCGATAGATCCTTGTAGTAATCCCCTCCAACGGGGCGAGATAATATTGCATTGCCTTTGGTCTCCTTTCGCTTCCCTATCATACCATAAACTGCCCGCCTAAGGCTACTCCTATTTTCTCTCTAGTCCTGCTTCCCAATCTTAACCGACACTTCCGTAAGCTTCACGATATTCGTCTGCTCCTGATCATTTTTCCCTTTTCCTTTTTGCTGTTCTTCCCTCTTCTTAGCCGCATACAGATTCCCCGGAAGAAGATCTAGTTTCAGTTCCTTCATCATTTCACGTGCTCCTTTCAACATCTAGTGCTAAATAGTATGCACGTCCATACCCAAACTATACATCTTTCAGGCAGCAAAATGCCCTGGGAACAGGCACGGACACAGATCCATCATCTGTGCCCCGTACCTGCCCCGGGGCAGATATTCGATATACAATATTCTGCTAACGGTTGCTTCTGCGCCGGCAGCGGACATTCGCTCCCAACACAGCCATACACAGCGCCGCTGCCGCAGCATAAGTCACAGCCGGATTCATATCTCCCGTCTTGACTCCCTGGACCCTGGTGCCGTTCTGCTTCCGGTTCTCGGTGATCACGTCTTTTCCGGTATTAGTGCTGTTGCTTCCGGTATTCTGATTGCTCTCGAAGAGCGCCAGCGCATTCTCCAGATTCATAAGCGCCGCCTGCAACTCCTCCAGAGTCGCATTAGGATCTTCAAGAACCCTCTTTGCCTCGTCGATCGCTCTTTGCAGCTCCTCCGTCCGTTGGTCTGCCGGAATCATCTCCGCCTTCTCTATAAGAGCCTTAAGCTCAGCTCTTATGGCGTCGATCTCCGGCGTTCCGACCGGCGGATTACCCTCTGACGGCTTATTGGGACGGTCCGATTCACTGCCATATCCAAGCAGGTCTGCTTCCGTGACCAGCGCCGTCGTATTCCCCCGGACCACCTTAAGCTGACTTTCGTCAATATTAACTGTAAAAGGTATCAGACTTCCGTCCGCCCTCTTCACATATACCGTTCCGACCTCCAGGATATCTCCATCCTCATCTGCCGTAAATAACGGCGTTGTTCCCGCAATATAGATATTCAAGATCCGTCCCTGGTCTGACCGGAACGTATGAACCTTGGTATTCCCTAAGATCCACTCCGTAAAATCTACTCCCGGCACGATCTCATCTGCGCTTCCCACCGTATCCTTCAAGTCTAATGAAAGACTGATCGAAACCGTAGTAATGCCTTCCTGCGCCGCATTGGGGAGGGTCAGCTTCACAGAAGCCTTCCCCTCTTCACTCTCAGTCGCATTGATCGCCGACACCGCAGCCGATGCCTTGAGCGGCAGCATTGCGATAAATGCGAACACTGCCATGATCATGCCCATACTTAATATATATTTCTTCATGTTCTACTCCTTTTATCGCTGTTGTTTCTTGCCGCTAAGCGTTATACTCGGAAGCTCTGACGGCATAGTCTCGAACACGGTATCGCTGACCATCCTCTGTCCCTCAAGGGTCAAAGCATTATCCACACGGTATAGCTCCGCGCGTACCTGCTTAAGACTTGCAAGATTCGCCTGCTCCGGTTTGATCCAATAGATCCAGGTTCCGTCATAGGTATCTTCGATAGGGCCTGATTCCGATACCGTTGAAAATACCACCTGTTCTGCATTCAGAGAACCGTCAGTCCCCGTACCTCCGACGATATTACCGTTCTGGTCATAGAGCAGCACTACATTGTAAGCTGAATTTCCCTTGTAGGTTCCGGTAAATACGATCGAACCTTTCGGGATCACATCCGTCTCCTTCTGTCCGTACTGATATGCGTTATCCAGCTTGCCGATCGCCGCAGTACCGCTGCCGGAAGCCTTCCTGAACTCTACATTATCTCCGGTCACACCGAACACATCCAGCTCTGTGATCGCAATCTCTCTTCCCTTCTGGTTCTTAATAGCGATCTTCATCGCCGTCGTCTGATACAGCGCAATATTCTTAGTGCCTTCCTTAGCAAAATGAACACTCCTGCTGCCGGAAGCTTCGAATGATCCTTCTGCTGCTTCTATCCAGGTACCGTCCGCATCGTTCTTCACATAGACGCTGTAATCCTTGATCGGATTGCCGCTGTTCACCGTATACTTAAGGCCGGCAACCCTGGTAGGCTGATTGAATTCTATCAGGACTTCAGCATTGACGCCCGCCTTTCCGGTATATACCGTATCGCTCTTATTGTCGATCGCATTTTTAATCGGCGCCTCCTTAACCGGACTGCATGAATCCTCAATATCTTCGTCGTCTGATGCCAATGCACTCGTAGCGGTCATATCATTGGTGCTGGCCGTCCAGTGCGTCTTGTCGATCTCTCCCTCGTGCATGATCTTAAGCGACGGCAGAGTCTTTACCGCAGAACGGTTCAGATACTTGTCGATCAGCGTGATCTCATAGGTCACCACGCGATTATTCATTGTTGTCACAACATCCGTGAACTGGCTTCCAGTCGTAAATCCTACGACCTCTCTCTCAACTTTTCCGTTCGAAGTCGTACAGCGCACGATCTCATATCCCTGGATATCCGCCGCACTGATATTCTTGGAACTCAGCGTAATATCTACCTGATTCGCAACACTGGCATTGATAACGGCTGCTGTGCTGTCGCCGACCGCCTCTACTGCCCCGGCCGTACCAAGCGAACTGCCGCTGCCTTTTACCCGATATACGCGGGAATTATCATCTACATAGTAGATCGCCCTTGTCTCTGCTGCAAACTGCTTCGCATAATTTTCAGTATCCTGATTCGGTGTCATACCCCAGCGTACGAAGAAGTCTAGGATGTTCTTCTGTGCCGCCGCGCAGGCCAAGCGCATCAAATCCTGATCCCTGTCTCCTGACAGTGCAAGCGCCACGCCTCCCGGCGCCGGTGCTTTTGCCGGAGTCCTCGAATAGCTATCCACCCTTGCAAAGAAGAGGTTATTGAGCTGGTCCGTATAATCCGAATAAGTCTTATAATTGAATCCGCTGTCATACGCCAGATGAAGCTGCCAGTACATACCAAGCTGCGTAAACACATTGGACGCGCGGCCCTTCGTACCGGACGTAACCTTATCATACACATTATCGTATTTGAACCGTACAGTCTCATTCTTATCCTGTGCCTGTGCAAGCACCGCAAAATAATTGTTCGTGATCTCTGCGACCGCATAGGTTCCCTGATTGATACAATGTCCGATCTCATGGGCAACTCCCCATCCAAAATACTGGCCGCTTTGATACATGCCGCTATCATCAGACTGTACCGGAACACCGTTTATCATTCCCGGCGCCGAACCCCACTCGATACCTATATGGTTGCCTGACGCGTACATGAACGCACCCGCAAACATCCTCTGATAACGGATGTTCAGATGATTCACCGGAATCTTGTCTTTCACATCTGTTGCATTATTGTTCAATCCCTTATGCTGATAGAACAAGCCCATCATGCCTTCCATGGCGTCCATAGACGTCACAAGCTTCTGTGCTCTGGTCTGTGTGTTTCCCGATCCTGTACCGGCAAGGATCTGCTGTGCCGGAAGGGATAACATCATCGTATCCAGCATAATATCAGATGCTCCAAGGATACAGTCCGTCGCCTTATACTCATACTGTACTGACGTATTCTTGGAATTCTTATGAACCTCGTTATGTTTTGCCTGTATGCTGCCTACATAGGCATCCAGCTTCGTGATATACGCTTCGGCCCTCGCAAGGCGTTCACCGGCATCGCTGACCTTATACAGATCAAGCCTTGGAACCTCTACGCCGCCGTTCACGCGAACCGCATAACGGTCATTGGCATTGTTTCCTGTATACTGTACATACAGCGCGCCTCCTGACTCTGCATCGACGGACCAGAGCTTCGGAATTGTAATGTCATTTCTTCCGATCTTAAGCGTCGCTACCGCCCGGAACATTGAGCCTGACTCCGAATGGTACTGCGTGCTTACAAGCTGTAAGTTGGTCGTATCACCAGTCTTCTTCGTATTATGTCCGACATAGACCGTGATCTCCTCTCCTGCCGCCGCTGTCACTCCTAGAGGCTGCCATGCATTCAATCCGCCGAAACCGCGTCCCACATCCCTGGTCGTGATGGTATTGTAGATACCTACCGTCTCCGTTAGCTGCTTGGAGTTCAGGATGTCTTCCGCAGTCTTCAATTCACGCTCCAGATAATCCTTATCCGGATGATATTCTTTGCTTTCCGGATCCTGGGTATTGATCCGTTTCCTCAGAGCGTCAATCACCGACTGGTCCACGTCGCTTCTCAGCACCGTATGAAGATCATCCTCATAGAGCGCCATAATATCTCTCTCTATCGAATCATAATGATAGAAATACACCTCCGATACCGTGATCGTACCGGATGCTACGGCACGCGCAAGCCCAAACTGGAGCTTCTTAGCCTTGATCGGCTCTGAAAGCTTGATTAGATAGTAAGGCCTGTTATCTGAATCTACCTTCTTCTGGATTCCCATCCTTGGAAGTACATTGACATTGCCGTTCTCATCCCAATATCTGACCTGTACATAGCCGTAGTTCGGACTCTGGGGCACTACTTCCTGAAGCGCGATCCGGTCAAGCTCATATGCCTGGTCAAACTCATAGGTGAAACCATGTTTCAGCGACAGAGCATTAAATCCGCCTCCGTCCCAGGTATTAAATACATGATGGGAAAGCGCATTATTATCCACCGTTCCCCATACGGTTCCGGCTTCTGTATCAAGCGGGCTGTCCTTCATCTCGCCTGTTCCGGTCACCGCGCTGATGATATGACCGCTCACCTTACCCGGGTCTGCCCTGTTGATCAGCTTATACTTCGGCATCGCAGCCGGATCCTGGTCTGTAGTAACAGCCTTAGACGTAAGAGACGCCTTACCCTCTCCTAAGTCATTCACACCTGTCACATATAACTCATAACTCGTCTTATCCTTCAGATCCGTTATCGTATGCTTGCTTGCGGTAATTCCTTCTATCTTAGTATATTCCTTCGTCCCGCTCTCTCTGTAATAGAGATTATAGGAGTCTGTATCCTCCATCATCTTCCAGGATGCGTCTATCGCGCGGTATTTGCCCTCCGCCTTCAGGCCGTCAGGAGCATCCGGCACCTTATCTACCTTAGGAACCACTCCGATCGGACTGCAATATCCGCTTCTCCATGCACCGTTCACAGACTGTACACGAACCTTATACTCCTTGCCGTTGACGAGCTTATCCTGCTTAAATGAGCTGACATTCAGCATATTGCCCTTCGTAGCAATTACTTCCTGCTCTCCGTCCTCATCCTCGATCAGTACCTCATATCCCGTAACGTTCACACATGCATTCCAGGTCACAGTGAACTTCTTATTCCCCACTTCTGAGGCAAGTCCCTCCGGGATATCCCTTTGCGGTTCAGGGATCCGGTTCTCCATATCATTCACGAATTCCACCTTGGCGATCTCCGCAAGGTTATTATTATTCTTCATGCCCATGATCTTGATGGTAACCTTCTTCACCGCGATCTGGCTGCCAAGATCGATCATGATCTTGCCGAATCCGTCCTGCGTTACCGTCACCTCTTCAGCCGTAAGCAGCGGTTCGATTCCTTCCGGCACAACGGGAACTTCGATCGTGTGATCGTTCTTCGTCTCGCTCCCGTCTTCACTCGTGACAGTCTCCGTATATGTAATCTCAACCGCGGCAGTATCGATCGGATTATCCTCCTTCGAATCGATCACGATCCCGCCGGTAGGGAAGCTGTCTCCGTCAATGTCAAACACCATCGTCACCGGCGTCTTATCAGAGATCTTCGCCTGATCCTCCCGCGTCAGAGTCACAGCTCCTTCACCTCTGGACAGATTCTCAAGAGACCCCTTCACAAGGGTCTTATCGCCTGCGCTCTGTGTGATGGCAGACGACGGCACATGCTGTTCCACGAATGACGCGGTATCCTCGCTCACCTTATACCCCTGAACAAAATAATCCAGATCCGTAAGGTCGAGCTTGCCGTCCCGATTAAGGTCTGCCAGAGGATTGTCCTTCGGCTCCTTCTCCTGATCGATCAGATCTATAAGCTCGGTCTCATCCTTTTCTGTAATAACTCCGTTCCCATTCACATCGCCGATCAGGACCGCTCCCGGATGCTTTCCCCCTGCAGTATAATCATATCCGCCGATAATTCCGGTCGCAAGGCTCACCTTATACGCCCAGCCCTCAACCTGAAGCTGCTGCTTATATGTGGCGAACCCTGGAGCTGATACCTCCAGCGCATAGAGTCCTTCTGTCAGATTGTCGAATGTGACTCCCTCCTGTACTTCCCTGACACCTTCTGACGGCAGCGTAATCTCCTTATTCTGTCCGTTCAGAGTTACGGTGAATGTCACCGGTTCTCCCCATTCTAATGTCTGGGCGATATAGACGTCCACCTGTCCCTTGTTCAAGTCGGCTTCTTTCGCCTCTTCCTCGCTTGCAAGGTTGATTCCTGCTTCTTCCTCCCCGCTTCCCGGCACTGTTATGTCCGCCTCAGAAGTGGCTGACGGAGGATCTCCTGTGTTCTCCTGGCCGCTCTCATCCGACCCATTTCCCGTATTCTGCTGGTCGCCTGTATCTGCCTGATCCGTTGCCGAACCGCCGCTCTCAACTGCATCATCCAATCCTGTAGCATAAACACTCATACACGGCGCAAGAACCAATACTGCTGCCAGCAGATATGAAACAATCCGCTTCATATTCCTCTCCTTTCACAACTATTTCTCATCCTTTTTATCTTTTTTGGACTTCATAATCCTAATGACAGCGCTGATAATAACTACTGCTGCCACCGCATAGAATATGACATCAGATCCCGCCTTAAACATCTCGTACATGTTAGATCTTCCTCCTGCTTATTCCTTTCTAAGGTCTGTCCAACTATCGGTTTTAGCGGCCATAAACCCATATTTATTATATCTTCCTGATGAGATTTTTGCAATATACATATGCGTCTTAAGTGTAATTTTTTCCATAAGTCAAAGACCCCGCTGCAGAGCAGCGAGGTCTTTGACCCTCACGGCAGTCGCCAAATGTGCATGCAAGCATGCCCGCTTGGCTCGTTGCTCGCGGGAATAATACAACAGTACAGACATACACCAGTACAGTATTGCGTAATTAACAGTGAATGCTGTACTACCCTTACTTCATCCTGTACTTTCCAAATGCCTTCTCTTCGTCCACATGCACCTCCCGAAAGAACAGCACAAGCCATATGATGATCGCCAGAATCGCCGCATTCTGCGACATTGTCAGATCAGACAGGATGCCTCCCGCCTCCAATATCACCGCCCACAGGGCGAACGCATTTCTCTGATCCCGGCTCATCCTCTTCTTATCATACAGTTCTCTTTTTTCCTTCGGCATGGTATTGAACCCGGCAATCAGCATCGCACCCTTTTCCCTAAGAACCGCGAAGAGAATCGCCGTAACCCCAAAGATAATACCTACCCATTTACATGTTCCTATCCACATATCCATCCCTTTCACCTCCCCGGCAGACAATCTCCTGCAGCTTGCCCGCTATTTAATATAGAAGCCGCCCACCTTCATATCCTCGTCAAATGATATGGTGAACTGCGCTTTTCGTTTCTCATACTTTACCTTTATCACGGCAACCGCGGATTCCTGTTCTGTATCCGGATCCTTGCTTCCGGTCACCGCCTCCTTATCATAGCCTTCAAATGCGCCAAGTTCTTCGATGATCGGCATCACCTGGGACCGTACCTGCTCCTTATCAAAAGCGCTTTTTAACATGGCGTTCCACCTGTCATCGACCAGCGCATCCACATCCCCTTCATTCAGGATCCCGATCACTTCCTTGGCCTCTTCCCTGACCTCTGCCTCGTCAAATTTGTCCGAAAGCTTCTGCCCTCCTGCACATCCTGTAAACATACCCACAAGCATACCCGCTGCCATAAGCATGCCCATGATCCTTCTCATTCTTCTCTTTCTCATAATTTCCCTTCTCCTTTACTCTATATCCTTCTCCGGTATCGTTATATTTACAACAAACTCATTTCCAAGCGTCTCCGTCAGGATTCCGCCGCCGTATTTTTCCAATGTAAGGCGCACATTTTCAAGTCCGATTCCCATATGCTTACTCTCACCTTCCCTCTCCTGCTTAAGATCTGCCTTCCCTGCTTTCTGAACAGACATGGAGTTCTTAAGCTTCATCACCGCAAAATCATGAAACGTATCCATCCGCATCTTGATCCATCTCTCCCCTTCCGCCTGCTGCGCCGCATCCAGTGCATTGTCCAGCAGATTGGCAAATATAGCCGTGATATCCATATCCCTGATATGCTCAAGGCTGATCCGGCCGATCCTGACGTCCATCTCTATCCCTTTGCTCTTTGCCGCCTTCGCCTTGTCATTTAGAATGATGTTCAGCATCCGGCTGTCTGTATAATTCACGATCGAAAGAGAGTCCAGCATACCCTGCATATCCTTCACATATTCCCTCCCCTGCTCTGCATCCTGCTTCCTAAGCTCCTCGATCGCCTGGAGATGGTTCCTCATATCGTGGATCATCTTGCGCGATGACTGATACTGCTGTTCCACCATCTCATAATATTGATACTGCAGTTCATTTTGCTTCATCCTGATCTTAAGTTCTGCCTCAAGCTTCTTATTTTTAGACTGGTAAGAGAATAAAAACCATATATAGAGATTCATCACGACCAGGAAGAAGATATCCAATATAATAAGAAACGCCCCGTACATCTGCATGAACACATCTCCGATGCTGATCAGGGAAAATATGATGAACACGCTGACAGCCGGAGGCAGAAACAGGCCGGCAAACCGGATTCCCTTCACGTCCTCGAATTTCCTTCTATTTAAAAGTACCACCCATATCCCTGTCAGAAGGATATCTGTCAGCATCCTGACAATAAGCGTCACATCCGTCAGATAATAATCAAAGACAGCCAGACCCCACCGCGTGGAGATGAATCCTAACATCAGATAACCGATAAAAATCTGGCCTACAAGTACAGACACCGGATACAGGAAATAATAGAAGCGATAGATTCTCATACGGTTATACAGGCCGTATCCTGCCGCCTCC
The DNA here is from genome assembly GCA_947388185.1 of uncultured Dorea sp. Taxonomy (GTDB): domain Bacteria; phylum Bacillota; class Clostridia; order Lachnospirales; family Lachnospiraceae; genus Sporofaciens. Next base: position 2,116 of record CANDQP010000098.1, on the reverse strand, counting down.
GTCATCAAGACCATGAAAAGCGGCAGAACCAGATTCGTATAGCCGCTGTCCTCCATTCCGAAGGTAATTCCCGCAAATCCTGCCCAATAGAGAAAAAATATCCCCAAACGATACCTCTTCTTCGTAGTTAGGCTCTGTTCTGTACGGCTCATGAAAAACCAGGTGCACAAAGTAATAACCACCGTCTCTGCCATCACAAGAATGTTGTACCACATCGCCGATTCTACCCAGCTCATGCCATCTCTCCTCCATGCTTAATGCTCAATGCATCCCCGCCAGACTGTCCGCCTGATATTTCCCAAGCGCCGCCCGGAATTCCACAGACCGCTTCTGCGACAGCGGGATCTGATCTCCGTTCATCATAATGATCTCGTATCCCCGGATCGCCTTTACATGATACAGGTTGACGACGAAGCTCTTGTGCGGAGCGACAAAACCATAGGGTCCGAATATCCCCAAGTATTCCGCTATCTTCCCCCGCACCATAACCTCCCTGTGCTTTAAGACAAACCGAAGCTTCCGGCTCTGATATTCCAGATAATAGAGCTCTGATATCACAAACTCTTCGATCCCTTCTGTCGTCTGCACCCGGAAGGGAATCCCCTTCTCTTCCTCCCCTCCGTAGATGAGCGCTTCCTTCATCTGCCGGATGATCTCTTCCTTTTGCACGGGTTTTACAAGGAAGGCAAAAGGATGCACCGCAAAGGACTGACTCATATAATCCCGATATCCTGTGACATAGATGATCTTCACCTTCCGGTCCGATCTTCGAATCCTTTCCGCCACTTCAATTCCATTTCCCCCAGGCATATCAATATCCAGGAACAGGATGTCATACTCTCCGTAACCCCGAAGAAGATCTGCTCCGCCTGCGAACTCTTCCACCCGGCAGGATATCCCGGATTCGGAAACCGTCCTGCATAAGAACCGGCGCATTCTGACATCGTCATCACATATGGCTATCCGGTACATCTTTGCACCTCCCTTACCGTCCAATCTTAATCGCCGGGTTGATCCGCTTCAATTCCCGGAACAGCAATTCCTTATCACACACGGAGATCAACGCCTCCTGCCGTCTCCCCCTTATCATTACCCGGTCTAATGACAGCGCCCCGGATGCGATCGGATTATGTGTCTTATACACTTCCCTGATCTCCCCGATCTCAATAGTAGTCCTGCAAAAGCCTAATACCAGTATCAGCCTTTCGCCGTCAATCTCTACATAATTTTTCACCAGCATCGGCAGGAACACGATATTCCAGACAAGGAAAACAAATATCATAATTACCAGCATTCCAACATCTTTCCCCTCCTCTGACGGTTCAAAAAGGAGGTAGAGCATCAAGATCTCCATACCCACGAACATTATCCAGAACCAAATTGCTATCTTCCCTTTTATCCTCATGTTACGCCTCCTGAATCTTCATTTTTAACGCCAATAAAGTCTCAATATTCGAATATCTTTATCACCATTATATACTTTTTTACAGGAAGGACAATAGATGATTCCCGTGATATTGTTTCAGAAACATAAGGTAGTGTACGGTGATATATGTTCTAAATGGCTTCTACGTCCACCGCACTGACAACGGCAAGAGGCCGGGATTCAGAAAGACACTGGCTCCCAGCTTGTAAAATCAAGAGGTTTATGGTAGTATGGAGATACGAAAACGGAAGGGAAAGCAGGTGGGAAGATTGACAGTGACGGATAAGCAACATCAGGAAGATTTGCAGCGTTTGCGTTTGCTAAGGCCAATCGATGATGATTTCATGCGTTGTCTTTTTAAAGACAATATTCCACTGGCTGAATTTGTATTACGCATTATCACTAATAAACCTGATTTAATTATTACTGAGTGTGAAACACAGAAAGATATGAAAAGACTGGCCGGGGCACGTTCTATCTGCTTGGACGCATATGGAACGGATTCGGTTGGAAAAAAATATGATTTAGAAGTCCAGAGACAAGACAAGGGAGCAGACCCACATAGGGCAAGATACCATTCAAGCGTAATGGATATAGAGAATCTCCATTCCGGTCAGGAATTTAAAGAATTGCCGGACACATATACAATTTTTATCATTGAAAAAGATTTTTATGGTCAGGGCGAAGCTG
>CANDQP010000097.1 GCA_947388185.1 uncultured Dorea sp. | reverse complement strand
GGACAGCCAGGCTATATCGGTTGAGAGAAAGCCGGGAGAACCTATCCTGCCGCTGGATATTCAGAGAATGATCGACGAGATCGAGGGCGTCATTCCGATGGAAGAGACAGCGGAAAGGGAAGAGCCGGAGGAAAAGCCTGCCGTACAGCCGGATCAGGAGCCTGCGGAGAATATGGGAGCGGTGGCGGAAAATCTCCGTGTGGATGAGTCCTCCGAGTGGTTTGAGGATTATGATGATGTTCTGGATGAGGAAGAATATCCGGATGAGCTGCCCGCAGATGAGGAAGAAGGACCGGAGAACGAGGCATATCCGGAGGATATAGAGATCAGCTTCGGCAGAGAGGATGAGGAAGAGACAGAAGGATATGGATTAAAAAAAGTAGAAATAGGTAATGACACAGATTGTAGAAATGAATGGAATGAAAATGCAATTATTTTTACAATAGGCGAAAATACGATGAGTATGTTAGGCATGAATAGCAACGGAAATGTTATTAATGAAAACTATGAATATACTAGCGGGGGACGCTTAGGTACGGTGTCATTTACAAATAAAAAGGTTATTGCTGATGATTGGAGTATTATAAAACAAAGTTCTAACAGTAATGGAGATATCCGAAAATTACTTCCAGGGGCAGAATTCCGGTTAACTATGGATAATGATATGGATAGTGCGGGCGAAATGATAATAATGGATCATTTAGCCGATGTTAGTGATAAATTCAGAAGTTCTATTAGTGAAGGTATAATTAATAGAGAAATTAAATTTTATGGGAAGTCTGGTACTGAAGGTAAAGTGAATTGGTATAGAGATGAGAATTGGACAGAGTCAATACCAAAACTTCCGACAGGAACATACACTCTTACCGAAACCAAAGCTCCGGAAGGCTATGCACTTAGTTCCGAAAAGTGGACGGTTAATATTATAGATGGAAAATTAGTAGACATTCAATCATCTGGTCAAGGAGTAATAGACAGCGAAATAAAAACACAAGAGAACGGAAGTAAAATAACATTATTCTATTATAAAAATGATACCGTATATGTACTCCCGGACGCAGGAGGGAGAGGAATTTATTGGTATATGTTCAGCGGTATACTGCTAATGGCAGGCGCAGCGCTGATAACATATAAAAAAGGGTGCAGGGAGGTGCTGAGAAGTTAAATGTAAAATAACTTTTTAGCGGTTTTCTCACCGCAAAAAGAAATGTGTCATTTGACACATAGAAGTAAAATGGTCAATCATAATAAGGAAAAGGAGAGAAAAAAATGAAGAAATTAAAACAAATTTTTGCTGTGATTTTATCATTAGCAATGGTATTGGGAATGTCATTGACGACATTTGCTTATGGCTCATTAACGCTTACTATAAATGAAGTGGCGAGTACGGATACTTTTGAATATTTGCAGGTAATTGAACCAGACAATACTACTGCAACAGGATGGAAATTTGCAAATGAATCTATTGGAAAAAATTATACAGATGCATTTAGTATTACTGCTGATGAAAAAATACCAAGTGCAGATGATATGCAGAAAGCAATCTGGATGTTAATTAAGTATCAAACAGATAATGCTCCAGGAATGCCAGAAGATATAACAAAGGCAACTGATAGCCAGATAGCGGAAGCATTAGATAAAGTTGCAGATAGTTCTTATGGATTAACAACGACAGGTGATGGAAAGCAAGTTACAGTTAATAGTCCAGGCGTATATTACATTAAGGGTACAGATAGCAATGCGAACGCAACAGAAAAATATACTTATAGTCCGATGACTGCTTATGTTAGTTTTAATTATAATGCAGATGGTGTTGTGTCAAATACTCTTACTGCAGAGCCAATAACTGCAAAAAAAGCAAAAATTAAAGTAGATAAAGAAGCTGATGATCAGGATAAAATTGTATACAACACTCAAGATGTTGAATATAAGGTATCTGCTACAGTACCATATGTACCGGCAAATGAAAATAATCGTTATTATATTGTCTCTGATACTATGACAGGCGGTAAATATGCAGTAGTTACCGAAGATGGAGAGAATGAAGGCAAATTAGCAGTAACGGTTAAGATAGGTTCAGGAAAAGAAGCCTATAATAAAGTACATTATGTAAATGTTACATCAAATAATCAGGGTAATAGCTTTAATTTGGATTTAACAGAGATTTTAGGTGTTGCAGATCCTGATGATAATCAGTATCCTTTAAACTATTTTCAGGGAAAAGATATCAGTATTTCATATCATGTAATTGTTGATGGCACAATTGTAGATAATACAATTAACATAGGTAAAGCAGAAAATGAAACAAATCCGTCATATGGCTCTGATGATGAAAAGGTATACACAGGTAAAATTACTCTTACTAAGTATTCATCAGATAATGATAATGACAATTTAGAAGATAATAAAAAATTAGCAGGAGCAAAATTCAAAGTATATAAGAAAGATAATGCAGAGAAAAAAACCTATGCGACTTTTGATACAGACGGAATGTTTACTGGATGGGCAGACCAAGATGATGATGCTACGGTAGTAGAAACTAAGCAGGATGGTACTTTGGTCATAACAGGTCTTGATGTAGGAACATATTGGTTCGAGGAGACAGAAGCACCAGAAGGATATAGTGTTAATAAAGAAGATGTTTCTGCAACTTTATCTCAGGAAGGTGAAGCGACAGCAGTTATTACAGCAGAAACTCATATGATAGATACAACACTTTCTGCACTTCCATCAACAGGTGGTATAGGTACTACAATCTTTACGATTGGCGGATGTGCGATTATGATTATTGCTGCTGCATTATTCTTCGCAAGCCGCAGAAAATCTGTAAAATAACTAACATAATAGAAAAATAGAAATTAAATTACTTATAATGTAACTTTCGGGGCAGATTCTGCCCCGGAGTTATCAAGATGACCAATATACAACAATAAGGAGAGTCCGGATGAAAAAGAATGTAAGTAAAATATTTATAATTGTGTTATTTTTAGCCGGGTTGTCCTTGTTGCTGTATCCTTTCATATCTAATCAATGGAATAATTATCGGCAAAAAAAATTGATCAGTAACTATGATGAAGTAGTAGGAGAAAAAGTAAAATCAGGTTTGATTGATTATCCGTCAGAATGGGAGAGGGCAGAGGTCTATAATAGCGATCTTCTTCCCAGCGTGCTTCCAGATTCTTTTGCTGTAGCAGAAGCATCAGAAGAAAATGAAGAGTATATGTCTTGTCTGAATATTGCTGGAGATGGAATTATGGGAACGGTAGAGATTCCCAAAATTAATATTACACTTCCTATTTTTCATACAACAAATGATGATGTTTTAGAAAAAGCGGCAGGTCATCTTGAGGGAAGTTCACTTCCTGTAGGAGGAGAAAATACTCATGCGATTATCTCGGCACATAGAGGACTTCCAAGCGCCGCATTATTTACTGATCTGGATAAGATGAAAGCAGGCGACCATTTTTTATTACATATACTGGATGATACACTTTGCTATGAGATTGATCAGAGTGCCGTTATAGAACCGGAAGATACAGATTCATTAGCGGTGGAAGAAGGTATGGATCTGGTAACATTATTAACTTGCACACCTTATGGAATAAACAGTCATCGCTTACTGGTACGGGGACATAGAGTACCATATGTGCCGGAAAAACTTGCAGATGAGAAGATTCCGCTCAGTGATATGAGTTTTCATACCAGTTATTTATTATGGGTAATAGTGGGCATATTGGTTACAGCAGGATTTATTTTATTCTTATATCGAAGAGAAAAAAATTATTAAGAGAACCATAAAGGGAACAGGTATGAAAAGAAAGGTATCAACATGTTTATTTGGTCTGTTATTTCTTATTGGATTTGGAATTCTTGCATATCCTACGATTTCAAATCAGTGGAATACGTATCGTCAGTCAAAATTGATTTCTAATTATGACAATGTAATAAGCGGAATGCAAGAAGAGGATTTTGAACAAGAATGGGTAATAGCCAAAGAGTATAATCAAACATTTGATAAAAACAGTATTCGGAGTGATGTATTTGGTCTGGAAAAATCTGATGATATCAAAGAAACGGAGTATTGGAAGGTATTGAATGTCGCTGAAGATGGGATAATGGGATATATTACTATCCCAAAGATCAATATTAAGCTGTCTGTCTATCACGGGACAAATGTAGAGGTCTTAGAAACAGGAGTCGGACACCTGAACGGTACGAAGCTTCCAATTGGAGGTGATAGTAACCATAGTGTATTGTCGGCTCACCGAGGACTTCCCAGTGCAAAATTATTTACCGATATTGATCAGTTAGGCAAAGGTGACAGATTCTATCTTCATATTCTGGATGAGGATATGGCATATGAGGTAGACCGTGTGCTGCCTATGGTCGACAAGGATGATTATGATGCATTGGAGGAAGCATTGAAGGTGGAAGAGGGAGCCGATTATGTAACCTTATTTACCTGCACCCCCTATGGAGTGAACAGCCACCGCCTGTTAGTGCGGGGGCACAGAGTCCCCTATGACGGAGAACTGGAATCTACGCCGGTAGAGTCTATGGTGCAGGCGATCCAGAATTATTATATGCTGTACCTGTTGGCGGGTCTTGGGGTGACCATACTTGGGATCCTGGCCGTGCGCCGTATCATGAGGAACAGAGACAGGGCAGAAGCTAAGAAATTATCAGATAACGAGAACCGCAAGGAGGGAAAGAGTTGAAGATCAGTAAGAGAGTAAGAAATGGATATGCGTTGGCTCTGGTATTTGCGCTGGCACTGCCGTGCCTGGTCAAAGTACAGACACAGGCGGCACTGGCGATCGATGTAGATGAAGACTGCAGCCTTACGGTATCTGTGGCGGACAGTGAGTACAGGGATGAATTTGCAGATTTGAGCATCCCGGTATCGCTTTACAAGGTAGCGGATGTGGATGCTTCCGGGAGATATACGGCAGCAGATGCATTTGCGGAGATGAAAGGAAGTTTTGACAAGATCGGAAGCAGGACCACGGCGGAGGAATGGTCGGAACTTACGAAAGAAGCGGTGGGATGCCTTGAGGGGCTGGATCCGGAATATCCGGTGTATACAGTGAAGGTGGAGAAGACAGCAGGAGGCGCCGATGCGGCAGAAGGTGTGTTCACGGGGCTTAAGCCGGGAATGTATCTGGTGGCGCCGGAGGCTGTGTATGATAAGGACTATGCGGTACAGTATCAGTTTACCCCGTATCTTACGGCTCTTCCGAGCAGTGATTATGCCTTGAGCGGTGCGGGAAGCGATGAATGGAATTATCATACCACGATCGGGCTTAAGGCAGATTCGCAGGAGCTTCCCGGGAAGCTTGATATCGTGAAGAATCTGAAGAATTATAATGAGACGCTGGGGCAGGTGACATTCGTCTTCCAGGTGGACGGTTATGACGAGAACAATAACCTGGTGTACAGCAATGTAGCCAGCACCACACATCAGGGAGCCGGAAGCGAGACGGTGACAGTTGACGGAATCCCGGCGGGGCTGAATGTTGTCGTGACAGAGGTATACCGCGGTGCAAGCTATGAGATCGAAGAGGGAACCAGCGAAGTATCCGAACCGGTGAAGATCTGGTCCGGCATTGCTGTAAACGGAGTGGGTTCCGATGGGACGGTTATCATAGAGGAGGAGCTTCGGAGACCGGGGGCAGTGGTTACATTCAGCAATGAATATGACGGAGGAAACCGGGGAGGCTATGGTGTGACGAATCATTTCAAATCGGATGGAGCTGACGGATGGACTTGGGAGAACCCGACCGAGCCGGCGGGACAGTAGGAAGGAGCTGCGACAGGAATGAAGAGGATAGAGAAGTATGGGAAAGTGATTGCGATGTTGGCCGCGGCTCTTGGCATGACGGCGGCGCTGACGATCGAGAGTTCCATGGCGTATTTCACGACATATGTGTCGGCGGGAGGAAGCGGAACGGTGAGTCTGGGGGCGCAGACTACGATCCATGAAGACCAGGTGACGGATATGACGAAGCACATTTCCGTGAAAAATACTTCTGACAGCAATGAATGTTTTGTCAGGGTGAAGATCTTCTGTGGAGAAGAATTTAAGATCGGGTATCCGAAGGAGCCGGATGTTATCGCGAATGAGGACTGGTACTTCGGGGATGACGGGTATATCTACTACAGACCGGTGCTGGGACCGGGGGAATTAACGACTGTGTTGGATGCGAAGATCTTCGTACCGGAAGATTTCGGCAGGGAAGATTTCAATGTGGTGGTTATCCAGGAATGTACTCCTGTCGTCTATGATGAGTCTGGAAATGCATCGGCAGACTGGAACGCTGTGTATACTGATTATCAGGTGAATTCCGGCGGACAGGGAGAGGAGGCTGAGGAATGATGAGCAGAAGAAGAGGAGCCTCTGAGAGGAACGCTGCTGCAGGGAAGTCTGGCAGCAGGACGAATGTAAGAGCGAAGAGGGGGAAAGGCAGCGGGAAGCATCTGACCTATATTATGGCGGGATTAGCTGTAGTTCTGCTTCTTGGGAGCGCCATTGGAAGTACCCGGGCGGCGCTTACGTATTACAGTGAGAATTACACGGCGCAGATCACCGTTTCTCAGATCGGTGTAAGCCTGGTGGAGAACGGGGAAGTGGTCAGCAGCCGTGATTATGACAAGAATAAGTGGAAGACGAGTACGAATCAGGGAAGTATATCCGCAAGCGGGGCGCTGCTCCAGAATATGCTTCCGGAGAAGAACGGCAAGAAGGAGAAGCTCGCCCTGAATAAATCATACGAGGAGAAGCTGACTGTCAGGAACAGCGGGTCGATCGACGAGTATGTGAGGGTGCGCATTTACAGATATTGGATGAAGGACGGCAGGAAGATTACGACTCTGTCGCCAAGCCTGATCAAGCTGAATCTTGTGAACAGTGACCAGTGGATCAGGGAACCGGGCGCCGCAGGGGAAGATACCGAGAAGGAGTGCATGGAGCTGTATTATAAAGGGATTCTTCCTTCCGGCAGCGAGACGGCAGCGTTCGCGGATTCGATCAAGATAGACGGACAGGTAGCTCAGGAAGCGAGGATCGAGGAAGAGGGCAATGTGATCACCACCATTTACAAATATGACGGTGTGGAATTCCATGTGGATATCGAGGTGGATGCGGTGCAGACACACAATGCGCAGGATGCGATCAAGAGCGCGTGGGGTGTAGATGCGGCTTCGCTCGGGATATTATAAGGGGGTCTGACAGGGAATGAAGACGAAGAATAGATTGGCAGGCTTGAGTCTGACTGTGTGCCGTGTTTTGGCGGTATTTCTGATCACTGTGGCAGCGGGGATCATGGCGGACCCGGCGGCAGTATTGGCCGAAGACCGCCAGGGAGCGTCCGGCTGGGAGGTATCCTTCGACAGTAAGAAGATGAAGAGCAATTTCTCGGCCGCTAATATGGGAGACGAGATCAATGCCATGCAGCCGGGGGATTCTGTGGAACTGACGATCTCGCTTAAGAACAGCTTCAACGGCCAGGCAGACTGGTATATGAAGAATGAGGTGCTGAATGCGCTTGAGGACGCGGGGAACGCGGCGGGCGGCGCATATGATTATCTCCTGACCTATACGGACGTGTCGGGTAAGACGACAACACTGTATTCCAGTGAGAAATTCGGCGGAGACGGAAGGATTAACGGCGTGGGGCTGCACGGGGCTACAACGACGCTTGAGGATTATTTCTACCTGGATCGGATGGGAAATAACGAGAAGGGTACGGTGAAGCTCAAGGTTGCCCTCGACGGCGAGACGCTGGTCAATGATTATCAGAATACCTATGCGAAGCTGCAGATGGATTTCGCGACGGAGCTTGTAGAAGACGGAAGGTCAACGCCGTCACCGACGCCGGGAAGGCCGGGAAGCGGTTCTTCGAACCGGGAGATCGTTAAGACGGGCGACCAGACGATGGCAATGCTGTATGTGTCTTTGATGCTTGCGGCGGGATTGGTGCTGCTTCTGCTGGCAGCTATAAGGATGCGGCGTGAGCAGGAGGAGGAATAATATGAGATGGTTGAGATATATTCGTGCCAGTCTTCTGGCCTTGACGGTGACGGCTCTTATGATGAGCCAGACTGCATTTGCCGCTGATGAGGAATATACCTATACGGTGAGGTTGTTTGCAGGTAACTTAGGCGAGCTTACCGGAGAAGGGCTTGAGATCAAGTCGGATTCTGCAAGTGTGGATGCTGGCAAGGATCTGGTGGTGGTCACCGGACTTAGATACGGCGACACGGTGAGGATCATTTACCAGGAGGCGGCTAAAAGCACAGATGAGAGATATTATGTGCGGGGAGTCAGGAGATCCGGAAGGGATAATTCTGAGGCGGAGGTGCCGACCTTCAATGTGGCATGTGACAGAGATTATGTTGTCGCTTATGGCGTAAGCGGCGATATGGTTGCATATACTGTTAATTATCTGGATGCAAATGGTAATCCGCTGATGGCGAGTGATACCTATTATGGGAATGCCGGGGAGAGGCAGTATGTGTCTTCCCGTTATATCGAAGGGTATCAGCCCCAGGCATTGAATCTGGTGAAAACCTTGTCGGAAAATGAGGCGGAAAATGTATTTGATTTCCGGTACAGGCCGGTCGAAATCCGGGCAGCGGGAACGACCGGAACGACCGGAACGACGGGTACAACGGGAACCACCGGAACAACGGGAACCACGGGAACGACAGGAACGACGGGTACAACGGGAACCACCGGAACGACAGGTACAACGGGAACCACCGGAACGACGGGAACCACCGGTACTGCGGGCGGAACGGCTGATAATGATGAAGATGACGCGGATGCAGGAGCGGATGAAGATACGGACGATGCAGATGACAGAGTAGGCGGAGATGCGGGAGTTCGGGTTCCGGATGAGGAAGTACCGCAGGCACAGTCGGATGATGTCATTGATCTGGATGATGACGAGGTTCCGCTGGCTGCGGCGGGAGCGGACAATACGGGTATGGTGATGGGATATCTCCCTGTATATATAGGGATTGGAGTCATTGCCGTGCTGGCGCTGGCGGGAACAGCGTTTTATCTCAAGAAGAGACGCAAGGTTCCGGCGATAACGGCGGAGAAGGTAATCGAAGAATTGACTGACCGTGAGAAGTAAGCGTGGAGAAGCAGGCATGAAGAAGCGGGGCAGGAAGGATTCTAAGGATAGAGGAGACCAGAGGGATAAGAAGTTAAGGAAAAAGGATGGGATCTTGAGTATAACAGGTACGGTGTTGATCGCGGCTGTGATCGTACTCTGTTCTATGCTGGTCCTGCCGGGGATCTTCGGGTTCCATATGTATCACGTACTCAGCGGAAGTATGGAACCTGCGATACCGGTGGGAAGTCTTCTGTATGTGAAGGATGTGCCGCCGGAGGATGTGGACGGGGAAGATATTATAGCCTTCTATAGTTCGCTGGAGGATGGAGGCATTATTACCCACCGGGTGGTGGAGAACCATGTGGTGTCGGGTACATTTCAGACGAAGGGCGATGCCAACGACGGGGAAGATCCTACGCCTGTGCCGTATGCGAATTATATCGGCGAGGTGGTAAGGACGATCCCGTATATGGGAAAGCTTCTGACAGTGATGACCTCTTTCTATGGGAAGATCGCGGCGGCATGCGTGGTGGCGCTGGGCGTATTCTTGAATTTTATCGGAAAGAGATGAGGACGGTATAGAGGAATCGGCTATACCGTTTTTTTTCCAGTGTTATACAGGAGAAAGAAGAGGGAGGAAGGTTGACTTTATGCGAAAGTTGCTCTAAAATAATGGAACAGAGGCTTTTGGTATATATGGACAATAGCGTAGAAAGAAGAGATTATCAGTGAATAGACAGAGGAAATTAATTAAGAGTGTTTGTATAGCAGGATTGGCAGGGGTACTGGCTGCAGGAGGTATCGCTGTCCAGGGGTCTGTCAGGGGAATTGCAGAGGGACTTGCGGCGGCGGAGGATGAAGTGATCGTCCTTACTCCTGAGAATATGGAAGCATTGAAGGCGAGACTGGCTGAGAATCCTGATCTGATCATTATGTTAGAAGACGGGATACGGATCGATCTGGCGTATCTGGAGACATTGGAGGCGGCAGGGCAGACTGTTATCCTGAAAGCGGCAGATGTAGAGTCGAATCCGGCTTTGAATGAAGTGACGAATACACCGGATGGACCTGCGGCGCCGGAGAATCCGGCAGGAGGTTCGAACGGGCAGGAAGCTGTGGACGGATCGGGAGTTCCCGGAGGCAGCGGAGAGAACGCAGATCCAGGCACGCCGGAGAATCCGGGAGGCGAGACGGGCACACCGGAGAATCCGGGCACACAACCGTCTGGAGAAGGCAGCGGTGAAGACGGTGCGTCCGGAGATAATTCCGAAGACAGCGAGAAACCGGGAGAAGCCGGAGATGGATCAGAGGAGAACCCGGGAACGTCCGGGGATAATTCCGAGGAAGAAGATAAGCCGGGATCATCGGGAGAAGATAGCGAGGATGGAGATGGACCGGGATCATCGGGAGAAGACAGCGAGGAAGAGGATAAGCCGGGATCATCGGGAGAAGACACTGAGGATGGCTGGAAACCTGGAGAGCCGGGAGGAGACAGCGAGGAAGAGGATAAGCCGGGTTCAACCGATCGGCCGGGAAGTTCGGACGGACCGGGCGGCACCGGTTCATCAGGTAAGCCGGGGAATTCGGATGGAACGAAGGATCCCGGAGAAATGGGAGATTCTAATATAACAGATGATATTTCTGACAAGAATACAGGATTCGGAAGTATACCGGATAAGATCATCGTAGATGTAGATCAATTTGAGCCGGATGTGATAACGCCGGACAGAATCAATGATGCAACTGTTATTCTTAACAGAAAATTAGTGAAGCTGCCTAAGATGGTAGAAGATTTCCGCTTCTGGACAGTGGCAAGGAAGTATGCATTTGCCAGGGAAGATCTTGAGATCCTGGAGAAGATTCCGGGAGAAGAGGCAGGAGAGGAAACGGTCAGAGCCATTGGAAGTCTTAAGAAGGATGGACTGCTGTATATTCTAAAGGAAGAGAATAACGGCTGGTTATACGTGGAGTCGGGGAGAGTCCGGGGATTTGTCAGTCAGGAGAAGCTGATGCCCGACGAGGAAGCGAAGCAGAAGCTGGAGGAATATCAGAACGAGGCGAAGCGCATAGCCGGGGAACAGCAGAAGGAATATGCCGGGATTGAAGAGATGGTTCCTATGGCAGAAGAGCTGGTTTCTTGGAAGGATAATGAGGCGTTTACATATCTGAGGGCTACGGTAGATCAGACGGTTGTGGATAAGAGATATGCAGTCGCAAAAGATGCTCCGATTGAGGTGAAAGAAGATAAGGATGTGTCCAGCCGGGTAGTCGGTGTGCTTCCGAAGGATGGTTTGTGCTATGTGATAGAAGGGGAACTTGAAGATGAATCGCAGAGCGAGCCGGAAGAGACTGTTGACGCAACGTTGAATGAGGCGGAGGATATAACAGCGGATGATTTGACAGAGATGAGCGCAGAGGGAGCAGCGGATAACTCTACAGATCAGCTTCCGGAAAAGATTGAGGACAGATTCGAGGAGAAATTAAAAGAAGAAGCTCTGAATGAAGAAGGATGGGTATATGTAGAATCCGGAGACGTCAGAGGATTTGTCCGCAAGGAATCTCTTAGTTATGGGGAAGAGGTGACGGAGCAGGTAGAAGAGGCAGAAGAGGACTCGTATGCACTGGCGGAAGAGAAGATAAAGCCGGAGGATAATGCAGCCTGCTATTATACACTCACGTCTACGAAGCCTGGAACTCCAAGCGGTGAGATCAGAAGGTCTATGATAGAATTTGCGGCTCAATTTATCGGGAATCCGTATGTATGGGGCGGAACCAGCCTGACAGACGGGGCGGATTGCTCAGGATTCGTACAGAGCATTTACAAGCAGTATGGTTACGATATCCCAAGGGTTGCGTGCGATCAGGCTGAGTATGGAATCCAGATTCCGGTAGAGGATGCTTTGCCGGGGGATCTGATCTTCTATGCTAAAAATGGCTATATCCATCATGTTGTCATGTATGCGGGCGGTGGGAAGACTATAGAAGCTATGAGTTCGTTTACCGGCATCGTCCAGGCGGATGTGAGGACGGACAGCGCAGTATGGGCAACCAGGATTCTGGATGATAATGGCTATGAGTATGCGGGCGGCGGGATCAGCGAAGTGAACGCTTCACCGGATATGTACGGGAAGGATCTCGGTACATTCGAACTGACGTATTACTGTGCCTGTGAGCTTTGCTGTGACGTGGAGACTGGAATAACAGCGACAGGAGCTCCGGTTGTGGAGGGAAGGACGATCGCTGTTGATCCGAGAGTGATTCCTTATGGAACGCAGGTTATCATAGGCGGGCATATTTTCACCGCGGAAGACTGCGGCGGAGCGATCAAGGGTAATCATATAGATATCTATGTGAATGACCATGCCAGGGCATTGGCGTTAGGTGTGAATTATGCGAATGTGTATCTGAGAAAGTAGAGAAGTTGTTGACAATTTATTTTGGTTGAAGTATAATAAATAAGCGTTGGTACTTCAGCCAAATTGAATAGAGAGGTTATATCAGTTGAATAAACTGTTATAATATAGAAAGTGTCTCTGTAGCTCAGGGGATAGAGCATTCGCCTCCTAAGCGAAGGGTCGGACGTTCAAATCGTCTCAGGGACGCTAAGGGTGCCGGAAATCAAGGATTTCCGGCACTTTCTCTTTTTGAAAATCGCATATCGGCGGTATGATGTACCAGTCGGGGAGCTGCGGCACGGTGAGTTCTTCCTGGGGA
>CANDQP010000096.1 GCA_947388185.1 uncultured Dorea sp. | reverse complement strand
GAAGAAATTATAACCATGATAAGTGATGGGTACTTCCTGTATCAAAGAAAAAAAGAACTTTTTGCTAAGGAGATTAAAAGGTATAATCCGAAAGTCGTTCTTGAGGTAGTAGGAGATAATTTGGATTGTATGGTGGTCAACGAACTGGCTGCCGAGAGAGGTATTCCGACGATTGAACTGCAGCATGGAGTGACAGGACAAGAACATACGGCGTACAATTATCCGAAAGACACTTTGGTGAGGCAGTTTCCACAATATTTTTTCACCTTTTCTTCCTACTGGTGTACAGAAGCACGTTATCCGATACCGGGAGATCATTGCAGAGCAGTGGGATTTCCATATTTAGAACGGAATGCAGTGAGGTATCTCGGGATAGAGAAAGATACTAAGAGAGTTATCCTTTTTATTTCACAGAAACCGATTGGGAAGGAGCTTTCGGATATTGCAGTGACATTAAATCAGAAGATTGACGGTAATGTCTATCGTATTATTTATAAACTTCATCCGGGAGAGTATGACGATTGGAAAAATGATTATCCGGATTTGGAACAATCCGGAATAGAGGTGATTGATAACTATAAAACGGAGCTGTATTATCTATTTGCGATCAGCACATATCAGGTTGGCGCTTTGAGTTCCACGGCAATTTTTGAAGGGCTGTATTTTGGACTTCAGACTTTTATTTATAGTAAAAAAGCGGTATCTTTTTTGCTGTCGCTTTGTGAACAGGGATTTGCCGGTGCTTTTGGTTCGACGGAAGAACTGTATCGGATGATTTGCGAGGATGTGGCGGCATCTGGAAAAACGGCTGTGTTCTGGAAAGAAAATGCATTGGAGAACATGAAGAACGAAATAGAGAAGATCATGAGCAGTGGGAATCAGTGATAACGGTGTCTTGTGCGTGAGGGAGAAGAGACGGGATGGATTTGGGATTATATATAGTGACAGGGACGATGCCGATTATTGATGTGATGCAGAAGATTGGGTATAACGGCAAGCGGATTGCCTTTGTGTGTAATGGTAAAACATTGGAAGGGTGCGTCACGGACGGGGACATCAGAAGGCATCTTATTGCCGGAGGAAGTCTGACGGCACAGGTGTCTGAGATTGCCAATTATCATCCTGTCTATCTGGAAGAAGACAAGAAAAGTTCGGCGGCGGCCGTAATGGAGAGACATTATGTCACGGCGGTTCCCATCGTCAATTCAGAGCGTGAATTGATTGATATTTGCTTTTGGCGTGGGGAACATAGTGGTCAGGAGAAAAATATTCCTCAGCTTACGCTTCCGCTTGTTATCATGGCGGGTGGAAAGGGGACCAGATTGAAACCGTATACCGATATTTTACCGAAACCGTTGATTCCGATTGGGGAAAAGACGATTACGGAATATATTGTGGAGAATTTTGCGAAGTATGGCTGTAGTGACGTTACTATGATCGTCAATTATAAGAAGGACTTTATCAAAGCATATTTTAATGACAGTGAAACCGGGAATGGTATTAAATTTATAGAAGAACAGGAATATATGGGAACCGGCGGAGGATTAAAATTATTGAAAGAGTGCATGACAGGCACCTTTTTTATGTCGAATTGTGATATTTTAGTAGAGGCTGACTATGATAAAATATTAGAGTACCATAGAAAGATGGACAATATTATCACGATGGTCTGTGCCGGCAAGAAATTTCAGGTGCCTTATGGGACCGTTCAGGTGGATGAGGCAGGACAGATTGTAGGACTTCAGGAGAAACCGGAGCTTTCCTATCGGGTGAATACGGGACTATATCTGATTGAGCCGAGGTTTCTTGACAAGATACCGGACGGAGAGTTTATCCATATCACGGATATTATTGAGAAATGCCTGCGGGAGAAGGAACGGGTAGGAGCATTTCTGATTGAAGATGACGACTGGATGGATATGGGACAGATGGATGAACTGGAGAGTATGAGAAAGAAAATGGGATTTCAGTAGTATTGTGCATGATGAGAGCAGTGTTTAAGCAGAATAAGGATGAGGAGAGCTATGGGGAAGAAAGTATTGGTGACGGGTGCCGATGGATTTATCGGCAGCCATCTTACGGAGACATTGATTCAGAAGGGGTATGAGGTAAAGGCTTTTACCTACTATAATTCTTTTAATAATTGGGGCTGGCTGGATACGCTCCCGGAAGAGATTATGAAGCATGTAGAAATATTCAGTGGAGATATCAGGGATCCTAACGGCGTGCGCACGGCGATGCAGGGTGTGGACGAAGTGTTTCATCTGGCGGCTCTCATTGCGATCCCGTTCAGCTACCATTCACCGGATTCCTACGTGGATACAAATATTAAAGGTACTTTGAATGTGCTGCAGGCGGCGAGGGATTTGGAGACTTCCAGGGTTTTGATCACATCTACTTCGGAAGTCTATGGAACCGCGCAGTATGTGCCGATTGATGAGAAGCATCCTTTTCAGGGGCAGTCCCCTTACTCGGCAACAAAGATAGGGGCAGACCGCCTGGCAGAAAGCTTCTATCGGAGTTTTCAGATGCCGGTTTCCATTGTGCGGCCGTTTAATACCTACGGTCCGCGACAGTCGGCACGGGCAGTTATTCCGACGATCATCACGCAGCTCCTGGCAGGCAGGGAGGAGATTAAGCTTGGATCTCTCAGCCCGACCAGAGATTTCAATTATGTGAAAGATACGGCCAACGGTTTCATAGCCATTGCGCAATCCGATAAGACTGTGGGAGAAGAAATCAATATCGCGACAGGACGTGAGATTTCGATCGGTGATTTGGCAAGGGAGATTATTACACAGTTGAATCCCTCCGCACGGATCATCTGTGACGAGGAGAGGCTGCGGCCGGAGAAGAGTGAGGTCAACAGGCTTCTTGGAGATAATACAAAAATCATGCAGTTGACTGATTGGAAGATGCAATATACTTTTGAGGAAGGTATTGCGCAGACGATTGCCTGGATTAGAGATAACATGAATCAATATAAAGTGGATTGCTATAATATCTAAAGAGAAAGCGGGAAATAATGTCGATAACTTCTTTACAATTCCTAACGCTATTTGCGGTTTCTTTAGCGTTATATTATCTCATTCCCAAAAAATTACAATGGTATGCGCTGGTTGTTTACAGCGTATGCTTTTTTGTGCTGTCTTCCGCAGTGTTTACAGGGATTTATCTGCTTGTAAATATTGCAGTCACGTATCTTTGTGTTCGCCTGATGAAAAGGACAGAAGAGGACGGTGTGCGAAAATGGTCAAAGAGTGCGCTTCTGATCGGGATTATTGTCAATGTAGGTATTCTTGCTGTCTTAAAATATAGCAATTTCTTTATCGGTATCGTTAATTCTGTCATATGCCGGTTTGGAACGGATTTTCGTCTGCCGGAAACAGAATATATTTCTCCGATCGGAATCAGTTTCTATACGGTTATCAGTGTCGGTTATCTTCTTGATTGTTACTGGATGCAGGCGGCGGATGCGCGAACAGGTTTTTTGAAGACGGCATTGTTCATCAGTTATTTTCCGCAGATGACTTCCGGACCGATTACGAAGTATCAACAGATGGAGGGACAGTTATACGCACCACATAGCTTTGATTATACTGGTGTTGCTTTCGGCTTACAGAGGATTTTGTGGGGATTATTCAAGAAACTGGTGATTTCTACCCGTGTGGCGGGTATTGTAAACGGCATTTATGGTGATATGGAAAATTTTGTCGGTCTGTACATCTGGACAGCTTCTTTTCTGTTCATGCTGCAGCTTTATACCGACTTTTCGGGATGTATGGATATTATCATGGGCGTATCGGAATGCTACGGAATCAAGCTGCCGGAGAACTTCAGAACACCGTTTTTTGCCCGTTCCGTTCAGGAATATTGGCAGAGATGGCATATTACACTGGGGGTATGGCTGCGGGATTATATCCTGTATCCTATCCTGCGGACGGAAACCTGGAGAAAAATGAGCAAATGGATTAAAGCACATTGGGGGAAGAAGCTATCAAAACAGATTCCGTCGTATCTGGGAATGTTATGTGTCTGGCTGTTGATCGGTCTGTGGCATGGCGGCGGATGGAAGTATATTCTTGGCATGGGGCTTTGGTTTTGGGGCTGTATCGTACTGTCAGATGTATTTCAGCCGGTCTTTAAGAAAATGATGGTATTTATGAAGATTGACACAGAGTCTTTCAGCTGGCATCTGTTTCAGTCATTGCGTGTTTTCGTGTTGGTGTCTGTGGGGAATATGTTTTTTAGATTGAACAGCTTGTCTGAAACAATTAGAGCGATCAAAAGAGGTTTTGCGGTATGGAATCCGTGGATTTTTTTTGACGGCAGTATGGTGAAGTTTGATGTGACGCACGCAGATTTAAATATCATTATTTTTGGCGTGTTTTTGTTGTTTGTTGTATGGATTCTTCAGGAAAAGTATACTTACGCGAGAGTCTGGATCCAGAGACAGATTCTGCCGTTCCGCTGGATAGTGTGGCTTGGGCTGGCTGTCCTGATTCTGGTCTATGGAAATTACGGACCGGGATATGACGCGGCGGACTTTATTTACAGAGGATTTTAGGATGGATGCTACATGGAAAAGCAGAATTAAAAATGTCATACTGTGTATGCTGTTTCTCTGTCTTTTTGTCAGAACATTTACCTTTCTGACATATCTGTTCAGAGATACCGATACGGACAGGCTGCGGA
The DNA here is from genome assembly GCA_947388185.1 of uncultured Dorea sp. Taxonomy (GTDB): domain Bacteria; phylum Bacillota; class Clostridia; order Lachnospirales; family Lachnospiraceae; genus Sporofaciens. The sequence goes on along the minus strand of CANDQP010000096.1, from coordinate 8,177 downwards.
TTCTCGGATTGGAGCAGGAGAAGGATCTGGATATGATTTATGTGGGGAGCAGTTCTTCTATCTGCTACTGGCAGCCGCTTCGTGCGTGGAAGGAATATGGTTTCACCTCTTACACGTATGCTACCAATTCGCTGCAGGCGGACAGCAGCGAGTACTATATCAGGGAGGCGCTTAGATCGCAGGAGCCGGGGCTGTTTGTGGTGGAACTGAGATCTTTTGTTGCATGGAGTGATGAAGTGTATGACCTGGGCCTGCGGAATGGTTCTGACAGCATGAGTCTGTTTTCTCCAGTCAGGTGGAAATATATCCATGATTACATGCAGAAACGTACCAATACGGAAGAAGTGGATGTTGGGTCGTTCTATTTTGATATTGCGAAGTATCATACCAACACAGAGAGGCTCGGCGATGAAAAGCAATGGAAATACAGTAAAAATAAAGCGATATTTCCCAATAAGGGTTGGGAATGGTTTGAACAGTACGACTGTATGGAGGAGCCTGACGGTTTTTTGACGGAAGAACGGGGTGAAGTACCGCCAAAATGCAGAAAAGCGTTGGAGAGCCTGCTTACGCTTTGTGATGACAGGCAGCTGGAGGCGCTTTTTGTCGTAAGCCCTAAGGTGCTGGATCGGGAAGAGCAGGCAATTTACAATTCTTTGAAGGACATTGTAGAGAGCTACGGATATCGCTACTGGAATGCCAATGAACATTATGAGGAGATCGGCCTGGATTTCTCCAGAGATTTTTTTAACGGCAATCATACGAATTGCTTTGGGGCAGAAAAATATACCCGTTTTTTGGGAAAATATATTAAAGAACAATATGAGATGCCGGATCATATGCAGGAACAGGAGTATGCACAGTGGTCCAAGGAGTATGAGAGATTTGCGGCAGAAGAAATTGTCTGCAAGGAAGCCGTAACGAAGATGCAGGATGAGTATGACGAAAGATTGAAGACTGCTGAAGCGATCAGGCAGACGAAAGATTTTTCACAGTGGTTTGTCCTGGTGGATGACCCGACTTACACGCTGCTCCTGGCACAGAAGGGAGCAGGGCTGAGCGTAGATTCTGCAGAAGGCAGGAAAATAATGGATACGTGGCAGTTTTCGGTCGATTCCAAGGATGGCATCAGGGTTATATGCGACTCGGAAGTGATCTTTTCCAATGCTGATGGTAGAGAAAAGATATATGAAGGAAGCATAGACAGGCCGGTGTGGCAGCTTCTGTGGACGTATGCAGTTGATAATACGGACGGGAGAGCATCGGTTATAGTGTCGGAAGAAGAGCACAGCAGAGCGGAAGACGGTATCAACATTGTGGTGCTGGATCATAAAACAGGATCAGTGGCGGACAGTGTGACAGTGCAGGTGATTGGTGGAGAATTGGTGTTGATGAGATAGAAAGACTTTCCAAATCGGATGTTTTCTGCTATGATATACAAATATAAAGAGGATGCATATGAATATTTTAAAACAGATTAAGGCCGCCTATCAGAGAATATATGATATTTATACGCCGCAGCAGAGAAGGGGTAGTGTTATTGTTTTTATTTTGCTGCTTATCGGTTCTCTGTTGGAAATGCTGGGGGTGTCTATTATTGTGCCCCTTGTTCAGGTAATTCTACTGCCGGAATCAGTGCTTAAGAATCAGTCGTGGCAATGGTTGTGGCAGTTTCTTCGTATTAAGGATGGGACCGGGCTTGTGCTTTGGGTTTCTGCGGGGGCTGTGGCGGTTTATATCGTCAAGAATGCCTATATGTCGTTTTTATCCTACTACAAGAACCATTTTTACCGCAAAGTGGAGAAGGAAATCTCCATGCGGCTTATGAATTCTTATCTGAGCAGGGAGTATACTTTTCATATTAATACAAATACGTCTGTTCTGCTTAGAAGTATTGTCTATGATATTACGGGAGTATCCGCTTCCATGGCAAGTATTTTTACGATTATCATGGAGAGTATGTCAGCAGTGCTGATTGTTGTGGTGCTTGTGACGACGGACTTTTTGATGGCGATGGTATTGGCAGTTTCGGCATTGGCCGCCCTGCTGGTGATCGTAGCGACTTTTCACAAGATTATGAAAGTAGAGGGAAAACGTGCGGTTACATACAGCCAGTTGTGCCTGAAGGCTGTAAACGAAGCATTTAACGGTATCAAGGACGTTATGGTGACCAGAAGACAGCCTTTCTTCGCAGAGAGCTATGATGTGGCTGTAACAGGGAAGAATAAGTCAAATGCCGCGAAAAATTTTGCTTCCGAATGTCCGGCGTACGTGATTGAAGGAATCTGCATCACGGCGTTTATTGTGATGTTGTGTGTGAAGTCCCTTACGGGAGTAAACGGGGCGGAATTTGTCTCTAATGCGGCGGCATTTGCTATTGCAGCATTTCGGATCCTGCCGTCCGTAGGTAAGATTACGAACAATTATAATGTCATTGTCTATTACCAGACAATGGTAGAAGGCGTGTACCGGAATATTTTTGAGGCAAATGAATTTGCACAGAACAATGAATTGATGATGAATGAACAAAGAGTGGCGGATGGTCAGATGACACAGAAGCCGGTATCTGCCGAGAATGCAGATGCATTCCATTCCGAGATCTGCCTGGAGAATGTGAGCTGGAAATATCCGAATGCAGATGGCCGTGTGATTGACGGACTGAACATGGTGATTCCGAAAGGGCATGCAGTTGGGTTTGTGGGCGCTTCCGGAGCCGGGAAGACAACGCTTGCTGATATGATACTCGGTTTACTGCCGACAGAAACCGGTGCGATCAAAATGGATGGTGTTGACATTAAGTCGATACCGCTTACATGGAGCCGTACTATTGGTTATGTACCGCAGAGCGTTTATCTGACAGACGATACTATCAGAAATAATGTGGCTTTCGGTATCGAGAAAGAGCAGATTGACGATGTGCTGGTATGGGAAGCGCTGCAGCAGGCACAGCTTAAGACGTTCGTAGAGAGTCTGCCGGAGGGAATCAATACAGTGGTAGGAGAGCGGGGAATTAAATTCTCCGGAGGACAGAGGCAACGTGTGGCGATCGCCAGAGCGCTTTACTATGATCCGGCGATCCTCGTGTTGGATGAGGCGACTTCTGCGTTGGATAATGAGACGGAATCCGCTGTGATGGAAGCAATTGAATCGTTGCAGGGGCATAAAACATTGATTATTGTGGCACATAGACTGACGACCATCAAGAGTTGTGACGAGGTCTATGAGATTGTGGACGGCAAAGCCGTAAAGAAAGATATGGCGGAGATCAATCATGGTTAATTTGCTGCTTAGTTTGGTAGTGCAGAAGGAATTTAACAGTGATATCGTGCAGAGTATCGTGGACAGGGTGAAACCGGACAGACTCTGTATGTTTGTAGCACAGGAAAGCGAGCTGCCTGTCTTTGAACAGTTTGGAGAGTGTGTGCTGCGCAGGGATTTGGTGCACGCTGCTTACAGTGAGGAACAGCTTGACTTGGAGCACAGTTATCCGTTAGAGGATGATGTCATTCGGTATATGAATCGGTATGCATTGGATATTATTTTCCAGCAGAGGAGGTTTGAGGGTTACCCGGGGTTTCCGATCGAAGATACGGTTGATGTTCATTATACTGTGTACAGACATAATTTGTTCTTTTTATATAATTTGTTAAGGAGAAAGCAGATTACACATGTATATCTGGCGGAAATCCCTCATGAGGGGTATGACTATATGCTTTATTATCTGTGCCTGTATCTGAATATTCCGGTACAGCTTACGCACAGCTGCTTTATTCCACCCAGGCGGTTTCCATTGAAAGATTTTGAGCAGGATTCGCCGGAACTGAAGTCAGAATATGCTAAACTGTTGGAAGAATATCGGGATGCAGATATTGCAGATATTCCGCTTGAGGGTAAAACCAGGAATCAGTTTGAGAGATGGTCGTCACAGGAGCCGGAACAGATGAAGCCTGCGCAGATGCGCAAAGATCCGTTTACATGGCGGCTGCGTCAGCGCTTCGGAGAAACGAACATCATCAGGGTATGGAGGGGCGTGTTGGGTGAGGACTATGTGAAATACGGCGTAAGCCCGAAATTTATCACAGCCGCCGTTCGCAAGATACCGTTGTTGTGTAAAGCGATACCGATGGCGTGGAAACGATACCTTTTTGAAAAGCCTGTTAAAAGGGAGAGTATACGTCTGCGGAATTATTACCAGACGCTTACTACAATGCCTGTGGCAGACGAAAAATATATTTATTTTCCATTGCAGTATCAGCCGGAGGCGACGTCGAATCCGATGGGAGGCGGCATGTATGCGGATCAGGTCATACCGCTTCAAATTTTAAGTAAGTCGCTGCCGGAAGATGTGAAGATTTATGTGAAGATTCATCCGGAACAACTCTCACTTCTGAGGACGGAAGGATATTACAGAGAGATTGCCTCAATTCCCAAGGTGCGGATGATACCGGTTGCGTATAGTACTTACGAATTGATCAAGAATGCACTGGCGGTGTCCTGCCTGACAGGTACGGCATTGTGGGAATGCCACTTTTTTGGGGCACCTGCGATTGCTTTTGGATATTCCGTCAAGAATATGGCGCCGTTCACTTTTCCGGTCAGAACGGTAGAAGACTGCATGCGGGCTGTAGAAGAAATTATGAAGAAGCCGCGCAGAGAGATTGCCAGGGAAGTAAAGATTTATGCGAAGGCGCTGCATAATATTTCATTTGACATTGCAGATCTCGCGGAGGTACTGCCGGATTTGATCGAGAAGTTTGTAAACGAGACACAAACTGGTTGAAGTGCCAATATAGATCGGTATGGTTAAGGTACATTATGCGGAAGGTGCATTATGGCGGAGGGGACAAGCGCATGTGTGGAATAGCGGTATGTTTGAAGAGCAAGGGCGTGGCAGACCATAATAAGTTTGAAAAAATGGTTGATATCATCGCGCATCGTGGTCCTGACGACAGGGGAACATTTTATGAAGGAAGCCTTGCACTTGGGCATCGGCGGCTTTCGATTATTGATCTGTCGTCGGATGGGCACCAGCCTTTTATCTATCAGGACAACTATGTAACAGTCTTTAATGGGGAAATATATAATTATATTGAGCTGAGAGCGCAGCTGGAGAAGAAAGGGTATCGGTTTAGAACGAAGACAGATACAGAAGTACTGGTTGCTGCCTATGATTGTTTCGGTGAAAAATGCGTGGAATATTTCAACGGTATGTGGTCCTTTGTCATTTATGACAGAGCAAAACAGATTCTCTTTTGTTCCAGAGACAGGTTCGGTGTGAAGCCGTTTTATTATACGAGGCAGGAAGGTATGTTTCTGGCAGCTTCGGAGATCAAGCAGTTTTTTGAGATGCTTGAGAAGAACCCGAAGGCGAATACGGACACGTTGTTGCAGTTTATTATCAGAGGCAATCTTGATTATTCCGAGCAGACCATGTTCAGGGATATCTTTCAACTTCCGGGCGGTCATAATTTGATATATGATATGGAGCGGAAGAAGTATGAGATTCGCAGATATTTCGATATCAGAAAGGTGCCGGAGAAAGAACAGACTTATCAGGAGGCATGTAAAGAGTTTTATCGGAAATTTCACGAGTCCGTGAAACTGCGATTGCGGGCAGATGTGCCGACCGGGTATTGTCTGTCGGGCGGTTTAGACAGTTCGGCTATCGTATGCATGGCGGACAAAATCGTCAGGGCCAATCAATGTGCGGTAGAGCAGCACACCATTTCTTCCTGCTTTGAGGATAAAAGATATGATGAACAGGAGTATATTGATGAGGTGATAAAGGCAACCGGCGTGTATTCTCATAAGACATTTCCGCAGGAGACAAATCTGTTTGAGGACTTGGACAGCCTCCTGTGGCATATGGACGAGCCTTTTGCCTCCACTTCCATGTATGCGCAGTGGAATGTTTTCCGGGCGGCCAAAGAGTGTGGCATGAAGGTGATGCTTGACGGTCAGGGAAGCGACGAGCAGTTAGCCGGATATACACATTTCTATATTGTAATGGTGGCTGACCGTATCAGAAGGGGACAATTTAAGAAACTATGGAATGAATGGAAAATTTACAAGCGTAATCGGGCGTCAACGGAGACCTATATTTCCTCTTATGAAATTCTTCTGCCGGCATTAGGGGCGTTGCTTGTACCGGACAGGATGAAATATCATTTTCAGATGTTGTTCTATCATCTGTTCCCGAATAAGCAGCCGTTTTCGAAAAAACAGCTCAGGCAGGTTTTGAAGAATGAGATCATCTATCCGATACGCAGGCCGAGATTGTACATTGCAGAATTTTTGCGAAACAGCATGTCATCGCTGATGCACTATGAGGACAGGAATTCCATGGCGCATTCCATTGAGTCAAGAGTGCCGTTTCTTGACTGCAATCTGACGCAGGCGGTCTATGCCATGCCTTTTGACTACAAACTGCGTGGTGGCGTGACGAAGGCAGTTTTAAGAGACGGGCTAAGGAGTGTTTTGCCGGATAAAATCAGGAAGCGTTACAGCAAGCTTGGCTTTGTGACACCGGAAGATCAGTGGATCAATAATAATTTTGAGAAATACAGGGCGGAACTGCAGGATGCGGTTGATACGCTTTCCGGGATATTGGAGCCGGATACCATCATGAAATGGTTTGATGCCAACGAGGGACAGGTACGGAGATCTGATTTCACACCGTGGCGGATTATCTGTGCAGGACATTGGGTAAAATTATTTCATGTAGAATTAACGTAGTGATGAGGAATTTTTAGAGAAGAGTGTCTGGAAAAGTATTCTATCCAGACAGAGTATATGGAAAGATTATACGGACAATAGATTGGCGGGCGGACCGGAATGAAAAAGATCAGTATTATGATACCATGCTACAATGAAGTGGAAAATGTGGAGCCGATGAGTTTTGCGGTGGTCAATGTGATGGAAGAAGCTCTTAGTCGATATGATTATGAACTCGTCTTTATTGATAACTGTTCTACGGACGGTACAAGAGAGAAATTAGAGCAGATCTGTGCAAAAAATAAGAAGATCAAGGCTATCTTCAATGTGACCAATTTTGGACAATTCAATTCTCCGTTTCACGGCATGTGTCAGACGACCGGGGACTGTACCATTTCCATGTGCTGCGATTTTCAGGATCCGGTGGAACTGCTTCCCAGATTCGTGGAAGAGTGGGAAAAGGGGCATAAGATCGTCAGCGGCATTAAGACAAGCAGTAAAGAGAACCCGATTATTTATTTCCTGCGCAGTATGTACTATAAATTGATCAGGAATATGTCTGATACGAAGATGATTGAGCATTTTACCGGATTCGGTCTGTACGATAAGACATTTATCAATCTTCTCAGGGAGTTGGACGATCCGATTCCTTTCCTGCGAGGGATTGTGGCGGAGTACGGACACGGGTTTAATCGTATTGAGATTGAGTATGAGCAGGCAAAGAGAAGGGCGGGAAAGACACACAATAATTTCTATAGTCTGTATGATGCGGCTATGTTGAGTATTACTTCTTATACGAAGGTGGGATTGCGGCTGGCAACGTTACTTGGATTTGTATCATCGGGGATCAGCCTGGTGATTGCAATGATTTATCTGGTGATGAAGTTGATTTATTGGAATGATTTTCAGGCGGGAAATACGCCGCTTATCATTGGTGTGTATGTGATCGGTTCTATACAGTTGTTTTTTATCGGATTGCTGGGAGAATATATATTGAATATTAATACGAGGGTGATTCACAGGCCGCTTGTGGTGGAGGAGAGGCGGATTAATTTTGGAAAAGATGAAAGTGATTCTGTAAACGAAGAGGGAAAAGTGTCTTGGCAGGAGTAGAAGAAGATGAGCGAGATTAGTATAATCATTCCTGTTTACAATACGAAGCAGTATTTGCCCAGATGTATTGACAGTCTTTTGAAGCAGACGTATGAAGATTGGGAACTGCTTCTGGTAGATGATGGGTCTATTGACGGAAGTGATCAGATATGTGATGAATATGCACGAGCTGATTTGCGTATCAGAGCTTTTCATAACCGGAATAAGGGACCGGCGGCTTCACGGAAGTATGGTATCCGGGAGGCTACCGGTACTTTCATTATGTTTGTGGATTCGGACGACTGGCTGGATGAGGAGATGTTGCGAATTACGTACGGGCATATACAGGAAACGGGAGCTGGAATTATTTG
>CANDQP010000095.1 GCA_947388185.1 uncultured Dorea sp. | reverse complement strand
AGATCCATGTTATCCATAATATTCCTCCTCACTATGATTCAGTGTAGAAATCTTTCAGCCAATCCAGCATTTCTCTCTTTGTCATGTTTGCCGCCGATTCGCTGTTAAGATTCGTTTCCGGATATTCGCCAAGGAGCATTTCTCTTATCTCGGCTGTTCTGGAGCGTTTCAGCACTGAAATTGCCTTGTCGATCCCGTCTGTTTCCGCGGTACTCTCAACATATGCCCTGTTTGCTCCTGCTTTCTTCGCCTCAGATTCCGGGTTCTGATCCGGTTTTTCTTCCCCGGCCGCTTCCGGCTCTTCCTTAGAGGTCTCTTCTTCTGCCCTTTCCGGCTCTTCCTCAAAGGCATCTTCTTCTAATTTATCTTCTGTGTTCTCAATCTCTTCCTGTTCCCAAACCGGATCTACAGAACCGATCATCGAACCGTCAAGGCTTTCATGGGGACGCGGGATCACATGTGTGGAAAGAATCGTTCCTCCCATTCTGGCAACCGCAGACGCCGCCGCATCCACGGAAGCCCTGCACGCCGCAACATCTCCTGTGACCGTAATGGTGACGATACCGCCTTTTACGAATGTTCTTTCCACCAGACGTACCTCGGCCGCCTTAAGCATAGCGTCCGCACTTTCAATGGCTGCGATCAGCCCTCTGGTTTCAATAAAACCTAAAGCCTGCATATATCATCCTCCTAATTGATCAGTATGTTGCATAAAATGCCTTTCCAAGTCCTTTGGCGCCAAACGCACACTTGATTCCCTTCTTGATAAAGAACACGTCGCCAGCCTTCGCTTCATATACTTTTCCGCCGATCGTAACAGTGATACAACCGCTTATGATATAATAGATCTCCTGACATTCGGTTTCCCAGCCAAAGTTGACGCCGTCAATCGTAATAATGCCCGCCGCTGTGGAAGATCTGTCGTCTGCGCCTATGATCTCCCTATAGTTGATCTTGCCTGCCTGTGCAGGATCGCCTGTGTCTAAGACCTCCGTCCTGACACTGCTGCCGCGGATCAATTTGAATCCTGCCGGATCGTACTCTGCCTCATACGGCTTACTGTCCGCCCCGCATGCCGCGAGCATATCATTTAGAAGCCCGCTCTTTGAAAGGCTCGACAGGACTTTAAAGATCAGGTCCGCGCTTACTTCGACTTCTTCCTCTCCTGCCGCTGCAGTCTTATGATCCTGACAGCAGGAAGCAGACGGCGTCTCCTTTGCATCCGGACATGCGCCTTCCTTGACCGTCATGCCATTCGCGTTGATCGCATCCATCGCTGCAGGCGTAAGCAATGTATTCCCGTCTGTATAGACGATACTCTGCCCGTTTGCCTTCATCTCATTCACGGCGGCTACATCAATCAGTTTTTTCATTCTTGTCTTTCACCTCCTGTTCTATTCTTCGAAACAGCAATCCTCGTCAATAATTCCGATGATCGCTGCATCAATCGGGATATTATCGTTTTCTAACATTCTGCGGGCAGAAGATCCCGTGGTCACAAGTACCCGGTCCCCGATCCCCGCACTGATCACATCTGCCGCCACCAGTCTCTTGCCGGCTTCCGTTCCGCCTGTTATCTCAACAAGCATCAGCTTATAGCCGTTTAGAAGCTCTGATTTCCTGGTTGCCCAGATATTATCGATCAATCTCGCTGTCACCATGATTCCTCACCTCTTACAAGCTCTCCTTGATCTTCTCAATCGCAGACTCTACCGAAGAAGTGTCTCCAAATATCGCCAGCAATATCATATTCTGCGGGCAGCTTCCTCTGATGTCCTCTACCGTGACACCGACCGCTTTCTCGGCGATATCCGCCGCCGCGATCATCTCGATCAGCCTGCCCTGTACAAGCCCAACCGCATCCACCTGCCCAAGCGTCTGTTTGCTGCCTGAGCCTTTCCGACGCTCTAATATATCAAGCGTTCCTTTTGTCGGGGATTTAATGATCCGAAACTCCATATCTTCTCCGCCGTCCTATCTCTCTTTGTCAGTACAACTATATGCAATTCCCAGAGGCGTCACGAACATGGGATCTATCGGTTTATAAGTTGGTATCTTGGTATTCTTCTCAATGATCTCTTCGATTCCCGTCAGGCAGCAGGTACCGCCGACCAGGGAAATACTGTCGACCTGATACCCTTCAATATGCCGGCTGATGATCGCGGATACCTTCTCGATCACAGGCTTTAGCACAGGCAGTATCTCTTTATGATTCGCCCCATCTCTCTTGAAAAGCTCTGCTTCCTCAAAGGTCTTCCGGTAAGCGCCGGATAACACCAGGGAAAAATGCGTTCCTCCGGTAGGCTCATCTGCCACGTATACTACCTTTCCGTCTTTGAAGATGGATATTCCCGTAGTTCCGCCGCCGATATCTACCACCGCGCCGTTCTGTATACGGAGAACTTTATTCGCCGCAGTAGACTCGTCTTCCAGCGATGTGATCATATAGCCTGCCGCTTCCACCACATTCTTGACTGCTCCTCCGTCCAGGGTATCTGTCCCCGGCGGGATCGCTGCCGCCGCATATACTAATTCTTCTACGCCGAGCTTTTCTTCCAGTTCTGCTTTCATCCGGCGGACGATATCGACCGCTCCGATGTAATCCACGACCATTCCGTCCCTTACCACGTCCGCATATTCATAGGCTCCTGCCACAGGCTTGCGGTTCTCATCCAGAACCACGGTAACTATACACGCAGTTCCAAGATCCACGCCCACATAGTAGACGGAACTCTTTGATCGGACCGGGTGTTCTATCACCTGTTTAAATTCTTCTACAAGTTCGTCGCAGAACTTGAAATCTATTACGTCCTTCTGCATGTTTTCACCCCCGCCGCCATACATATCAGCTGTGACAGTTTATTGATGATCTGATTGACCGCCTCTGTCACTGCCTCCTGGCGCTTCTCCTCTCTGTCTGCGCTCAGTGCTTCTGCAGCGCTGATTCTCATCGCTCTGATCTTTGCCCGCAGGGCATTCATCTGAACGATTATTTTGCCGTTCGGCGACTGTATATAGAAGTCTGTAATGTCAAAACAATTGCCCAGGTCCTTACCGAAATGATCCTGATCCATCCCTGTACATCCCTCAAAGCTGATATTGAGATCTGCCGCTCCATCCGTCAGAAGAGTCTTGATCCTGCCGAACTCATGCCCGGCTTTTGACATCTGTCCGGCGATCTCCATATCCACATCGATGATCTGGCCCGTTATGACAAGGAATTCCGCTTCCAGAACTTCCACATCGCTTAGAAGCTTTGCAATTGCCAGAGAATCCTTCTTTGAATCTGCTGCTTCACAAGCCTCCGCACCGTCCTCCAATAGGGTAATCCTCCGATCCGACAAAAACTGTCTTGCACCTGGCGTCAGACGGGTATTTTTCTCAATTATATAGTCTGTAAAAGGCTGTTCATTGAATCTAGCACGAAGATCATATTCTGTTATAAATTTCATTCTCTCCTCCATCCAATGCTCCGTACTACGTTCTGGTGATCGGCGCAACGGTGAATCCCAGCATATTCTTCAGTGTATCGGTGACCGCCGCAAGAGCGGTCTCCACACTCTGGACATCACCGCTTAAAAACACCGATTCCGTAAAACCATCCAGAAAGCCTATCTTCACATTCGCCGCTTTCACGGCTATATCTGCTGCAATGATCGCTGTCTCATAAGGCGAAAGCGTAAGAATCCCGATCGCTCCCGCCTCTTCGATCCCAAGCCTTTCATAGATATCGTGCATGGGCGATGCGATCACGTGTGCAATTGTCACCTGTTTCCCGGGTACCGATTCTTCAATGATCCGATTCCTTATATCGGAGCTGCCGTCAAGAAATCCCATTTTCCTTCCTCCATCAATGCCGGATTACTGCTACCGGCAAATCATACCCGCTGATCCATTTTTCGATCCTGTCCAGATCTTCTGCCGAAAGAGAGGGATCTCCTTCAATCTGATATTCCATATCAAGCTGTTTATACTTGTTGACGCCCATCTTGTGATAAGGCAGCAGGTCTATGCCCTTAAAATTATTGTAATCCTGATACGGTGTCAGCAGTTTTACGATTCCCTCAATATCTTCACGCCTGTCGTTTACTCCTTTTAACAGAGGCATCCTGATCTTGACATTCTTATTATTTCCCAGAAGCCACTTCACATTCTCAATGATCCGTTCGTTCCGGACGCCGGTCCACTCATAATGCCGTTCTGAATCGATATGCTTGATATCAAACAGGAACAGATCTACAAACGGCGCGAGCATCCTTAGATTCTCTTGTCTCACATAACCGCAGGTCTCGATCGCGGTCCCGATTCCTGACTTCTTGCACGCAGATAAAAGGCTTCCTGCCGCTTCCGGCTGGCTGGTCACCTCGCCTCCGCCAAGCGTCACCCCGCCTCCTGACATCATGTAGAAGTCCTTATCCTCCATTATGATATCCAGAAGCTCGGATATGCTCTTTTCCTCTCCGGCAATGTTGAGCGCCTTGACCAGACAAGCCGACTCACACGCCCGGCAGCCGATGCACTTCTTGCTGCGGTCGATCAGATGTCTGCCTGTATCGGCTGACATCTGATGGACGCCGTTCGGACACACCGCAACGCATCTATTACAGTTTACACATACGTCAGCCTTAAACATCACTTTGAATTTCCGTTCAAGGCCCTCTGGATTCGCACACCACTTGCATCTGAGCGGGCATCCCTGAAAAAATATCAGAGTCCTGACGCCGGGGCCGTCGAATGTGTTATACTTCTGCACATTAAATATGACTGCCTTCCGTTCAATATCTTCATTTTGCACTTCGCTCATAAGTGAACTCCTTCATTCCGTGTAATCGTCTAAAGTTTTGTCAGCATAGTCCTGCTGATGATCTCGTCCTGAACATCCTTGCACAGCTCGGTAAAGAACGCGCTGTAACCTGCGACACGCACCACAAGGTCTCTGTGGCTGTCCGGATCCTTCTGTGCCTCCAGCATAGACTGGTTATCCACATAGTTGAACTGCATCTCGCCGTTGCCGTACATGCTTGCCGTGCGCAGCAGTGTGATCAATCCCTGTTCGCCTTCCATTGTGTCAAGAAGTCCCGGCATCAGCTTAAAGTTATGTACCAGTCCTATATTCATATTGTCGTTCGCCATCTTTGATACGGACTTGATGATCGCCGTCGGTCCCTTGTAATCCGCGCCTTGTGTCGGGCTGATACCGTCGGACAGAGGCAGCCATGCCTTTCTTCCGTTCGCAGACGCGCCTGTCATCATACCAAACGGTGTATTGTTGGAAATTGACAGCGTACCGTGGCTCAGATGTGAGAATAATGTCTTATATTTTCTATGCTCATGCTCTGTGTACTGAATGATATCCGCACAGATGCTATCTGCATGATCGTCATCATTTCCATACTTCGGTGCGTCCAGACAGTCTCTTCTGATCTGCTCATATCCTTCAAAATCAGCAAGAAGAGCCTGATTCAGCTGTTCCAGAGTATACTTCTTATCCTCGAATACAAGCTTCTTGATCGCCGCCATGGAATCTGCGTAGGTGGCAAGTCCTGACCATACAACGCCCGGGCCGTAATTGTACATAGCTCCGCCGGATTCAACTCCATAGCCCTTTTCCATACATCCTTCGTACATAATGGACATCAATGGCTTCGGCGCCAGTTCCTTGTGTACTCTCTGGGAGATCACCGTCATAACGTCCGTCCATTTTGTGATGTAATCGATCTGGTTCTTAACAGCCCGGTCGAACTGCTCAAAAGTCTGATACTGGGTAAGCGGTCCTTCATCCGGTGTTACCTGTTTGCCGTACCAGAGCGGAACTCCGTGGTTCAGCGTAAGTTCAATGGCGATCGGCCACTGTGTATAAGAAGTCGAAGTCCACTGATATAACCGTCCTGCCTTCTGCGGCTCAACGCAGCCCATGAGACAGTAATCTCTTGCATCCTCTACAGACACGCCCTTTGCCAGCATCATCTTGATATGCGTATCGTCGAAATGACAGGCCGGGAATCCCATACCCGCACGCACAACATCTACGATCTTACGCAGATATTTCTCAGGAGATTTATTGTGGATACGGCATGCAAGCGACGGCTGATAGATCTTCGTGTGTCTTACCGCGTCCATCAGCAGGTATGTCAGATCGTTGGTCGCATCTGCACCGGAACGTGTACATCCGCCGACGCACATATTTACAAACGGCTGATATCCGGCGAAGAACTTGGAACCGCCCTCAGACGTTACCCACATCATCTCGGACATCTTGATCAGCATACAGCTTGCAAGCTCAAATGCCTCATAATCGTTCATACGTCCGGCGTCGATATCTGCCCGATAGTACGGATACATATACTGGTCCGCACGGCCGATAGACATACCCGTCTGGTTTTCCTCTACAGGAAGCAGGGATTCAATGGTCCATACTGCCTGAATCGCTTCCCAGAAGGTTTCCGGTTTATATTTTGGAACTCTTGCATTGATCTCTGCGATCTTCTCAAGCTCTGCCCTGCGCTGCGGGTTCGTCTCCTTTAACGCCATCTGGCGGGCATAGTCTGAGAGGCGCTGAGCATAGATCATAACGCCTTCGGTCGTATCGATCACAGATTTGTAGAAATAGATCTTATCAATATCCTCCGGATTCGTGTAGCTTAAATGGTTCAGCGCTTCCCTGGCTTCATTCTGTATATCGATCATACCCTTCTTCATGGTGATCACGTCATAGCCCGGATTGGAATCGCCGCCGCCGTTTAACGCATGATAGGAACAATCGGATACAAAGGACTCGCCGGATAATTCCCAGCCGCCGCATTCACGGTACTGGCCTTCGCAGTATTCGTCTACAGATTTTCCTTCCCAGAATGGGAACAGAACTTCTCTCATATATTTCTTATCTTCTGGTGAAATATAGAACGGATCCTGGTCGCGTGTCTCGATGGTATCCAATTCATCCTGCATCCACCGCCATGCGATATCGGGAGCGAATGCACCGGCTCTCGGCGCTCCTGTCGGGTTGCCGACGATCAGCTCATTCTCCTGGATCACAAGCGGAGCCGTCTCACAGCAATAACGGAAACATTTTCCGCGAAGCAGGATCTTCGGCATTCCCGGATTCTCTTGATAAATCTTGGTGATTGCCTTTGCACGATGTGTTGTGATGGACGGTTTCCAACTCATATACTGCCTCTTCAAAGCCAATATACGCTCTGTCGGTCCTTCTGGAATAGCTGTCCCGTGATCTGCCGTTCCTGCATATCCGTCCTTACATCCGGACGCGCAAGATGCCGGCGCCGGATCTTCTTTTGTGATCTGCTCGCTCATTCCCTGGAACATCTTCTGGATCGCCTGGCGCTCTGCCGGCGTCATATCCCTGGTTGCTTCTGCGAGTTTTGTAGAAAATTCACGAATATCCAATTCTCATATACCTCACTTTCTTTTTTATCTTTTTCATTGATTACGATGCAGAGGAAACCGCCTCACCGATCAGACGCCTGATCAGGCGCAGTCCCTCTTCGCGTTCCATCCTGCGTTTCTCCCTGATTTCCGCCAATTGATCACCGCAATATCTCCTGATATATGCGCTGTCCCGGATACCTGCCTCGACCGTGCGGATATACACAAGATTCAACGGCGATACATTCTCCGACGTGATACCCTGTCCTGTCACGCCGCTTCCAAGCGTCATCGCCGGGAACAGAGCCGTAGTCACGCCCATACTGCCAAGCGACGCCGGGGTATTGACCAACACCCTCGCCACCGGCTTTTTGAGTGCAAACTGCCGGATCACATAATCGTCCGTTGAATGGATCACCAGCGTGTGCCCGCCGTTTTTGGCAAATAACAGCTCGATGCATTTCTCGCAGGCATTCTGCCAGTCATCCTCGATATAGTACGCAAGCACAGGACAAAGCTTCTCTTTGTTATATGGATTGTCGCTCAGCGCGTATTTCCCTTCGGCGATCAGCAATTCTACCTGCCCGTCTACGGAAAATCCGGCTCTTGACGCCAGACGTTTTGCAGAGATCCCGACGAATTCCGCATTGATGCTTCCGTCGCTGTTGTAAAGCAGCCTGCCTAATCTGACGGATTCTTCCTCCGTCATAAAATACGCTCCCTGCGAGGTCAGTTCCCGCCGGACTTCCGGTTCGATACACCGCTCCACTACGATGGACTGTTCCGCGGCAGATACCATTCCGTAATCGAAAGTCTTGCTTTCGATAATGTCGCTGACTGCCTGCTTCACATTGGCAGTTCTCTCGATAAATGCAGGTCCGTTTCCGCTTCCGCCGTAGATCAGCGGCTTGCCGGAACGGTTCGCCTCATCCAGAAATGCAGGAACTCCGGTATTCAGGATCAGATTCACCTCAGGATGCCTGATCAGGGTATTGGTCCCTTCCCTGTCCACCGCGTGCAGATAGGAGATCCCATATTCCGGCATACCGTGTTCGCAGGCGGCCTCTATCAATATGTCCAATGTTCTTCCGACCGTCTTAACTGCTCTTGGATGTGCGGAAAAGATAATGGCATTGCCCGCCTTTACCGCGATCACTGCGTTGAAGATGGTGGTAGATACCGGATTGGTAGACGGCACCAACGCCGCGATCACTCCTAAGGGCACTCCCACTTTCGCCGTGCAGTTATCTGCATCTTCCTCTATAAATCCAACGCATTTCATATTGCGGATCTGCTGTCTTACCGATTCACAGATAAAATAATTCTTTGCAGCCTTGTCTTCTGCCTTCCCGTAACCGGTCTCCTCATGGGACAATAAGGCAAGTTCTCCCAGATGCATAACTACTGCGTCAAGCATTCCTTCCACGATGGTGTTGAGCTTTTCCTGAGAGAATTGGGCAAGCTGTTTCTTCGCCATAGCTGCATTTTCAGCTAATATCCTGGCTTCCTGGATGGAGAGCAGATCATTGTCGATAATATTCATGTCGTCTCCTTCCCTTAAGCACTCTACTCTTTTTGCGGAAGGAGTTTATCCAACCAGTAACGCTCTGTGATCTTGTACAGATCCGGATGCGGGCTTGCGATCACCACGGAACTGTACAGATTGCCTTCCATATCCTTCACCGCCTTCACGCCGGCATCTACCGCACTCTGGCAGGCGGCAATGTCTCCTGCAACCAGCACTGAGATATAGCCGGAAGCTGTGTTTTCATAGCCCACCAGCTCCACGTCAGCAGCCTTAATCATCGCGTCAGCGGCTTCCAGTACAAATACAAGACCAAACGTCTCTATCATACCCAAAGCATTATATTTAGCCATAAGTCTTCCCTCTCCCTATGTATTAATAAATGTCTACATCATGACAGGATACGATATCACCGATGATCCGAATCGGTCTGGGTATCACATGCACCGCCGTCACCTTGCCTACCTGCTCCGCTGCTCTTTTTCCTGCGTCAACGGACGCCCTGCAGGCAGCTACGTCTCCCTTGACCAAAATCGTCACCAGGGTAGAGCCCACATTTTCATACGAGACCAATTCGACATCAGCCGCTTTCAGCATCTTATCACACGCTTCTAACGCGGGAACCATTCCCAGTGTCTCAACCATTCCCAAAGCCTCTTCGCCGTAATATCTCATTGTCTCCTCCTTTCTTGATCCTCCCGAAAGTAACTGTTTGTTCCTTTTTTAAGGTATCATTTCCCTATCGGTCAAAGTCAATATTGTACATTTCTACCTATTTTCAACTGCATTTTTGTGCAATTTTTATATTAAAAATCCCCTTTCACCTTCTATCCGGCGTCTCGGAAAAACTCACAGCCCTTTTTTTCCTGTTTTTACAGAATTTCCCCCTTTCCCCTAACGGGAATTCTGCCCCGCACCTCTTCTGCCTTCTTACATCAGTACGCGGCTGTAAAAATCCATGATTTTCTCATAGATCATACGCACCGGATTTGCATGTTTCTCCAGATGCGAAATGATATCCCGGCAAGCCAGCAGCAAGGTCTCTTCCGACCATGTCTTAAGTTCACCGGAAAAATACAGCCGGATAGATGCGCCGCCCTGATTGTCATACGGATCGCGTCCCCAGGCGAGCATATTGGGATACTGCTTTCTCACATCCTCATAACAATTCATGAAAGTAACCGTCATACTTTCTACCAAACGCATCTTGCGCAGGCTAAGCCGGGGCAGATGCGGACTCAACTTTTCCTTAAACCAGATTGGATCGGTTTCTTCCATCATCCAGGAATATTTTTCTGTAATCAGATTCCTCTGTGCTTTCCGTGCGTCTTCTATATCATGCAGATAGCTTTTCAGCGTATTCTCCGCAAAAATGCTGTGCTGAGCGCACCGCATAATATAAAACGTGTCATAATCATCCTGGCAGGAAGCGCGGCCGCCTATGTTCTGTACCTCAGAAAACATAGCGTATTCTTCTGAGATAATCTGATCGATCAATTCGTCTTTGGAGTTGTATTCTCTGTTTACTGCCATTTTCTTTCCTTCTCTTTCTATCATTTTCCGGAACACTAGTCATAATCTGCCATCACATGCAGGCTGCGAAGCCAATCGTCCTGGATACCGCTCATTATAGAATTCCCGTGGGGTTCAAGGAAATCGCCGTTACTTGTAGAATAGCCCTTTTTCCTTAGTTCACAGACGATTTCATTGCATATACTTTCTATCAGGATTCTTTTCTGTACAGCATTCTTTGACGAATCTTCCAGGCGGACAAAGGCTTTCAGATCGACGGCTGCATTCCGAAGCTCTGTCAGCGTATCCACTCCCCGAAACGCCCATTTATAGAACGGCATATATTTCTTATTCAGCAGGTAGATCACAGAAAGGGTAGATCTGACGAACTCTCCGCCTGCCAGATATGCGCTCTCCCATTCTCCTCTCCTACAACATCGTACATAGTTGTATTGCCCTGCCTGCGCCATGGCTACCGTCTTTGCCGCCAGCTTTTTTCGGATCACATCCTCTGGATAATAGGCAAGCAGATATTCCCGCCTGCGTGTAAATTCTCCGTATGGATCCTCAAATACCGCGCCGTTTGTCGCAACGGAAAGGAAACCTTGCGGAATCTGGAACCATTCCTTTGCGTCAGCCGGAATGTGCAGGATTCCGGTATATTTCCTGTAGAATCCCTCGACCGTCATGATACCGCGTCTGATAAGCGTCTGTCTTGAACTGCTCCTTGGATATCCGCGGTATGTCTCAGGCAATGCGCCGTATGCCGCCTCTAGCCTGCCTCCGTTCTCCTGATAGATCCGCTCCGGGATCCAGATACAGAAATCCGGGCCGAAATCATGGTCCTGTGATATATCATCATCATAGCCAAAACATTCCGATCCCTCACCGACCAGCCCTGCCGCAGCATAACCCCGAAGCTCCTCCAAGCCGCCGGCAAATAACTGCTCCTTACAGAATTCATAAAAACTCTGGGATAATTCCATTCCCTTCAACCTTCTTCACCTTCCTTCTGACTCTTAGCAGATCCTCCATGATCTGATCGTAATCGCAGGTATGTCCAAAATCCCGCTCTATCAGCTTCAACCTTTCCTTTCATCCGCACCCTCCGTTCATAGATTCCAGAATTTGTTTTGATTATACACTTTACACATAACGGGAAAGTCAATATCTAATAATGGAAAGATTTCGGGAAAGATATAGAGACGGCTGATATTTGGGAACCCTCTCTTGTCAAAGACGGATGTATGATGTTAAAATTAGATTGCAGTTCTTAAGTGACAGTTCAGATTTAACGGAGGGAAGTCGAATGGCACGCAGATTTAACATCACTGGTTTCTGTAATCCGCAAAAACACTATATGGTAAGGCTTGACGGCAGATTGAAGATCATAAAAGAGACTTATGTTGACAATGAGGAGTATTTCATCATCAACCGGGGGCGTCAATACGGAAAAACCACAACGCTTAAGGCTCTGGCTAAGTATTTAGAAAAAGACTATATAATTTTTTCACTGGATTTTCAAAAGCTTGCAACCGCCAACTTTGAAAACGAAACCGCATTTTCAAGAGCCTTCGCCCAAAGTCTGTCCGCAGCCCTCCGTATGGTTCCCACAGAAGATACTGAGAAATTGCAGGAGCGGTTATCGGCTTTAAAAATCGATGATCCAAGCACAGGCATGATCGAATTATTTGGCTGCTTAAGCGATATGTGCAAGATCAGTCCGCGTCCTGTCGTACTGATGATCGATGAAGTTGACAGCGCAAGCAATAACCAGGTATTTATTGATTTCCTGGCACAGCTTCGCGGATATTATCTGGAACGTGAGAATACGCCGATCTTCCATTCGGTGATCCTTGCGGGCGTATATGACATTAAGAACCTGAAATTAAAATTGCGTCCCGAAACGGAGCATCTATACAATAGTCCCTGGAATATTGCCGCAGACTTTGATATGGATATGAGTTTTTCACCCGCACAGATCATGTCCATGCTGGAGGAATATGAGGCTGACTGCCATACGGGAATGAATGTTCCTCTTATGGCAGAAGAAATATATCAGTATACCGCCGGATATCCCGTTCTGGTCTCTTCAATATGCAAATTTATCGATGAAAAACTTATTCCGGGCAATGAATGTGAAAATCCGGCAGACGCATGGGGGAAAGCCGGAATCGAGAAAGCCGTAAAAAGGCTCTTAGTCAATTCCGTCCCATTGTTCGAAAGCATGATCCGGCATCTTGAAGAATATCCGTCAATGAAACAGATGTTTCAGGCTATTTTATTCCAGGGAAATGAATTCTCATATAACCCGGACACTAAGGAAATCAATCTTTCCCATATGTTTGGATATGCGGTCAATAAGAACGGAAAAGTACAGATTGCAAACCGCATCTTTGAAATGCGTCTTTATAATTATTTTCTTTCAGAAGAGGAGCTTTCAAGCAAAATCGGCGCCCTGGCACAGCGGGATAAAAGTTACTTCATTCATGACGGCCGGCTTGACATGGATATGACTCTGAAAAAATTTGTAGAATATTTCAATGACATGATGCTGGGGTCAAAAGCCCGCGAAATAGAACCTTGAAAATTTAATATTTTA
>CANDQP010000094.1 GCA_947388185.1 uncultured Dorea sp. | reverse complement strand
ATCGAGAAGAGTTTTTGCGTAAATTCGGAGAGTTACTTGCAAATACAGATTTTGCTGTGGCGCTGAAAGCAGGTGATCGTTATTCGTTTATGAAACGGATTGAGATGAGCCGGAGTCTTGTAAAGGAGTTTTTATGATTGAGAGATTGAATCTTAAGAATTTTAAATGCTTTAGTGAACTTAAAATAAATTTTTCCGCAGTAAATGTCTTAACAGGATTAAATGGGATGGGTAAGTCCACGGTTATGCAGAGTATCTTGCTATTAGGGCAATCGCAAAAAAATATTGTGTCAGATGAGGCTTTGTTTTTAAAAGGGAAATATGTGGATCTTGGTGTAGGGCAAGATGTCCTTTTTGAAAAGGCGGAGGAAGATGAGATAGGTATTGAAATTCAGCTTAATGGCAATGGAGGAAAGTACTTGTTTGAATATTGTCCAGAAGAAGATCGTTTGCCGGTAAAGAACTCTGAGTTATATGGTGATCAAGATATGTTTCGTCAATGGACAGATAGAATCTTTTATTTATCGGCATATCGTATAGAACCACAATTTCTATATCGAATTGAAAATGAGAAGGAACTGACTGAGAGATATTTTGGAAAAGATGGAGAATTCGCGGTTCAATATTTGCAATTCCATGGTGGAGAAGATGTGAAGAATAGAGAACTTGTAATCGGAGATGGAGAGAAAATAACGATTGCAGATCAGGTGAAGGCCTGGCTTGATATCATATCTCCGGGCGTGTCACCGGTCATAAATGTTAACATGTCTTCCAGAACAGCGGAATTAAAATACGAATATATTGAGGGAAGAGAGAAGACGAATTCTTATAAAAGTGTGAATGTTGGGTTTGGTATTACTTATGTGCTTCCAGTAGTTGTTGCATTGGTATCTGCAAAGCCAGGAGATATTATACTTCTTGAAAATCCGGAAGCACATATCCATCCAAGAGGGCAGAGAGTGCTGGGAGAGTTAATAGCGGCTGCAGGGGCCGGCGGTGTTCAGGTTATCGTGGAGACACATAGTGACCATGTTCTGAATGGAATTCGTGTTGCTGTAAAGAGAGGAAAATTAAAACCGGAAAATACGGATTTTTTCTTCTTTTATAAAGATATTGAAGATTCTTATAAACATAAAGTATTATGCCCGGCAGTAGATGAAAACGGTCGTTTAGACGAATGGCCGGAGGGATTTTTTGATGAGTGGGACAATGCGTTGTTGGAATTGTTGTAACAGGTGATAAAAATGATAGCTGTAGTTAATGATGTATCGTTTCGATATCCATTTATAACAGTAGATCTAGCAATAGAAAGTATGCATCATTTTCTGGATATTTGTAAACGAATTGAGAAGGATGAAATAACAAATATACATGAAATAAAGACAGCTGTGATAGATTCCCAGGCGGAAATAGGACCGGGTTACAAATTAATTCAGTTGATCCAGGAATTTAAAGGGAGAGAAGAAAGGTCGTTATTGCTCAGTATTTTGACCAATAGAGGAACATACAGAGAATGTGAAGGAAGTGTGTGCAGGATTGACAGGAAAGAGTCTGCAATCTGTTCGTTGGGAATCGGGAATATACTGATTAGTCTTTTGTCGGATGCATTATTTTCGATGCCGATTGTGATAGGGGTAATCGAGGGAGAGAAAGTCGAGATCCGAAATGTGTCTAAGGATGAACATATAGATTATTATAGAAAAGAATTAGGAATTCGGCGATATATTGCAAATGAAAAGAAACATAAATTTGACAGAGAAAATTTTTATGGTAAAGGTAAAATCGGAAGTCGAATGGATCTGCAAGGGGAGGAAGCACAAAAGCTGTTAAATAAGGCAATTTATATTAAAGGACGGTTGTATGCGAAGAAAAATGGTCATTATTATGCGTTTCAGAATGAAAGAGATATTGATTTCCATGGATATCGGGCAGATGATCTGGGGGAGGATGTGAAACGTCAGTTAGATAAGAAGTTTACATAGGAAGGTGTAAGTCGTATGGGCATTTATTGTCTGTATAATGGGGTTAAAACCCTCGCGTTTATGCGAAACCTTTAGGTCAGCCCCATAGCTTCAAGTTTAGAAAAGAGAAAATAGAGATACTAAGCTTGAGGTGAAACTAATTGAATGGAACTAAAGGAGAAGAGAAGATGCTTGGAGAGAAACGAGGAAGAAAGCTTGATAAATACACGCCGGATTACGTGGTCTTCGACCTAGAGACGACCGGGACGAATTCTAACAGCGACGCGGTCATAGAGATCTCAGCGGTCAAGGTGCAGAAGGGCAGGGTCGTAGAGGAATTCTCAACACTGGTCAACCCCGAATGCCCGATTCCGTTCTATGCGTCGCAGGTCAATAACATCTACGACAGCATGGTGAAGGATGCGCCGGTATTCAAGGATGCGCTGGCGAAGTTCAATGAATTCATCGGCGGCATGGTCCTGGTGGGACATAACATACACACGTTTGATATGAAGTTCATCTGGCGGGACGCGGAAAGTTATTGGGGGAAGACGATCGCGAATGACTACATAGATACGCTGACTCTTGCCAGGCAGTGCCTTTGGCAGCTGTCCCATTATAAGCTGGTGGATCTGGCGTCCCATTATCACATATCAGCAGACGGGGCGCACCGTGCGCTAGCGGACTGCCGTATGAATCAGAAGGTGTTCGAGATGCTGGGGAAGGAGCTGGAATCTTCGGCGGTGAAGGCGAATACGAGGACTTGTCCGAAGTGCGGGCAGTTCCTTAAGAAGCGCAGCGGGAAGTTCGGTGAGTTCTGGGGCTGCAGCGGGTATCCGGCATGCAGATACACGGAGAATATTTGAAAGAAGCAGAGGATCCGGTACGTTACGGTACTAATCCTCTGCTTTTATCTTTCGCAATATCTTTTCCACAAATACCTTGGCATGTTCGAGGTCCAGACTGTCGGGATGTGTCAGCGCCGCGTCGAAGTTGCGGATGCACAGGTTGATCTGTGAGGCGTTCTTGTCGGTGCGCAGGGCTTCGTATTTCTGGCGGACCCGATGGGGCATCTTGCCCTGGCAGATAAATGCGCCCAGATAGTCGTTGTCGGATTCGATCCACGCGTTGGCGCTGTACTCAATGGCGCTGTAATACTCGGGCGAATCGCCCATCCCGCAGGTTCCGAAGAGGGCGATCTGCTTGCCGCTTAATCCGCTTAAGAAGTCGCTGACAGCCATGCTGCAGGAACCCCGGTGTACGCAGAATCCGATGAAGTAGACCCTGGCTTCCGGGATCGTCTTGTCGGTTGTGATATCGATCAGATCTTTTGAGGTGCCCGGAAGATGGGAGAAGATAGTTGCGGCTATTTTCTTCGTATTGCCGGATTCACTTTGATACAGTACAAGATATTCGATCATGGCCTGGCCTCCTTTCCTGGATCGTGGGGAAATGATTTAGATATAACCGCCCGGTACGCCTCCGCAGCACATTCCGCTGCCGCAGCACAGATTGCACAGGATATTGGCGATGCAAAGCTTCGTACACCAGCTGCTTCCGACGGTATATGTAGTCTCGTAGGGGTCTTGCTGCCGCTGATACCAGCTTCCGCCGCTCTGGAAACGGTTGACCAGAAGTTGGTACTGGAAATTATTGGGTTCAAGGCGGAGCGCTTCCTGGGCGTGCTGCAGTGCGATCACATTGTTGCCGATGCCGGAATTGGCAAGTGCACTGTAATAGAACCAGCGTGCGTTCCGGTCTCTGATCCCGTTAAGGAGGTTCAGAGCTTCCCGGTAATGACGGCTGTTGATGAAGTTGCTTGCCGCCTTCATATGAAGGTCATCTTCCGATTCGGTGGGACCGGCGTCCGCCTGACGGTACTGTCCGCTGAAGCCGCGGAAATTGCCGAACCCGCCGAAGCTGCCGAATCCGCCGAAATTACCCGAAGGATCATAACCGTCCTGGGCGCTGCCGGAAGTCTGGTATTCACGTTCCTGCATGATCTGCTGATACGCCTGCTGAACTTCCTTGAACCGTGCTTCAGCCTGATCCTTGTTGGGATTGTTGATGTTGGCGTCAGGGTGGTATTTGCGGCTTAAGCTTCTGTATGCTTTTTTGATCTCTTCATCTGAGGCGCTCTGTGATACGCCTAAGACGCTGTATGGATTTATCATGATTATACTCCTGAAACTGACTGAATGATCTTACCCGGTTGGGTATGGCAAACTCAGCGCCGTGATGTTACTTCTGTGTAACGGCACCACACGCCAGAATACAATATATTGCGAAGAATGTCAACATGCAGAAGAATCGGCAGCTTCTCGAATTCCCGGGAGCATTCCGCCATCATCAGGGTCAGCAGATGCCGGCTGTTTTCTGCAAAAAGCGAGTCTTTCTGAAATGCTTCTTTGAACGGGTTGTAGGTTCCCGCTGTGATATCCTTTTCTACATCCTCATAAGCATCCATCAGATAGATGAATTTGCCCAGGAAGAAACCGATCTTTCGGAGAGAAGGCTCCCACTCGTCCTTGCGGCAGGCGAAGATCTCTGACATAATATTGCCGAAGATTCCCGCCATCAGATCAATGTTCTGTTCGTTCTGCCGTTCCAGCTCGGACAGTCTTCGGAGATTATCCGATACGGCCGCAATTTTATGAGGGTATTGCTGCCGGATCGTTCTCATATGAGGATATAGGAGCCGGGCTTCGATGTAACGTCGCCGTCTGCGCTCGTCTTCCCAGTCATCCTTGCATTTAAAATAAGAGAGGATAAGATTGACAGCGGCAGCGTAATCCGTGTATTCGTTGGTTCTGGCCAGGTGCTTTTCCAGAGGGTGCGCGATGCAGTTCACCGTCTCTTCTCTGGTATCCGGTTCGTACAGCCCGGTCAGAAGTACGATGAGAAAGGTCATATCATAAGATAAAGTAATCTGTCCGCGGATGCCGTAAGATTCTTTCAGACGCTTGCAGAGTCCGCAGTAGTAGGAGTGATATACGTCATAATCTTTGAATTTCATCTCGGCCTTGTTGATTGCGATATATCCAAACATGTAGTTATCCTCATTAGCTGTTCTTGATAAATGTTGCGCTGCATTTCGGGCAGCGGATCTCTATGCGTCCCTTGCCTCTCGGGATGCGGATCTTCTGGCGGCAGGCCGGACATTTGTAGATGTGGTGGGTCCTGCGCTGTATCATCAGGTTCTTCTGACGGTAAACGGCGGTCCGAAGCTTATAGGTCTTGTTCAGATACTTCTGATTCTCCGAAGAGCGCTTATAAATATTCCGCGAAAACATGCGGAAATAGGAGTAGATGATGCATACCCAGGATAAGAGGGATAAGATCATACTGTGGTTCCATCCTGCGAGTATCATGGCGATCAGACCGGTAATGACTGTGAATTTGCCGAAAGAGTCTATGCCGTAGCGTCCGTACATAAATCGTATAAATTTTTCTTTCAAGTGAATCAACCTCCTAAACTTATTTATAATCATACGCCGGGAAAGGGGAAAGTCAATAAATTGCGGATAAAAAATATATAAAGTTTTTAAAGTCTTTATACACAGATCGGTTCGTGCTATAATAGAAAGCACGTTGGGATACAGTAAATGATTGGTGGAGTTAGAGAAATGGATAGATTGACAAGATTGATCAAAGATGATATGAAACCGGCGCTGGGGGTGACGGAGCCGGGGGCGATCGCTTTTGCGGTGGCAAGCGCCAGGGCGCGGATTCAGGGTGAGGTTAAGAAGGTCCGCGTGGCACTTAATTCGGGTATGTATAAGAATGCCTATACCTGCGGGATCCCGAATTCGGCCAGGTTCGGGAATCTCTATGCGGCGGCGTTAGGGGCGGTGGCTGCCGATGCGGGCCGGGGGTTGGAGTCTCTGGCAGAGATTACCCCGGAAGACGACGAGAGAGCGGCGCGTCTGGTGAATGACGGCGCGGTCGAGGTAGTTCTGGATCATATCGGTTCCAGTATCACGATTGATGCGGAAGTACAGACGGATCAGGAATGCTGTACGGTGCATATCCGGGACAGCCATACGAATATTGTGGCTATAGAGAAGAATGGGGAGCGGATCGGTGAAAGTCCTGATGCATATAACGGCGGTGCGGGAGAAAGGAGCTCGGACCAGAGAGGAACGGATGCAGACAGAGTGTGCGAAGACAAGGATATACCGATGATCCATCGGTATTCTCTGCATGACATATTGAGTTATGTCAACGAGGTGTCGGAAGAGGAGATTGAATTCATACGGGATGCATTTGCCATGAATATGGAATTGCTGGAGGAAGGGCTGGCATCTGATCGGACAGTGATCACGAAGCGGCTTCTGAAAGAGAACGGCGGTAAGGTGATATCGGAGCATCCTCTCAGGACGGCGCAGTTATTATGTAACGGAGCGATTGAGGCGAGAGTATTAGGACTTAGCAGGCCGGCAATGAGTATTACGGGGAGCGGGGCCCACGGCATTATCGCGACGATGCCGCTGTTGGCATGGTATCGGACGGCAGGCTGTCCGGGTGAAGATCCCTTTGGTCTTCCGGCAAGGGAGAAGGATGCGGCGGGCGAATCGGTTCTTCTGCGGGCAGCGGCGCTAAGTTTCCTGATCACGATGTATATCAAGGAGTATTCGGGAAGACTGTCGGCGTTCTGCGGATGCGGGATCGCGGCAGGAACGGGGATGGCATGCGGCCTGGCATATATGAGGGGCGCAGACGAGGCGGCGGCAGGCAGGGTGATCCGGAATATGGCGAGCGGCCTGACCGGTATGATCTGCGACGGAGGAAACCACGGCTGCACGATGAAAGGGATCGTGGCAGTGGATGCGGCGTTCCGGTCTGCGGATCTGGCGCTGGACGGCGTATGTATCGGAGAGATCCATGGAATCAACGGGAAGACGCCGGAGGATACCATGAGGCATATGGGGATGATCGCATCTCCGGGAATGGTTGAGACAGAGAAGACGATCGTAGAGATCATGGAGCAGAAATGATATAGAGGAGTGTATGATATGGGAGAAGTCAGAAAGAGAAACGGTAATCCTGCAGGCGGCGGCAAACGGACGTCCAGAGGAGCAGATTCGGCGGATGGGCCGCACAGGGGCCGCCGAAGGAAGGGAAAAGGCAAAAAAGGGAAGGGCATTCTGTCGAACTTGATCCTGATCGTGGCGCTGGCGGTATTTGCCGTGTCTGCATATCAGTTGTTCAAGATCGGTAAGGGCTATTATGACGGGAGAAGTGAATATGACAAGATCCGCGAGCTTGCGATCGAGACGAAAGACGACGGCGGGGATGATGCCGGGAATCAACCGAGATACCAGGTGAATTTCGACGAGTTGATGGCGCTTAATTCCGATACCATCGGCTGGATCCGTTTCGATCCGGAACCGGCGATCATCAATTATCCGATCGTCCAGGG
This sequence comes from uncultured Dorea sp., assembly GCA_947388185.1. Lineage (GTDB taxonomy): Bacteria > Bacillota > Clostridia > Lachnospirales > Lachnospiraceae > Sporofaciens. The sequence continues at coordinate 5,679 of CANDQP010000094.1, read as the reverse complement.
GAAGGATAATCAGGAATATCTGCACAAGACGTTCTCTGCAAATGATAATTCTCTGGGGACGATCTTCCTGAATGTGGAGAACAACCCGAACTTTCGGGATCAGAACTCGATCGTATACGGGCACAGAATGAAGGACGGCTCCATGTTCCGGCATCTGCAGGATTACGAGGATCGGGCGTTCTGGGAGGCGAATCCGTATTTCTATATCTATACGCCGGACGGACAGGAGCTGATATACCACATCTATTCCATGGGCGAGGTGCTGGATACTTCGGATACGTATCTCACCGAGTTCAATACGGAAGAAGAGTATCAGAATTTCCTGAATATGACGAAGCAGGTATCCTTATATGATACAGGGATCGAGGTGACGACCAGCGACACGATCGTTACATTGTCGACCTGTACCAGCGCCAGCGATAATCATCGGTTCGTGGTCAGGGGTGTGAGAGTGAAAGAGTGAAAGAGGGCGGTCAATGATGAAGAATGATTACACATACGAGGTTGGAGATATCGTTACATTGAAGAAGCAGCACCCGTGCGGAAGTAAGGAGTGGGAGATCCTGAGGGTGGGTGCGGATTTCCGGTTGAAATGTTTGGGCTGCGGGCATCAGATCATGATCGCACGCAAGCTTGTCGAAAAAAACACGAAGGATTTGCGCAAAAAAGCTTGAAACAAGCTCGTTGTTATGGTATCATATTAATCCGTGATACAATATATCCTTGCTCCCACATAAGTTGAGCGGGGGCCAAAAGACCAGAAGGAGGTGCAAAGGCGACATGAACAAATATGAATTAGCTGTTGTTGTCAGTGCAAAGATCGAAGATGACGAGAGAGCACAGGTAGTCGAGAAGGTGAAGGCTTTAGTAGAGCGTTTCGGCGGCCAGATCTCTGATGTCGATGAATGGGGTAAGAGAAGACTGGCTTACGAGATTCAGAAGATGAGAGAAGCATACTACTATTTCATCCACTTCGATGCTGAAGCTGATGTCCCGGGTGAGATTGAACAGAGAATCCGCATCATGGACAACGTGATCAGATATTTATGCGTTAGACAGGAAGCATAAGCGGGAAGTAGAGGTAATTATATGAATAAAGTAATTTTGATGGGACGCTTGACAAGAGATCCGGAAGTGAGATACTCACAGGGAGGAGAGAACCCGTTGGCGATCGCCAGATTTACGCTGGCCGTTGACCGCAGGTTTAAGCGTGACGGAGAAGCAACCGCAGATTTTATCAACTGTGTAGCTTTTGGAAGACAGGCAGAGCATGCCGAGAGATTTTACCGTCAGGGCCTGAAGGTTGTGATCACCGGGCGGATCCAGACCGGAAGCTATACCAACAAGGACGGCGTGAAGGTATACACGACGGATATTGTCGTAGAAGAACAGGAATTTGCCGAGAGCAAGGCTGTCAGCGATGCCAATGCCGGAGGTTTCCGTCCTGCGCCCACACCGGCACCAGCACCGGCTCCGGTATCAGATGCAGGTGACGGCTTCATGAACATTCCTGACGGAATCGATGAAGAATTACCGTTTAGTTGATATCAGATGTGAAAGGAGAGTTGAACACCATGGCTTACGATAAAGGTAATCGCCCGGAAGGCGGCTTCAAGAGAAGAGGCGGCGGACGCAGAAGAAAGAAAGTATGCGTATTCTGCGGCAAGGAGAATAATGAGATTGATTACAAGGATGTAGCAAAGTTAAGGAAATATATCTCTGAGAGAGGTAAGATCCTTCCGAGAAGGATTACGGGTAACTGTGCGAAGCACCAGAGAGCGCTGACGGTAGCGATCAAGAGAGCACGTCACATCGCTCTGATGCCATACGTACAGGATTAAGCGAATACTTGTATGGTATAAGGGCTGCCGCACCGGGCATTAACCGGGCGGCAGCCTTTTTCGTACCTGTATATGGCAAAATTATCCGTTTCTGGCGGTCTGCCCTTGCTTTTAGCTGCCTTTTTTGGTACATTAACAGTAGGGAATGATATGGAAAGGACTGTTAAAGGGATTGTCTATGATAGTAGAAGTAATTAGCAGTAAGAAGGAACTGGAGAATGTAAGGCCATTTTATGTGGAGCATCTTCTGTGGGGAACGAAGGCTATTCCAAGGACATACGGATATCTGGGTTTTGTTCCGGATGAAGGCTTCTATCTGAAGATGGTATGTGAGGAGAGCGAACCGCTCCGTACGTATGAGAATTTTCTGGACCCTGTTTACAGGGACAGTGCAATGGAAGCATTTTTCCAATTTGAACCTCAGAGAGGCGGACGTGAGACGGCGGTTTATCTTAATTTTGAGGCGAATGCAAACGGCGCGCTGTTGGCGGCGTATGGCAGCGGGCGTACATACAGGACCTATTTTTCCAAAGAAGAGTTGGACCTGTTTGGATGCACGGCGATGATAGAGGAGGATCATTGGAGTTTTTCGATTTTTATTCCGATCCAGGTGCTGGAGGATGTCTATGGATCTCTGAATCTTGGGATAGGAAGCAGATTCACCTGTAATTTTTATAAGATATCAGAGTCGAAGGCGATCGAGCATTATGCAGCCTGTTTCCCGATCCGGTCAGAGATTCCGAGCTTCCACATGCCGGAATATTTCGGTGAGGCAAGGATCGGAGAGCATAAGGATGCGGACACACATTTATTATATTCCCCTCATGCAGGGGTGGATATAAAACAAAGAAAGGATAATCAGGAGGGTATATTCATGAAGATCTACAAAGCAGCAGATTACAAGGAGATGAGCAGAAAGGCGGCGAATATTATCGCGTCACAGGTGATCTTGAAGCCGGATTGCGTACTGGGACTGGCGACGGGATCTACACCGATCGGAACTTATGAGAGGCTGGTTTCTCTGTATAAGGAGGGGAATCTGGACTTCTCCAGTGTGAAGACGGTGAATCTGGACGAGTACAAGGGACTTCCCCGTACCAATGACCAGAGCTATTATTACTTCATGCATGAGAACCTGTTTGACAAGGTGAATATTGATCCGGCTAACACGAATCTCCCGGATGGAATGGAACCGGACAGCGGCAAGGAGTGTGCGAGATATGAGGAACTGATCGCGTCTCTTGGCGGGGTGGATCTGCAGCTTCTGGGACTTGGCCATAACGGGCATATCGGATTCAACGAGCCGGCAGATGCGTTTGATAAGGTGACGCACTGTGTAGATCTGCAGGAGAGTACGATCGAGGCGAATAAGAGGTTCTTCGCTTCTGCAGATGATGTTCCGAAGCAGGCGTATACCATGGGGATCGGGACGATCATGCGGGCGAAGAAGGTATTGCTCGTTGTCAGCGGAGAGGATAAGGCGGATATTGTGGCGAAGGCGTTCTTTGGGCCTGTGACTCCGGCGGTTCCGGCTTCGATCCTTCAGATGCATGGAGATGTAACATTGGTAGCGGACGCGGCGGCGTTATCTAAGATCCCTCAGTAAAGGGAGCCTGTAAACGGGTCAAAAGAGGTAAGAATATGGATGATCATAGGAGAGGGCGGGTTACGATCCCGACAGATGTAGATGTGGTTCCGGAGACATTGGAGCTTGTGAAGCGCTGGGGAGCAGACGCGATCCGTGACTGCGACGGAACGGAATATCCGGAAGAGCTTAAGGCTGTGGATGCCAAGGTGTATTCGACTTATTATACTACAAGGAAAGACAACGAGTGGGCGAAGGCCCACCCGGAAGAGATTCAGCAGATGTATATCATGACGCCGTTTTATAATGCGGCGGAGGATACCTTAAGGATCCATTTGATGAACCATCTGTATCCGGATATGCTGGCGGTGAATTCGCGGGACGATATCCGGAGATGGTGGGAGGTTATAGACCGTACCACCGGCCTGGCCGTACCTGCAGATGAGAAGGACGGCACAAAGGTCTGCGGTGCGGATGGTGCTGCGGCCAGATGGCATTATGAGGAGGAAGCAGGCGATGTAGTGATCACACATGCGGAAGAATTCCACGATTATACGGTGAGTTTCCTTGCCTATATTATGTGGGATCCGGTGCATATGTACAATGCAGTGACCAATGACTGGCAGGGTGTGGAGAAGCAGATCACGTTTGATGTGCGCCAGCCAAAGACCAGGGAATTCTCTATGGAGCGCCTGCGCAGATATATTGCGGATAATCCGCATATTGACGTGATACGTTATACAACATTTTTCCATCAGTTCACATTGATCTTCGATGAGTTCGCCAGGGAGAAATATGTGGACTGGTATGGGTATTCGGCATCGGTGAGTCCGTACATCTTAGAACAGTTTGAGCGGGAAGCAGGTTATCCGTTCCGGCCGGAGTATATTATCGACCAGGGGTATATGAACAATACCTACCGGATTCCGTCTAAGGAGTTCCGGGATTTTCAGGATTTCCAGAGAAGAGAGGTCGCGAAGCTTGCCAGGGAGATGGTAGATATCACTCATGAGTGCGGGAAAGAAGCGATGATGTTCCTTGGAGACCACTGGATCGGAATGGAACCTTTCATGGATGAATTCAAAGAGATCGGGCTGGATGCAGTCGTTGGAAGTGTGGGCAACGGTGCGACGCTGCGGCTGATCAGTGATATCGAGGGAGTCCGCTATACGGAAGGCCGGTTCCTGCCGTATTTCTTCCCGGATACTTTCCACGAAGGGGGAGACCCTGTGAGGGAGGCGAAGGTGAACTGGGTTACGGCGAGAAGGGCCATCCTCCGCAAGCCGATCGACCGGATCGGTTACGGCGGTTATCTGAAGCTTGCGATGGAATTCCCGGAATTCATAGATTATGTAGAGGAGGTCTGCGAGGAGTTCCGGGTTCTGTATGAGAATATCAAGGGGACGGTTCCTCATTGCGTGAAGAGAGTGGCTGTGCTGAACAGTTGGGGAAAGATGCGTGCATGGGGAAATCATATGGTGCATCATGCGCTCTATTATAAGCAGAATTATTCGTATGCGGGAGTGATCGAGGCGTTGAGCGGCGCTCCGTTTGACGTCAGGTTCATCAGCTTCGAGGATATCAGGGAGAATCCGTCCATCCTAGATGACATTGACGTGATCCTGAACGTGGGAGATGCCAATACAGCCTACACCGGCGGAGAGAACTGGAAGGATGAGAAGATCGTGACTGCTGTCAAGAGATTTGTCTACCGGGGAGGAGGCTTCATCGGAGTCGGCGAGCCGGCGGCATATCAGTGGCAGGGGCGGTTCTTCCAGTTGGCGGGCGTCCTGGGTGTTGAGGAAGAGACCGGATTTACGCTGAATGTTGACAAATATAACTGGGAGGAGCATGAGCATTTTATTACGGAGGACTGCAAAGGCGATATTGATTTTGGGGAAGGCAAGAAGAATATCTTCGCGCTCGACGGTACGACTGTGATCTGCCAGAAGGATAAGGAAGTACAGTTGGCAGTGAATTCCTTCGGCAAGGGGAGAGGCGTGTACATCAGCGGGCTTCCCTACAGCTTCGAGAACAACAGGCTTCTGTACCGGGCGATCCTGTGGGCTTCCGGCGCGGAAGATGAGCTTCACCGGTGGTTCAGTACCAACTACAACGTGGAAGTGCATGCCTATATCAAGAACAGCAAATACTGCGTGGTAAATAATACTTATGAACCGCAGGAGACGACAGTATATAAGGGAGACGGAACGAGCTTTGACCTTCAGATGAAGGCGAACGAGATTATATGGT
>CANDQP010000093.1 GCA_947388185.1 uncultured Dorea sp. | reverse complement strand
TATTCCTTCCCGTTCATAGAGATCTTATCTTCATCCGAATACAGCGCATCGATCTTCGGATCTTCATTGAGCGCCTTCACACACTCATACAATGCGTCTGGAGTCAACAAATCGTCATGGTCGGCAAACGCAATGTAATCCCCTGTTGACACACGGAGCGCTTCATTCGTATTTTCAGAGATCTTAAGCGGAACAGGGCTTATCACCGTCTTGATCCTTCTATCAGACTCCTGATATCTCTTAAGCGCTTCTGTAAGCGCGCTGTTCTCTTCACCGCTTCCATCCGACAGACATAATTCCCAATTACCATAGGTCTGCTCCCTAACAGAACAGATCAGCTCCTCCAGATAACTAAGCGGCGTCTTATACAGCGGAACCGCTATACTGATCTTAGGCATACGGTCAAACCGCGCCTCCCTCTGGGCATCCAGTTCGTCCTTCGTCGGCCCGTTCGCCTTGCGCCAGGACATATAGTTATTCTCATTCAGCCTGAAAAGCTTGACAACAGCGCGTCTTGCAGTCCGCCTTACACCTTCCGTCTTAAGATAACTTACCGTCTTCGCCTTAATCTTCCTGGCTTCTGTTACTCCCTTCTTCACCACCGACGGATAGATCTCATGGTCATACTCTGTCCGGTTCTTCCCGTCGCTTAAGACGATCTTCACTCTCTTGCTGCCGGCATCGTCAAGGATCAGTTTGAACCCATGTGCATCCTCTGCCGCTGTCTCCGGGAATTCCGCCACTACATCCTGCCTGAACATCTCCTCTGTGTCGAATTCAATCGGTTTCCCGCCCTCATCTGCGGCCGTGATCCGAACCGGGCGATCCTTTGCGATATACCATCCCTTGATCTCCACCTTACCGTCTTTGGCCTGGGATTCCTCGATAAAGCTCTCCACTCTTCCCCGAAGCTTCATGATCTTACGGCAGGGGATCGCATAGACCAGCCGCTTCTTCCCCTCCGCCTCCTCAAAGATACGGATGTACTTCCGGCTGTTCATAGCTTCCGGCAGCGGAAGCCAGAAATAATACTCTCTGTCGATCCCGTAAGAATCCGTCAAATGCCGCTTTCTGATCTCGATTCCTTCTTTTATCGATATCTTCGGCACCAGCCTCTTATCATCCAACAGGAATAAGAGCTTATTATCCCCCATCTCATTGTTGGAAAACCAGCACTGAACCAGCAATATATTGGGATTGCCCACCTTCAGCCGGTATTTGATAATTCTAAACTCATTCTTCTCACTATTCATAATCTCACCTATTCAAATAATTTATACAAAATCTTCATAAATGCAGTGATAAATGCAATAAATATAATGACTACACAGAACGTCTCCATATCAAACCGATTCGTGACCGTCCGCATGATCATGGTTCCATTCACCGCACTGCCGCCGATGGTAAGCTCCGTCCCTTCCTCCGTCTCAGGCTGATAATAGAACGAAACTCCCTTCCTGGCTGAAACCGGATCAGACCATATAGATAGAGTATATTCCTTGTCCCTGCTGTCTTCTATCGTGTCAAACGTAAGCTTATTGAACTTGGATGCCTTAAGCTCACTGGCCGGATAGCTTCCGCTTGCAACAGGCGTATTGGGCGACCCGCTTGTGATCCTGTAACAGACATTCACATCCGTCACATCCCCGGTGACCTGACACTTCACATAGATCCCATCCATCGTATCCTCACGGCATACAAACTTCTGCTCTACCCGCTGATCCTCCAGGATACCCATGCTTATATATTCGCTGTTATCCACACCCTTGTCATATATCATGTTCATCTTTGCGATATGCGCATACCAGTATGCAAACACCAGCACAAGGATGATCATCACGATCCAACTTACCCTTTTCTTCATTGTCAACCTCATCATCTATGATTGTTCATATTCCTTACAGATATCACTTGCCGCGCCAAACCGTTTCAACTGCCCGCTCTCAAGCCATGCGATCTTATCACAGATCTTCTTCACCTGTGCGATGCTGTGTGATACGAACAGAATCGTAGTTCCTTGATCCGCCATAGCCTGAATGCGCCGTTCACACTTCTCCTGGAACCGGAAATCTCCCACAGAGAGTACCTCATCCACAATCAGAATATCCGGTACGCCGATAGTGGCAATGGAAAATGCGAGTCTTGACACCATCCCTGACGAAAAGTTCTTAACCGGAACATTCATGAAATTCTCAAGCTCCGAGAAACTCACGATATCATCATAGAAAGCTTCCATCTCTCGCCTCGAATGCCCCAGAAGCGCCCCGTTCAGGAAGACATTCTCCCGCGCCGTCAGATCCATATCAAAACCGGCTCCAAGCTCGATCAGCGGGGCGACGCTTCCGTTCACATGCACGGAGCCTTCCGTGGGCTTCAAGACACCTGCGATCGTCTTGAGCATGGTACTCTTACCGCTCCCGTTCAGTCCGATCAACCCCAGGGCATCTCCCTGCATCACCTCGAAGGACACGTCCCTCAACGCCCAGAATTCCTCAAAAGACACCTGGTTCTTAAGGCTCTTGATCACGTATTCCTTAAAACTGTCAAACTTCTCGGAAGACAGATTAAACTTCATGGATACATGCTCCACCTTGACCATCACTTTGTCACTCATATATTCTCTCCTAATATTCTCTCCTATAGATTCAATATAAAATTATCCTGATTCTTATAGAATACCCAGAAACCTATCATAAGCATAATTCCTGTCTCTACCACCGCCACGAACAATGACCTCCACCCAAAGAAAGTATTGTAAAGCATCACGTTACGGAACATAAGTACGATATTCGTGATCGGATTGAGCATCACGAAGCCTGTCAGCCATTCCGGCAGCATCGCCATCGGATAGATCACCGGCGTCAGATACATGAGCGCTGTGATAAATACCGAATACAGATGCATGATATCCCGGAACTTGACAGTAACAGCCGCAAGAACCAATCCCACTCCCAGCGAGAACAGAACCAGCAAGAGCAGCGGTACCGGCGCAAGCAGCGTCATCCAGTGCAGCTCTGTCCTTGTCGCCGTCATGACCAGCAAAAGCGCCGTAAAGGACGCCATCAGATTAATAAAACTCGAAAAAATGTGCGAGATTACAAAAAGATACTTCGGAACGTATACTTTCTTGATCAATGACGCGCTCGATACGATGGATGACATAGAACTGGTCGTCGCATCAGAGAAAAAGTTGAAGATCAACTGTCCGCTTAAGATATAGAGCGGAAAATTCTCAATATCGAACTTGAAGATATTCGAGAAGACGACCGACAGCACGATCATCATACACAGAGGGTTCAGCAGCGTCCACAAAACCCCCAGGACCGAACGGCGGTACTTGATCTTAATATCTCTTGCTATAAGTTCTCCTAATAATGGCTGAAACTTTATAAAATTCTGTATATATGCAGACAAAACTCTTCCTCCTAGTATAATAATGAACTGCGCCAAATCATTGCATTCATCTGGAAACAAGCTGTCTCCTGCCCTGATTGTTCCCAGATGAATATAATGATGATATATTGATGTTTGTCAAAACGCAAACTAGCAGTATCAGTTGATACTGCCGGTTTACGATTTATAATTCTGTTCAATAATCTGTACTTACAGATGTGTATCTATTCCTATTCATTGTTCAACACCTATGTTCCTAAGCATACATTCTCTGCAATTCCCGACTATTATATCACTTCTACCCATTGATTGCAACTTTTACATGGTGATTAGTTTCTTGATCATACCAGCAATAGAGCTGCCGTATGTCGCATCAGTTGCCCATCCATATCCATTCGGATTCTCTTTCTGTCCAAGCCACTCTACATAAGGTGCACATCCTCTTTTCACATACTTAAATCTTGCATCAACACATGCATTATTCAACGGATCCGTAGATGCATACGCCTTCAAATGCTGAATCTGAGCTCTTACACCTTGTCTGATATCCTTAAAACTCTCACACTTTCCCGTTGGATTTCCATCCTCTGCACCAAGTCCAGCAAAATTAAACTGCTCAATCTTTACAATACTGCCCTTAAACTGCAGCCATCCTGTCTCCTTCATGGATTGTGCAAACGCTACTTCTGCGCGTACCCCCTCTGCTGCTGCCTCTTCCAAATAAATCTGGCAGAATTGCTCAAGAGTACCTGCACCACCTTTACCCAATGCCAAGCTAGGATAAGTATGTTTACTTTGCTTAAAATATGCTACCATCTGTTTTACTGTAGTCGAAGACTCACCCATAATCGGTGTCTTAGTTACATTTACCATCTGTGAAGTGTTACCTACAAAAGATAATGTCCCATTTCCAGCCGTAACATATACATGAATCTTATAAAGTCCTGAATTACTCTTATGATTCGCTGGACTTACATTTGCCACATAGGTTCCATCAGACTGCTTTTTCGCTTCGTACCACTTGATATCGTTCTGATTCGCCGCACACCATACCGGCACCTGAACATTGGCAACACCCGCCGGTGCCTTCGCTCCGGACACTACGACTTTGAATGCTCCTGACTCTGAATTATAGCCTTCTACTTTAATTCCTGATACAGATGCCTTCGGCACATCGAATACGGTAGAACCTAAGAAGCTCAGCCGTCCGTCAGCCAGAGTCGCATACACGTGCACGTTATATCTTCCGGCAGATCCATGATTCTTCACGTTCGCCGTTGCCGCCCACTGTCCGGACGCATTCTTGGTGCCGCTGTACCATCTGATATCATCCTGGCCGTTCTCAACGCTCCAGGTTGCAAACTGTACGCCTCGGATCGCACCGAAGATATCGGTATTGGATGCTCGCAGCGCATAATTGGTTCCGTTTCCATCCAGGTCGGATGCCGTAATATCCACCTTCGGCAGTGTCACGTCAACAGCCGCAGCCGCACCGCCGAACGCCATAACTCCGTTTCCTGCTGTAATATAGGTATGTACCTGATACTTTCCTACGGAATAGCCGTGATTCGACATTCTTACCGTCGCCTTATAGCTTCCGTTCTTCTGCCTCTCTGCATCATACCATTTGATATCACTCTGGTTCTTCGCACACCATACCGGTATCTGGATCTTCTCCACTCCCGACACGGACGCCACGTTAGTAATCGTAACATCAAAGGTTCCTTTGCCCTTGTCATATCCGCCTGAGACAACAGACAGTGTCGGCTTAGATACCGTAAATGTCGTTGATCCCAGAAACTTCATGGAACCGTTGGACAGGGTTACATATACATGTACATTATATCTTCCTGCTGTCTTATGGTTCTTAATATCCGCCGTCGCAGTCCATTTGCCGGATGCCCCCTTGCTTCCGTTATACCAGCGGATATCATCCTGTCCGCCTTCCTCGCTCCAGGTCGCAAACTGTACTGCCTTCACGGAACCAAGACTGCTTGCATTCGCTGCGGTAAGCTGATATTTCATCTCCTTGCCGTCAGTATCTACGGCAGTGATCTTCATATCCCGCTCCACTGCTTTCACATTCACACCCGGCGCCGTTCCTCCGAAGGTCATGACACCATTTCCGCTTGTCACGTAGACATGGATCGTATAATTACCTGCTGCATACCCATGGTTCGCCGCATCTACCGTCACCTTGTAGTCGCCGTTGCTCTGCTTCTTCGCCGTGTACCAATGGATATCGCTCTGATCGGCAGCACACCACACCGGCACATGAACCTCTTTAACACCCGCTGATGAGCTGACATTCTTGATGATAACGTCGAAGGTTCCTGCCTTCTCGTCATAATTCTCTGTCGTAGCCGTAAGCGTCGGCGCTACTGAAGGCGCAGACACATTGAAGGATGTCGCCCCAAGGAAATTCAGCGTCTTTCCGTCTGACATCAGCGCGTATGTATGTACGATATAATTACCGGCAGATCTGTGATTGCTGACGTCGACCGTCACCTGCCATTTTCCGTCTGACACTTCCTTTGCCGTATACCATACGATATCGTCCTGTCCGTTCTCCTCGCTCCATACCGGTATCTTAACCGCCGATATCCCGGAAGGAGTCTTCCCGTTGAACTTGGCTACGATCTTATATTCTCTGTCGTTGCCGACCGGGTCCACATATACATTACAGCTTGTATCTGCCATATTGAAGGAAGTCGTATGAAGCACCCTTCCCGATGAATTCTGTCCCTCTACCAGATAGGATCCGCGCCCATTGCCAAAATCACTGACCTTGAACTGAATCGTACCGGTTCCGCTGGAAAGGGAATATCTCTTAGTCGTACCGGTCGCCTGGTGTGTCACCTTGACCTTCCCGTTGGTTCCAAGGCCATTCGCCTTGATGTCGGCCGTTCCCGCAAAATCATTCTGATTCGTAACTCTGACGCTGGTACCCTTGGATAATCCCAGATAATTGGCAATACCTGTTGCATCCGCAATACCCATCTGCTTAAGCTTGCTGTCCTGCGCCAGCATCTGCGCATCTTCTGTATTCGTGATAAATGCATGCTCCACGATAATACCCGGGAAGCCTGCCCTCTTACTGTCTCTGATCACAGAATAATAATCTGCCAGTGATCCGTCCGGATACTTGACCGGAGCGCTTCCGTCACTGCTCTGATAATCCTTGTACTTGACCCCGCGGTCATATAATCCAAGATCCGTCAGCTCATCCAGGATATATTTCGCCAATTCTTTGCCGTTCTTGTGTACCGTAGAGTTGTAATTGCTATTGGGATACCATACCTCGACACCCTTCGCCGATGCAACTGCAGAATTAATATGCAGGCTGACGAACACATCTGCTCCCCAGTTCTTCGCCATATTGACACGTTCTGTCAGTCCGACAGCCTTATCACTGGTTCTCGTCATATAGACGGTCACACCGCCGTACGCTTCCAGTTCTGCCTTACAATACTGTGCGATCTTGAGCGTAAGATTCTTCTCTGTCAGTCCATTAGCACTTGCTCCGCCATCCGATCCGCCGTGACCCGGATCGAGCACTACCACCTTATTCCCCGCGGCCTTAGCCGTCGATGCCGGCATAATGATATCCGCCACTGATGAAAGTACAGCGGCCGCCGTATCAGCAAAACCGACGCCGGAATTCTTCGACACCTTCTGATCAGTGTCAACCTCCTCGGCAACCGTCTCAAGAGTCTCCTCAACATCCGTCTCGGCGCTTCCTACATCATTCACATCAACGTTGACTACCGATACCTCAACTTCTTCCGGCGTAACCCCGGCTTCTTCCATCTCAGCCAACGCCGCCGGCTCTGCCGATGCCTCTGCAGGCACTGCTGTTCCGGACTCTTCTGCGATATCGACCGCCTCCGAATTCTCATATCCCGGATAATATTCATTGACACCGAACATCGCGTTGATTCCGATATCCGGCAGATTAATCACCTGCTCTGCGCCGTCCTGTACATACACGAACCGCAGCAGCTTGTACACTCCGGCCTCACTCTCCTCGAATGTGCGTCCGAACAGATAGAGACTCTCTTCCCTGTTCGTCAGGCCAAGCTCCATCTCACTGCCGTCAGGCCTTGCGCAGACAAGCTTCGCATCCGTCACATTCTCCGTACCGTCTCCGTAGGATACCGCAAGCTTCTGCTCTGCCGGCGTCTGAACATACGGAAGATCGATTCCTATGTAATTGATCAGTCCCGGAGCCGCCGCTTCCGGCTCTCCCTCCGTCCCGTCTTCCAGGCTCTGTGCCGCCGGCTCACCGGACTCCTCTGGATTCTGCGGTTCCTGCGCATCCGGACTCTGTGTGTCCGGCTCTGCATCCGGTGCGGCGATCGGTTCGCCCGCTTCATCAACCGGCGCAGATTCTTCATCCGCACCTGAAGGATCTGCAGGAAGATTCTCTGTACCGCCCTCGGCAACCGTCTCCCCGGGAAGCTCCCCCGTCGCCGCTACAGTGTTAGGAAATATCGCCATACCTAACAATACAGCAGTCAGAACTCCTGCAATCTTTCCCCTTATTCGTTTCATCATGTCACTTCCTCCTTGTTATGCCCGTCGCAGGGGAATCCTACGACTCTTACGTTAACTTCTATATTATATATCAGAATTACCTACATTTCAAGATTTGAGCCGAAATTCGTAACAAATTTGTAACAATTCGTCATTATTCACGATTCCCTTTTCTCTAAGATCAGTTTCCTCGTGATAAAATTGTAAACCATCACCACACCGGTCACTCCGATCTTGGAGATCATATAATATATATGAAGCTTCTCCACACACACCCACATCAGAACCTGGTTGATCCCCAGTCCAATGACGCTTAATACCACGAAGATTACGAACTCTGCGATCTTATTCTTATCCTTGCCCGTGTCAAACACGAACGTCAGGCTCAGTATATAGTTTACGATCACTGACACAGAGAAAGAGATTCCCGAAGATATCAGGTATGCCACTCCAAACCGCTCCGTCAAAAGTATCATCAACCCATAATCGATCAGGAAACAAAGAACTCCTACCACTCCAAACTTCATGATCTGTTCTATTAATTTCTTCATAATATCTGCCACTCCCTAATATTCCTTGTAATAGTTCAGACAAGGGTTCGGGCCACCCCTTCTCACACAGACCAGGCAATGCTCCCGAATGTCTGCCCAAGAAAGAGGTGACCCGATACTCCTCTCATTTACCGCGCATACGCCTCAACTGCGCCCAGTAAGTATTGTGCTCCTGTTCTGTCCACTACATACACATGCACGCGATATTCACCCGATTTATAACCAAAGCTCGGCACATTGATCTGTGCAAGATAACTCCCGTCTTCCCGCATCCCCATCTGGATCCACTGTATATCCGTCTGGTCGCCTGCCGTCCACACCGCCATCTGGACACTCTCGACTCCTTCCGGCACATTTGCGATATCCCTCACTTCTATCGGTATCACTCCCGCCATGATATCATACTCTCCAACTGTGATATCCGCCAATTCTCCTTCCCGCATCAGCAACTCCCGCTTATTCTCGTCCAGATTCGCCAGTCTCTCCATCAATTCGGATTTCCTTCCGATCTCCCGCTTCTGATAGTCAAGCCCAAAACGCTCCGTTAAGGTCTGCTTGCCGGAGAACAGATTGGTTCCAAGCCCCAGCCGTTCTCCCTCGATCTGCACGCCAAGAGACGCCAATGTAGTCGGGAAATGATCAAAAGTGGTATAATTCCTTCTGGTATCCGTCGCGACACCCGCCGCCGGATTAATATAGGAAGTGTAGACCTTGCGTACATAATCGCTGTCTACATCTTCGCAATAATCCGAATCCATCGTCGGATGATCCCCAACCAGAACAATGGTCGTATTCGCATAGAAATCCTGCTGCTGGATCCATCTGACAAAGCGGTCCACCTGACGGCTGGAGCATGCCATTACATTAGAATACTGGTCGTCCCCATATGTACTCCTGCAGATCTGACAGGGATATCCATCCTCAAAATGCGTATCAACCGTCAGCATGGTCAGATTAAACGGCTGCTCCCCGGCGGCAAGCTCCGTCAGCCTCTCCTTGGCGAACTCAAACAGCTTCTGGTCCTCATATCCCCACCATACCCGGTAATCTTCCGGGATCTTCTGGTTATCCTTGGCATACATATAATCTATGACATCAAAATTCCCATGCTCTGTAAAATACAGTCTCCTTCCTCCGAAGGTTGCGTCAGAGCCAACCAGCAGCGACTGCGAATATCCAGCCTGCTCAAGGATATCTCCCAGCGTGATCGCACTGGCGAAGAAGGAATCCTGGGTATCCATGCTGTTATCCTCGATAGAGATGCTAAGCGGAATTCCCGAAGTCTGGGAGAACATCGCCGCAATCGTCCAGGTTGCCCCCGGCATTGCATAACCGCCGTTAATAAGCGGGTCTGACCCGGAGAAATCCTCGTTCTCCTGAGCAAGCCTGGTAAGCTCCGGGATCACATTCTCCTCAAATGCCCCTCCGGACTCTTTATCCGTATAGGTGGTCTCCATAGATTCCAGAAAGATATAGATCAGATTCCTCTTCTGATCCGGAAACTTAAGCTGCACCTCTGCCGGATCCACGTAATTATCATCTATAAACGTAGAATATGTACCCTGATCGGCTACATAATTCCCTACATCCAGCTTATTCCATGCGCCATGGACAGACACCGCCGACACCGTCAGCGAGACGACCATCCCGCCCCCCATCAGCACCAGATATCTTCTCTTCTTATCATGCCACGCAACAAACAAGACGACTGCCAGAAGCATGATCAATATGGCCGGTGCAACGCACACGCTTAAATACTCCGCGATCATCTCCCCGTTGGTTCCTTCCAAGGGCGCCGTCAGATGGAACACCAGCTCATCCATCGTCAGATTACTCCAGGTATCAAACATCCACCGGATACTGGTGCAGATCACTACTGCCGCTACCATCAGGAGCACTGACAGCACCGTACCTAATACAAATAATATCTTTTTCAGAAAATATACAAATCTTTTCATGATTCAACGTATTCTCCTAATCTTCTGCATTTTTCGACATTTTTTATTATATAAGAAGGTTTCTCAGTTTGCAATTACAAAATTAAGATTTTCTTAAAAGTTTATGATTGCTGCGACGCATGGACAAATCCCTTAAAATATAGTACAATAAATTGCCGGCATCAATACCGCTATAGCCTGCATACAGAAAGGAAAAAATGAAAAAAATATTTAAACAGATAGCCAACAGAGAGACTCTCTCTTATTTAATCTTCGGAATCATGACTACAATTGTGAATTTCGGCACATTTATTGTCTTTAATCAAATATTCGGAGAGCGATATTATCTACTCTCTAATATATTTACATTTATCATAGCAACACTATTTGCTTTCGTCACAAATAAGCAATTTGTTTTTCAGAGCAGGACTTGGGCTTGGAATACATTGATAACAGAGCTTCTATCCTTCACCGCGGCAAGAGTCGGAACCTTTCTGGTCATCGAAGAAGCAGGTCTCTGGATCGCAGTAGAATTCTTCAACGCCGGCAGCTGCCGGTTCCTTTTTCTAAGCGGTATACTTCTCGCCAAGATTTCTCTTGCATTTTTAGCTGTGTTAGTTAATTATATTCTAAGTAAATGTATTATTTTCAAAAAATAAGAAAACAGCAGTTAAGGAGGTCAGGATGCAGAAAGGCTATCCCAGGAAACTCATTATTATTCCCGCGTTCAACGAAGAAGCGAATATAGAAAAAACCGTGAAAGATATAGAGGAGAACGCCCCGGGATTCGATTATATCATCATCAACGACTGTTCTACGGACAAGACCCGTATGATCTGCACTCAGAATAACTATAATGTGATCCATCTCCCCGTCAACCTGGGGATCGGGGGCGCCGTTCAGACCGGATATATCTATGGCTACAGAAACGGTTACGATCTGGCGGTACAGGTAGACGGAGACGGACAGCACGACCCGGCATTCTTACGAAAGATGGCAGACTATATGGACCGCAGCCAGGCCGACATGGTGATCGGCTCCCGCTTTATTGACAAGAAGGGATTCCAGTCATCCGGTATCCGGCGTATCGGCATCCGTTATTTTACCATACTGATCAGATTACTGACCGGTCAGACGATCACGGACCCCACTTCCGGTTTACGCATGGTCAGACAGGGCGTCATGAAGCAGTTTGCCGAAGATTATCCCAAAGATTACCCCGAACCAGAGAGCGTCGTGACAGTCCTCCGAAGCGGCAAGAAGATCATAGAGATTCCCGTAGTAATGCGGGCAAGAAACGGAGGAAACTCTTCTATCTCTATGAACAAGTCCGCTTACTACATGATAAAGGTGACTCTGGCGATGCTGATCGCCCGGATCCGGGACAACAGTGGAAAGGAGAATCTATGTTAACCTTAAAATTACAGATCATAGTAGCGGTCACGATCATCTCCGCACTCTGTATCATCATCAATATGATCCGCAGGAAATCCCTGGAGCTGCGCTATGCCCTGTCATGGCTTACCGCGGGGATCGGGATCCTGATCCTGGATCTCTTCCCTGATCTGATCAAGACAATCGCAGATATCATGGGAATCGACACCCCGGCAAATATGCTGTTCTTTTTAGGCTTCTGTTTTTCCCTGGGACTTACATTCGTTCTGACAATAGCAATATCACGGATGTCGGTCCGGATGAAGAAGATCGCCCAGGAACTGGCTTTGTCCCAGAAAGAATTAGAAGCATTAAAGTCAGAAAATACCAAAAAGGAAATATAGTATTTAACGTTATTCATACAGGATATGATAAATAGTCATTCCGTTCTCTTCGTACACTTTGTCGAATTGAACATATTTATTTGCCGCCGGCTTTAATTCTCCCTGACACAATAAATACGCCGCTCCAGTTTTCTCTATATCCTTATATGAGAGATTTACCTTGATATGATCCCCCCAAACCAGTTCAAAGCTGGTCTTTTGGCTCGTAAATTCTACATCTACATGCGCATACCTATTATATATATTCGAATACTTATGCTCCGGATCTAAGCTTTCCCACAATTCCAGATTCGGATATACATTACAGGAATTGACCGTGGGCGCTCCGCATGCCACAGTATAGGCCGAGAGCCCTACTACTCCCTGCGTGATCCATTTTCCCTCTTTATCATCTGCAGCAATCTTCTGGATCTCCCCGGCGACCGGCTTCGCATAGATCGCATCAAAGCCTTTGATCACCGGACGGACATAACTCCCCGTAAACAGTGACACGGCAATCAGGCCCGCCAGAAAAAGTATCTGCGTTCTCCTCCTCAGACTAATCATCAGGCAGACCGCCGACACTGCGATAATGACAAACATCACAGCCTTCTGGATGAGACTCATATAATCCGGATAATTATAAGAAGATACCCAGATGGCAAAGCCCGCCGTGACCGCTCCTATGAATCCCGCCGCCGTCTTTGGAAGCTTCACCGCATCTCTGTAATGCGACAGTAAGATCACGATCAAATACACCTGCATCAATCCAACCACATCTACCAGTCTCTTAGGAGTAGAGTGCGAGAAGAGCAAAAGCTTCGCTATCATCTCCGGAAACCCGACAGTCACATAGATCAGCATGGGAATCTGTACCAACAGTAATCCGCCGGTAAGCCAGTCCTTTTTCTTCTCTCTGAGGAAACAATAGGCGGCCATTAGCGTCGGGATCGGAAACAGGTTAAAATAGACTCCTGCCTCACTTGCATTCCCCACGTCCTGGTACGCATAAAACGGAGCCTGCGCATAGTAGAATAATTTGTGCAGCTTGAATCCGCCTGCGTTGACCCGCTTCCCAGGATATACAGTTGCATTGATAACTTCCACATACTCCGAAGCCACAATAAAATAAGAGAGTACAAAGCTTGCCACCAGTCCAAGCGCACCCGCGATCACCATCCAGTCCCGCAGCTTAAGCTTCTTCACCTTCTCCCAATTCTCATGCAGACACCAGATCCCTAT
>CANDQP010000092.1 GCA_947388185.1 uncultured Dorea sp. | reverse complement strand
ATTAGAAGCAGCAAAGTAAAAAAGAGACAAAGATGAACTATAGTAAAAGACGGGATACAGCGAAGTACTGTGTCCCGTCAGGAGAGATATGATATGGATAGAAAACTGTCAAAATCAAAAAATCTTATTCTTGCCGTTTTAGGAATCATATTTTTATTTTTTGGATGGATTCTGGCGAGTATTGCGTTAGGAGAGACACGTGTACCATCTCCGTATAGAATTTTGAGTCGTTATATCGAGACGTTTGGGTCCTGTCCGGAAATACAGTTTCAGGGAGCAGGAAGTAATGGATTCTGGCCGCACGTTCTGGCAACGCTTGGACGTTATCTGGTCGGGACGCTGTCTGGAACAGCCATAGCATTTGTCAGCCTTTTTCTTATTGCAAGATTTAGGAGCTTTAAGGAGATCTTTAACCCGCTGATTGATATACTGCGGGCGATTCCACCGCTTGCGTTAGCGCCTTTTTTCCTGTTGTGGTTTGGAACCAGTCAGGGAGGAATCATTGGCATTATTGTTTTTTATGCGTTTACAATGATTTTTGTTGCTGGTGCAGAGGCTCTTGAAAGACTGGACCCGGTTCAGGAAAATTTTGCAAGAACATTGGGTGCAGGAAAGACAACGGTTGTTTATCATGTATTGCTTCCGGGCCTGCTTCCAGCTATGTCCGGACCGATCAAAGTGGCATATAGCTGGTCTTGGGGGCTTGTAATTGTAGGTGAGCTTTTAGGGGCGAAAAGTGGAGTGGGGAGAATTTTAAATGCATTTATTGCGATTCTTTCTACAGATTTGGTAGTTGTCGGAATCATTTGGATCTTGGTTCTGGCTGTTTTTACAGAGAGGTTTGTGGCATTTGTATTGAGCAAATTATTGGAATGGAATGTAGGTAAAGAATGATGAAACAATATGATGTGCTGTTAATAGGGGAGGCTCTTGTTGATTTTGTGCCGGAGGAAGGATGTATTCCGGGGCGATTTCGCGCGGTGATCGGCGGGGCGCCGAACAATGTGGCGTGCGGTCTTGGGAAATTAGGAATAAAGACGGCTCTTCTGGCAAGAGTAGGAAGGGATGCAATGGGGACAGGTATTATGCGGACTGTGGAAAGCTGCGGGGTAGATACGCAGTATATACAGATAGATAGAAAAAGACCTACTACAGTTACGATCGTAATGCCAGAATCAGCCGATATGCTCAGATATGCGATATATAGAAGTGAAAGTGCAGATAGTGCACTGGATTTTGATGAAATTCCGGATGAGATATTTGATCATACGAGAATTCTTCATTATGGAAGTCTTGCGGCCGCGGCCGGCCAGTCGAAGAAGACGATGGAAAAGTCAATTGAAAGGGCAAAAGGAAGCGGTGTGATTACATCCCTGGATGTAAATCTGCGTCCGAATTCATGGATGTCCGAAGAGATAATGATTCAGGAATGCAGGAGATTGGTTGAAGTAAGCGACATTGTAAAGATGACAAAAGATGAAGCGAAGACACTTAAGATCGAACCGGAGCGGCTTGCACGTTCAAAGAAAAAGGTTGTAATTGTGACAGACGGAGGAAATACAGCGACCATTTGGGCAGATGACTGTAAGGTCAGTAAGAAGCCGGATGAGATAGAAGTTGTGGATGTGACAGGGGGCGGAGATTCATTTATGTCTGCGTTTCTGTACTATTATGTGACATATAAAGGTAAAATGTCAGCGGATAATTTTTACAGGAGTGCGATTGATTTTGCGGTTTATGCCAGTTCTATATCCGTTCAACGATTTGGAGCGATAGAAAGCCTTCCGGTTTTAGAAGAGATTGAACAGAACAGGAGATAATAGAAATGGAGATTATAGTTACCGAAGATTATGAAAGTATGAGCAGATCGGCAGCAGAGATTATTCTTAGACAGGTGAAGGATAAGCCGGACAGTATACTTGGTCTTGCGACAGGCTCTACTCCTGAGGGGATGTATCGCTGTCTGATAAAGGCGTATGAAGAGGGGACGGCTGATTTTTCAAAAGTGCAAACAGTAAATCTTGATGAGTATATCGGCCTTAAAGGGACACATCCGCAGAGTTTTCGTTATTATATGGACACAAAATTTTTTGATTGGGTGAATATTTCGAAGAAAAGTACATATATGCCGGATGGGATGGAACTGTGTATTGATAAAATAGCAGATGATTATGAAAAGAAACTTGAAGAGATAGGTAAGAGAGATATACAGATTCTTGGAATTGGTGGAAATGGGCACATAGGATTTAATGAGCCTGCAGATTCATTTGCTGAATATGTGAATGTGGTGGAGCTTACAGAAGAGACGATTGCAGCAAATTCCAGATTTTTCAGTGATGGAAATGTTCCCAAGAGAGCCGTGACAATGGGTATTAAAGATATTATGTCAGCAGAGAGGATTATTTTGATAGTGAGCGGAAGCAGTAAGAGGGGGATTTTAAAGAAAGCATTATATGGGGGAATTACGCCGAAGGTACCGGCGAGTATTCTGCGGCTTCATCCGAATCTGGTTGTAATTGCGGATAGAGAAGCAGGGGAAGAATTAGAGGAGGTCAGGTAAGTGGTAATTGACACACATGCACACGTATTCTTTTTGGAAAAATTTATAGATTATGATGATAAGCCGTTATTTCAATATATGGAGGAGCAGGGGGTGGATATCTGTTCCTGTATTGCGGCAGCTAACAAAGAAAATATCGGTGTGATAG
This sequence comes from uncultured Dorea sp., assembly GCA_947388185.1. Classification (GTDB taxonomy): domain Bacteria; phylum Bacillota; class Clostridia; order Lachnospirales; family Lachnospiraceae; genus Sporofaciens. The sequence goes on along the minus strand of CANDQP010000092.1, from coordinate 11,221 downwards.
AAAATGTGCAGAAGTATAAGGACAAACTATTTGGTATCGGGTATGTGAATATTAAGGATATGGAACATTCATTAAAAATGCTGCGGGAGAATGTAGATAAAGGCATTTTTCGGGGAATTAAGATGCATCCTTATGTAGAGGATTATATTGTTGATGATCCGGCTCTTAATCCACTGTATGAGACGTGCCTGGAGTTGGATATCCCACTGCTTTTTCATAATGGAATCGTGACGTTCAGTTCATGGCCGTCAGATGAGCCGGGAAAAACAAAGCTGACAAAATATGAATGTATCGGTTTTCCGCATCAATTTGCAAAAGTGTTGGAGAGATATCCAGAGCTTAAGATTATATTTGCCCATTTTGGCGGCAATTTTTACAGGGAACTGTTGTGCCTGACAGAACGGTTTGAAAATGCATATCTGGATACGGCATGGCTTAGACATTATGCCCAGAGAGAATTTCCGCCGACAGATATTCATCGTTGGATCGAGCATGCAGTCAGTATTGTGGGATCGAAAAAAGTATTGTTTGCCGGAGAAGGTACGTTGCCATCTGATATTTTACAGTGTAATCTGTCGGATGATGAAAAAGCAGATATCCTATACAAAAATGCAAAAGAATTATATAAATTAGATTGTCAGGAGTAATAGCTATGAATATAAAGACGAAAGGACTTGCACATATTGGAATTCCAACTTCTGATTTAGAGCAAAGCATTGCATTTTACAAAAGTCTTGGTTTTAAGATTATCGTTGATAAAAAAGAAATGGAAGGAAATAATTTCATTTTTATGGAGTGTAATGGCGTGACCATCGGTCTTCCCCAGTCTTTGAATGAGGATGTCAGAAAAAGTGCCGGAACAAAAGGCGCTGGAAATATAGATCATTTTGCACTTCTGGTGGATGACCTGGAAGATACGAAGAGGGAATTAGAGGACGCGGGAGTGCACTTTGCGATAGAAGGGATCTCTGTTACAGAAACATGGACCCCCAAATCCTGCCGGTGTATTATGGTATATGGACCGGATCATGTCAAAATCGAATTTGTGGAAATGAAATAGATCTTCAATAAGTCTTTTGGCTAAGTCCTGAAAAATCTGCTATAATGAATGGGGATTTTCATTATATACCAAAGCAGAGGTGGACTATGATACAGATATGCCAAAAAGATAAAGAAAAGGTGTTCGAAGCAATCCGCACTGGAAAAATAGATGCAACAGAAATGTCATTTCCCAACCTGATAGATGACATCCTCCTTATGATGAAAAAAAGGGGACTTACAGCTCCTCTCACACAGGCCCTGCCGGATAAACGCAGGGATAACAGCCATATCCCTTTTGACATCCTCCTATGCCTTGCCGTTGCTGCCAAACTCAAATGCAAGACCAGCCTTACGGATGTCCCCTTTGCAGTGACGGAAGCAGAACTTCTGGCTGAGCTGGGCTGGAACATCTGGGATAACGAACGGGATGTGAATGATGGGCTTTTTTCAGAAAGTGTGATGCGCAAACTCCTTGCAAAATACAAAAGTGAAGAATGGGTTTCCTTCTATAACAGTTATGTCCAGGAACATCTGATGAAAGAACTGGATATCCAGCCATGTGTCCACATACTGGACTGCACAAAGGTCCTTGTCAACCTGGACAATGGCAATTATGAGAATTTTTCTGTCGTAAAGATAGACGGGGAAACCATGCGCGGCTATAAACTGGGTGTCCTCAGAGGCATCCTAGATGGCTCTGGGATAGCGGAAGAGATTGTGTTCGGCACACTTAAGACCCATGACATGGAACAGTGCAGGGAGATGCTCAAAAATACCTCCTGCTTCCATGAAAATGACATACTGATCAATGACAGGGGGTTCCTGTCACGGGAAATGACGAATTATTTAAAAACAGAACGCAGGGTAGACACCTACATTCCTGCCAGGGAGAACATGGCCGTCTATCAGGATGCCGTAAAACTGGCCACAGTCAGTGGGAAATGGCAGAAGCATCCCAACCGCAAAAGAAAGGACCAGGAAATCCAGCTGGTGACAGACCTGGGCCCGTTATGGGAAAGCAGCGAGCCGGAAACGGATGTTCCGATCAATGCATGTGTTGTGCATGACAAAAAGGCAGACAAATATTTTGTATTCATGACAACAGACACCAGCAGGACTGCACGGCAGATCATAAATACCTACGAATTGCGCCCGGAAATCGAAGAGGATTTCCGACAGATGAAAGATTTCTGGAAGCTGGAAGACTTCAAGAGTACAAAATACAACTATATTACCTACCATATTGTAATGACGCTGGTGGGATATCTTTATTTCCAGATATACAAAAATCTGGACGAAGGGAAAAAATATTCAGGGAAATCCCTGCCTGTCGTAGTGAAGAACTACAAGGAGACAAGGCCCAAATCAGTCATTATTTATGTCGGACAGTATTTTGGCATTTTTCCCTTCCTCGAATTCCTACAGCTCTATGCAGAATGCACTTTAGAAGTACGACGACTTCTTGATCCTATCCTGGCTAAAGTATAGCAGGCTTTTGGGGGAATTCCCAAAAGCCTAATTGAAGGAAATAGATCTCTCTAATTGACAAATAAAATAGTTAATGATATTCTGAATTTAATTTGAGAAACGAAAGAGATAACGTGATGCAAAAGAGTAGTGAAAATAAGACTACAATAGGAGATGTAGCTAGGATAGCAAAGGTTTCAAAGTCGACAGTTTCACATGTGCTTAACAATACGAAGAACGTAAGTGATAAAACACGGGAAAAGATTCTGAAGGTTATTGAAGAAACCGGCTACACTCCGAACCTTGTGGCAAAGGCATTAAAAAAATCGGAGACAAAGACAATAGGTCTAGTTATTTCAGATATTCAGAATCAATATTTTATTGATGTGATTAAAGCGATCAGCGATGAATGTATAAGAAATGGTTATATGGTTTTTTTGGCAGATTCTAACGATGATCCGGTAAGAGAACTGGAAATTGCCAAATCTTTTTGCGAAAGATGTGTAGATGGTGTGATATTATCGCCAACTGCGAATTCAGAAAAGTATGTAGGTCAGTATTTTCGAGAAAGAGATATTCCTATTGTATATATAGACCGTATGCTTGACCTGAATGGTGATTGGGTTGGAAGTGAAAATCACAGATCAATGAGAAACTTGACAGAGCATTTGATTTCATTGGGGCATAAGAGGATTGCATTTGCGGCGGGGCTGCGCCATATCAGTACAACCGAAGAGAGGATTGAAGGATATAAAGAAGCTCTTGAAAAGAATGGAATCGTGTTTGATGAAGCATTGATCATTGAAGGTGAGTCAAGAAGCGGTCCGGCAGAAAGAGCTACAAAGGAAATCATAGAGCGGATGATGGGAATAGATGACTGCCCTACTGCAATCATTGCGGCGAATAATCTGATGGTGCTGGGAGTAATGAAGGCATTAAGTGAGCTGAATATCAGGGTGCCGGAAGATATGGCAGTTGTAGCGTTTGATGACTGTGAATGGGCGGGATTGTTTAGACCAAGGCTTACGGCGGTTGCACAGCCATGCCAAGATATTGGACGAAAGGCGACAGAGTTGTTGCTAGAACGAATCCATGACAGGAGCGGAAGTCCACAGCGCATTTATTTCCAGCCGGAGCTTGTGATTCGTGAATCTTGTGGGAGTAAACGGAATATTCTTTAAATAAATTACCACCAGTCTAATGGCTGGTGTTTTTTGCCTATTTTTATACAGTTTTGAAAAGTAAAGTAAATGAATTTTTTCAAAGCTGCATTTTGTCCAGGTTACATTGACGAGGGTGTTATCCAAAGGTATAATGAACACAATAGAAAGCAGAGGGAGAAGAAAATATGGGTGAACAGGAAAAGCATAAGAGGCGTGTACGGTATGCGGGAACGCATCCGAGAAATTATAAAGAGAAATACAAGGAACTTCAGCCGGAGAAATATGCGGACACGATTTCAAAGGTGATTCAAAAGGGAAGCACTCCTGCGGGGATGCATCTGTCTATCTGTGTAAATGAGATTCTTGATTTCCTGCAGATCAAGCCGGGACAAAGGGGGCTTGATGCGACGCTGGGCTATGGAGGACATACACAGGAGATGTTAAAATGTCTTAAGGGACAGGGGCATCTCTATGCGTTGGATGTTGATCCGATTGAATCCGCGAAGACGAAGGAGCGGTTAGAGCGCTTGGGATACGGGGAGGATATACTGACGGTGAGGCTTCAGAATTTTGCTGATATCGATCTGGTTGCCGATGAAGCGGGGCGATTTGACTTTGTATTGGCAGACTTAGGCGTTTCTTCCATGCAGATTGATAATCCCGACAGAGGATTTACTTATAAGGCGGAAGGCCCTCTGGATCTGCGCATGAATCCGCACAAGGGAGTCAGTGCGGCCGAACGTATACGGGAGATGACCCAGGAGGAGTTCGCGGGGATGCTTAAGGAGAATTCGGACGAGCCGTATGCCGGCGAGATATCCAGAACGGTGATGGCGCGATTGAAGAAAGGGGATAAGATCGACACAACATTGCAGTTGAAGGATGCGATTGAATCGGCGCTTGGATTTCTTCCGGCAGCAGAGCAGAAAGAGGCGGTGAAGAAGGCATGCCAGAGAACCTTTCAGGCGCTTAGGATCGATGTGAACCGGGAGTTTGAAGTGTTATATGAATTCCTGGAGAAACTGCCGGATGTGCTGGCGCCGGGAGGGCGTGTGGCGGTCCTTACCTTTCACTCGGGAGAGGACCGGTTGGTGAAGAAGTCCTTCAAGGAGCTGAAGAAAGCAGGAATCTATCAGGAGATATCCACGGAAGTGATCCGGCCGTCGGCAGAAGAGTGCGCAAGAAACGGGCGGGCGCGGTCAACGAAGATGAGGTGGGCGATCCGGGAGGCATTTTAGACGGAGAGTTGAGGAGTGAATATGGGAGAAATGAGACAGAGACTATTGATCGTAGATGATGAACCCGGGATGGTCGGGATGATGAGGCGTTTCTTTTCTGATTCTTATGAGGTGATGACGGCAATGACCGGCGAAGAGGCTGTTCAAAAGGCGGCAGGCAATCCGGATCTGATTCTTCTTGATATCAACATGCCGGGGATGGACGGTCTGACGGTCTGTGAGCGGATTCGGAAGTATGTCACATGCCCGATTCTGTTTCTTACGGCGAGGGTAGAGTCTGACGATAAGATCAGGGGCTTTCAGGCAGGAGGGGACGATTATATCGTGAAGCCTTTTGATTTAGATGAGCTTGGGGCAAGGGTTGCCGCACATCTTAGAAGGGAGCAGCGGCGCCAGGAGAATCTGTCGGTTCGTTTCTTTGGCGAGCTGACGGTGGACTATACGGGACGGACCGTCTCTGTAGACGGCGAACCGGTCTCTTTGTCCAGAAGGGAATTCGATATACTGGAACTGCTCTCAATGAATGCCGGACAGGTCTTCGACCGGGAACGGATTTACGAGATTGTGTGGGGAATCGACGGGGATGGGAACAGTGATACGATCATGGAACATATCCGGAAGATCCGGGCAAAATTGGCGGCATATACAACGCACAGTTATATAGAGACGGTCTGGGGGTGCGGATATCGTTGGAACGGCTGAAAGAGACGCGGTATAAAGATATGGGATATAAGAACATGGGACTTAAGAATATGAGCCTTAAGAGATCGATCTTCGTATTGTCGGTCTGTTGTGTGGCGGTTTCTCTGGTATTTGTTGCGCTGGTATTTTACATCTGTAAAGATATCCAGAACCGTTATGTTGGGACTGTGATGGAGATGGAAGCGGGACCTGTCGGGTATGGACTTGTAGAAAGAGAAGGGCCGGTAAGGTACGAGCTTACACTGAAACAGCAGCGGATTCCGTGGGCGCTTGATGTTATCTGGATGCTGGCATGTATTCTGTTTCCTGTCACAGGTCTTGGAATTGCCGGGCTTCTGTTTTACCGGATCAAGCTGAAGACACCGATTGCCGTGCTCAAGGAGGGTATGGAGTGTATCCGGAAGAAAGACCTGGACTTTTCGGTTGCGGTGGAATCAGAGGATGAGTTGGGGGAACTGTGCCAGGCTTTTGAGACGATGCGCTCAGAGCTTCTCCGGATGAACCAGGAGTTATGGGAGCAGACGGAGGAACGGAAGCGGCTGAATGCGGCATTCTCCCACGACCTGCGTAATCCGGTCACGATCCTGAAAGGAACGGTGAAGCTTCTGAAACAGGGGAAAGAGGACGAACACGCCCTTGACAGGCTGGAGAGCTATACACTCCGCATCGAGAATTATATCGAGACGATGAGCGGCATACAGAGGCTTGAGCAGATGCCGGTCCGTCCGGGCGAATACGCATATACCCAGTTGCGGGAAGAGATAGAAGAAACAGTCAGGCTTCTCGCGCCGACATCTGCATGCACGGTCAGCGTACCCGAAAATGGAAATAAAGCAGAAAGAAAGGTTCAGCTGGATCATGGAATATTCCTGAACGTCTTGGAGAATCTGACAGGTAACGCGGCACGCTTCGCCAAGAGCAGACTTAAGGTCTGTCTGAAAGAGGAAGAGGAGTTCGCGGTTCTCTCTGTATGGGATGACGGGCCGGGCTATCCCATAGAACTGATTCAAAGCGGCCCGAAGCCTTTTGGGAAAATGAAGGAAGAAGCGGCCCATTTTGGGATGGGCTTATATAGCAGCCAGCTCATGTGCAAAAAACACGGCGGGAGGCTGAGGCTAGAGAACCCGGCAGAAGGAGGGGCATTAGCAAAGGCATTTTTCAGGTGTGATTCCGTGAACAATGAGCCAGGCTGTTGAAAATCGTTCCTGGAATAACATTTCTAATATACCTTGAGTATTTCTTGAGATTCATCCGTTACACTCTTTTTATCAACAGATAAGGAGAGTGATTTTTATGCATATTGAAGCGAAGGAATTATCGAAAATCTATGGAACCGGTGAGAGCCGCGTGACAGCGCTTGATCGTGCCAGTTTTGAGATCATGCCAGGCGATTTTGTCTCAATTATGGGGCCGTCGGGAAGCGGAAAGAGTACGCTTTTGCATCTGCTGTCCGGGCTTGACCACCCGACATCCGGCAGTTTAACCTATGACGGAAGGGATATCTATAGCTTCCAAGATAAAGAGTTATCTGCGTTTCGGCGCCGATGTATCGGATTCATCTTCCAACAGTTCAACCTTCTTCCGGTTCTGACTGCCAGGGAGAATATCATCATGCCGCTGCTGCTTGACAAGAAGCAGCCGGATACTGCCTATCTGGATCAGCTGACGAAGCTTCTGGGAATCGGGGATCGTCTGACGCATCTGCCCCATGAGCTGTCCGGCGGACAGCAGCAGCGTGTGGCGATCGCACGGGCGCTGGCCGCACAGCCGGAGATCATATTTGCGGATGAACCAACGGGGAATCTGGACAGTAAGAGCGGCAGTGAAGTGATGGATATGCTTGAGAGCATCCAAAAGGAGCTGGGAAAGATACTGGTGGTCATCACCCATGACAACCGGATCGCGGATCGGGCAGACCGGCAGTTCATGATCATCGACGGGATTCTTACGGAGGTGACGGCATGATGAAGTCTTATCTATCTCTGGCATGGAAAGAAATAAAAGCGCAGAAGGTAACCTCTGTTCTGATCCTGATCGCGATGATCCTGTCAACGACTGCGACGGCTGCCCTGGGACAGTCGATCGGTATCCTGCAGTCTATGCGTGCGGAGCAGGCCGCAAGTCTGAACGGAGACCGTTATGCAACCTTCCATCAGTTATCGGAAGAGCAGAATGAGAAGCTGCATTCGGATCCCCGGCTTAAGGATGTGGGGAGCCTGATCAACCTGGGCTCCGTAGAACTGAAGGACAGCGGGCTTACCCTGTATCTTCGGGAATACCAGGGGGAGGCGCTTAGGGCATATCCGGACGTTGGGACGGTGGAAGAGGGGAGACTTCCGCAGGGGAAGGGAGAGATCGCACTCTCCGGAGATACGCTGAAATATCTGGGAGTCAGGGAACGTGTGGGTTCGGTAATTACTCTGCCCATCCGTGTCATGCGGATGAGGGATGACCGTCCTGCTTATGAATATACGGCTGATTTTGTTCTGACCGGTATCCTTAAGAATCATTATAAGGGCTATGCCAACGGCATGCTGAATGGCGTCGTGGGAGAAGGAACCGCGAAGGAACTGCTGCCGCAGCGGTATTATCTCTTTTCGGCAGACTTTAAAACGATCGATAGAGAGCAGTTCCAGTCTGTGGTAGATGAACTGGCGCTTAATGTCGGCGTGCCAGAAGAGAATATTCAGTATAATTGGGTCCTGTTAAATGCACTTGGCATTGATTATGCTGAGAAAGAAGGAGAAGGGGAAGATAAGGGATTCCCGTTTATGATGGCGGCATGTATCCTGGTGGGAGTCTTGCTCTTGCTGGCGGCAGGTCTGGTCATCTACAATATCCTCAAGGTTGCTGTGACGAAGCGTGTACGAGAGTATGGAACGCTTCGTGCCATTGGAAGTGAGAAGGGGCAGCTCTATGCGTTGGTAACGGTTCAGCTCCTGATCTTGTGCGGGCTTGGGCTGCCGATTGGACTGGTCTTTGGCATGTTATCAGCCAAAGGCATTCTGACTGCTGCCACCAGATGGTTGAATCCCAAGCTTTTTCTGGCTGACAGCGCCCAGGCATTGGATGCTTCCATCGCGGGCAGCGATGCCGATATCCTGCCGCTGCTTGTCAGTGTGCTGGTGACATTATTATTTACCATATTGGCGTCGTTTCCTTCTGCGCGGTATGCCGCCCGGATCTCGCCGACGGAAGCCATGAGAGGGAAGAGTACGAAGATCAGACGCCGCAGCAGAAAGCAGAAAAGGATCCGTAATTTTGAGGCATTTTATGCACGCTTGAACCTGAAGCGGAACCGCGGGCGCACGGTAATCACGATCCTCTCGATGGTGATGAGTATTACAGTCTTCGTAGCGCTGCAGAGTTTCAGCGCCTTGCTGGATACCAGCCGTGATGTACAGCAAATGTATAAGGGCGATTATGCAGTGACAAATGAGACGGCAGGGATCCCTCCGGAAGCCGTAGCACAGCTTGAAGATCACGAGTCAGTGGCAGGTCTTGCCGCAACAAAGTTAAAATACTATGAGCAGGATGAAGAAGGAAATGTGCCGATTGAACAGGATATTGATCTTAAGCCAAGTGAGAGTTTTCAGATTGCTGCGGTTGATGAAGCGAGCATAGGCAGATATGCGCCGGGCTTGCCGAAGGAGGATTTAGAGGAATGGAAGGCCAAAACAGCATGCCTTGTCATGAATCCGATCCCATTTTCCTATGAGGGGCAGGAAATACCGCAAACAGAACTGCATAAGGATGAGACGGTCACGGTGAACGGTGTACGCCTTCGGATCGTGGGGATTACAGAGAATCCGGTCTGTATTGGCAGCGGTAATTTTCCTAATGGTGTGCAGGTGATCGTCACGGATTCACTCTACGATATGCTGACCGGAGACGACAGGTTCTCAGAGATTTACCCGACTCTTGAAGAAGACGCAGATGCGGAGACGTTTGAGAAATGGCTGGACGAATGGTGCGGGGAGAATCCGGGGACTTATTGGCTGTCCTACCGTCAGGCGTATGAGCAGATGGCAGAGAGCTTTGAGCAGATCCGTTTTCTGTGCTGGGGACTGATCCTGTTTATCGGACTGATCGGTATCTTGAATATCATCAATACGGTTTACACGAATATTCATACCCGTATCGGTGAGATCGGGATGCAGAGGGCGATCGGGATGAGCGAGAGAAGCCTTTACCAGACATTTCTGTGGGAAGGGGTTTATTATGGCCTGACCGCGTCGGTACTGGGAGCGGTATTGGGATATATCTGTACGGTTCTTGTGGGAGCGGCGGCGACAGACAGCCTTGAACTTACGGCGTTTCCGGTGATACCGGTTCTTGAAGCGGCGGCGGTGTCCGTGGCGGCATGCCTTGCGGCGACGGCGATTCCGCTTAGGGCGGTCGGGAAGATGAGTATTGTGGATTCGATTGAGACGGTGGAGTAAATCCAACAGTTAAAGAACGGGCAGGAGCAGTCAAAAAGACTGCCGCCTGCCCCACAGATACATGCAGACGCACGCCAGTATCAGAACCACATCTGCAAATAAGGTTCCTTCAATTCCAAATCCTACATTGTAGGCGAAGCTGCTTTTCGCTGCAGCAGCGTCCAGGCGGAAGACGGAGTAAGGTGATACAAGGCCGCTGTTGGGAAGCCCGAAGAGAATATTCTGTGTAAAATTCCATGCTGCGTGCATTGCCATGGCGCACCAGAGGCTGTCCATGTAATAGACCATGAAGGCGAACAGGATCCCCACGACAAATATATTCAACACGGATAATGCTGTAACGCCTTCATTTCCAAGGTGCAGGACAGCGAACAGCAAGGAACTTCCGATGATCGCAACGGCGGGGCTGCGATAGCTCTGCCGTAATCTTTGGTATAAAAATCCCCTGCAGATGAGTTCCTCTGCCGAAGATTGGACGAAGACAGATACGAAGATGAGGACGAAGGATAACGGCTGAAAGGAATCATAGTATAGTGTGATGTCTCCGTGCAGCCATGCCGCCAGAATGCAGATGCCGTTCAAGCCAAAACCGATAATAAAGCCGATCAGAAGATTTCTCACGTTATTGCCGGAGGCTCTGCTGCCGATCGCCAGAAGGATTGGGCGGTTCTTCTTCGTGAACCGCATGTACAGAAGGGCAACGGCCCACAGCCCGATAAAACTTATATACATGTAGACGGTTATCGCAGCGTCTGATCCTGTCATAAAGGGGAGGAAGCCCAGCAGCATCCCTGCGGTTTGTCCCAATAAGATGAGTAAGGTGGCAAGAAGATAGAGGACAAGTATATTATCTGTTATCTTCCGCCTTTTTGGCTCTTTTAAGATTGTGTTGTCAGATTGATTCATGTTTTTTAAAGTCTCCATTTGCAGGTCTCCTTGAATATCTTCACATTGTACAATATGTTATATTGTATCATAGTCGACTTTACACTGCAATTGCCTCTTAAAAATGTATTGACATATATATCGAGGTGTGATATAAACATATATATCGAATCGCGATACAACGAGATGCAATGTATTGAACTGCATTATATCGAAGCAGATTCTTAAAGAAAGGAGAAGTGGTGGAATGCTGGAGCGGATCAAAAGAGTATATGTTCCTATG
>CANDQP010000091.1 GCA_947388185.1 uncultured Dorea sp. | reverse complement strand
CCAGCGTTCATCCTGAGCCAGGATCAAACTCTCGTAATAAAGACTTGGGTTCGGTTTTACACGAATCCTAGTCGTATTACGCTTCGCAGTCCTTAGCGAGGTATTCCCGAGCTTAGAACTGTCGAAGCATCCTTTTCGTTCAATCCGGGTCAAGAAAAATGCTCGCTTTTCTTTTCCCGTTTACTTTACTGTTTTAAGGTTGACATCTTTCGATGTCTCGTTCTGAATTCTGAAATTTTCTCTTATAAGAAATTTTCAGGGATGTTGTCTATTGTTTAATTATCAAGGTTCTTTGTTGTCGTCTCTTGCGACAGCTATATTAGATTACCACACCGTTCGACATTTGTCAACAACTTTTTTCATTTTTTTATTTCTTTTTTGTTAACTGTCTTTTGTTGAATGATCTCACATCCGACAGCCAGATTAGATTACCATATCTGACAAAACTTGTCAACAACTTTTTTATATTATTTTTGACTTTATTTAGCCATGTGGAATGCCAGCCTGCACGGCTGGCATTCTCCACGTCAGATTCATAGTCGTCCCATGCATACCATAGGATAGTCTACTCCGCAATCCGAAGCCTCTCCACAACACTCTGCCTCTCAAGCTTCCGGAAACAGATATACGGAATCACAAATGCAAGCAGGAGCAACACCGGCGTACATCCCGCAAGCGGCACCAGCGTAAACCGGAAGGTTGCATATCCGCCGGCAACCAGCGCACGCACGATCACACCTACGGTTACTGCGCTCAGCATATATGAAATGATCAGCGTGAGCACGACATAATAGAGTCCTTCAAAGGTCAGCATCCTTCGGAGCTGCCGTTTCGTCATACCCACACTCTGGATCATGGCGAATTCCTTTTTCCGGGAAATGATCGCCGTCACCATGCTGTTTATATAATTCAGAATCCCCACCAGTGCAATCACGACACTGACGGCATAGCCCATCACAGCCTTTGATCTTATCTCTGTCTCATACTGCTCCTCCATCGTTTTCCGCGATACGATATTCATATCGGCGCTCTCCGTCTGCTGATATGTCTGCAGAAGCTCTGCCGCATTCTCCATATTGCCGTCATCCACGTCAAAATAAAATTTCCTCAGATTGCTTCCCGGCCACAGCTCTGTGAAGACATTCGCCGGCATGACCAAGGGAACCTCGAATACCGGGTGCGATCCCTCCACCATCGGCTGCAGCGGATTCAAGACCGCCATAACTGTGAATTCCCGGTTCTCAATCTGAATCTTCTCTCCGACGGAATAAGCCGGGAGAACCTCCTCCGGAGCTTCGATGGAAGGTCCGACGGCAAGGACGTAGTCTCCGCCTGCGAATCTTTCCGCATCATATTCTCCCGCCAGAATATAATCCTTGCCGGCTGCCGCTTCAAGGATCATACCGTCTGCCCCGTAGACGGTATGGAGTGCTTCCCCGCCGTTCATCACATTGTCGAAGCATTCTTTCCATTTGGGAAATGTGGGGTCGTAGGAAGCGTAATTCTCCAATTCTTCCTCCGTGTAAAATGCCTGGAAATTCTCACGTGCCCGAACGCTCAGCGGCATACTCACTTCTTGGGAGTACAGCCGTCCGGTTCCCTCAAGTCCTTCCAGCGCTGAGATATCCCTGATCAGGCCGTCACTGATCGTTCGGCTGTTCGGATCATAACCGTCGACACGTTCATTCGTCGCGTCATCAATCTGATAATCCGCCGCTGCAAGCTCCAACAGATATTTCTCCATATCAAAGCTCGCATTCTTCGCATAGAAGAAGCTCATCAGCACCAACCCTAAGGTCAGGGACAGGATCACCAGTATGGTCCTCTTCCGGTTCCGCCACAGGTTCGACCATGCCATCCCGGTAAGAGACGCACCCTTCTCACTCTTCTTATCCTTTCGTCTGATACCGGAATCAACATCTGTATATCTGAGCGCCTCTATGGGCGATACCTTACCCGCCAGACGCGCCGGAAGCAGACAGGATATTATCACCGTCATGAATGCAAACAGCGCCGAACCGACAAAGATGATCGGATTCGCAGAGATCACAGCATCCGTGTCCGGCAGCGACATCAGAATCGGCATCAGCACGATTCCCAACAGATATCCCAGCACAAGCCCCGCCGGTATTCCAAGCAAGGATAACAGACTCCCTTGTCCAAGGATCATTTTCCGGATCTGCTTCCCGGTCATGCCAAGGGTCTTTAACTTGCCGTAGAACTGGATATCCGAGGCAACTGATATCTGAAATACATTGAATATGATCAGATATCCTGCAAGAAATACCAACGCCATGCCGGCATACATAGGCAGATTCTCCATTAAGATGCTGCGTTTCATCTCGTCGGAATATGCATAATTCGTCTGGAAATCAAGCTCCGTAAAGCCGCAGTCCGCAAGCACCTTCTGTGTCTTATCGTCTATATTCTTCGTATCGTCAAAGGAGATTCCCATCATCCGCATACCGCAGACCTGACCGTCAGCCGCTCCATCAGCACCCTCACAGGCTTCCAGCGCGAATCCTTCGTTGACCCATGCCATACTGGCATATACCGAGAGATTCCCTTCCCAGAATCCGCAGAGGGTAAATGTACTCGACGTCTTCTCTTCAGACCTGATATCCCGCCGCCACTCAAGCGTCACCTGCTGACCAAGCTCACAGGCAATCCCAAGCCGCTCAAGCGTCAGGGTATCCAGCGCGATCTCATCCTCGCGCTGCGGCATCTTCCCCGCCGTAGGATAGGCGAAATCCTGTCTCGCATATGTGTCACTCCCATACCGGATCTCCACCTGCCGCCCGGCAAGCCCCGGGTTCTCTGCCACTCCCACTACGATACTCTTCCCGCTCTCTGTTACATCCGGATGCCCTGCAATCTTCTCATACTGCTCGTCTGTAACATCTTTGCAGGTCGCGTGCGCACTGGTTCCGGACTGGTGCAGATACATCTGCGTCAGGTTCTTTCCCATACTCTGTGCCAGCGTAAACAAAGTGGTGAACATCATGGTTGTCATAACGACTGCCAGTACCGCTACCAGGTTGCGCCCTTTGCTCTTCTTCATGCTCCGTTTCGTCAATGTTCCGGTCATAGATGTCTGTTCTCTCATCGTCCCCGCCTCCTTTACTCGTAGACTCTGCCGTCTTCGATCCGGATACACCGGTCGGCCTGCTCTGCGATCTCCGGGTTATGGGTGATCATAACGATGGTCTGGCCATATTTTCTGCTGGTAACCTTGAGGAGTCCAATCACTTCCTCGCTGGTCCTGCTGTCCAGATTCCCGGTCGGCTCATCCGCCAGTATGATCGCGGGCTTGCTTGCAAGCGCCCTTGCGATCGCCACTCTCTGCTGCTGGCCGCCGGACAGGGTGTTGGGCATGTTGTAGATCTTCTTCTCCAGTCCAAGAAGTGTGAGAATATCCTGGATATATTTCCTGTCGGGCTTCTTGCCGTCGAGCTGGATCGGCATGGTGATATTCTCGTACACATTCAGGATCGGGACCAGATTATAATTCTGGAAGATAAATCCGATGCGCTGGCGGCGGAATACCGTCAGATCCTCGTCGTTTAATTTACCAAGCTCGAAATTATCCACCCGCACGCTTCCGGAGGTTGGACGGTCCAGCCCGCCAAGCATATGGAGCAGCGTGGACTTGCCGCTTCCGGAGGTGCCTATGATGGCAACAAACTCCCCCTCTTCTATAGAGATATCAACGTCATTCAGAGCATTTACCACATTCGGCTCTTTCCCGTATTGCTTCATCAGATGTGTTGTGCTTAAGATACTCATAATCTATTCATTCCTTTCCATGTCATACTTCACTTGCTTCCAAGTATAACCGGATGGAAGAATCCTGCCATATCAAATGCTCAATCTAACATCTACAATGCATGATCTAAGATTCAGGTATCGGAATCATGACCTTGAGTATGAATTTGCCTCCTCCCGCCTTAACCATACACTGGCCGTCGTATTTCTCTGCTGTTTTCCTAATGTTCGCAATTCCAAAACCGTGCAGAAAGGTATCTTCCTTGCTGGTCTTTGCATCAGACGGCAGATCTAACAGCGTGTTATTCTCCACGGCGATCACCAGCATATCATGGATACGGGACGCCTTCGCCGTGATCAGGCGCAGGCTGTCCGCGAGCTTCTCACTCGCCTCGATGGCGTTATCAAGTGCATTTCCGAATATCGTGCTGATATCGAGAGGTTCGATAAAACCGCCCGCCTCGAACCGGATGGCAGCCTGGAAATCAATCTGTCTCTCATGTGCTTTCCTTAACTTATCCCGAATGATGATATCCAGGAAATCATTCCCCGTGTGGTAGTAAGCTTCGTAATCCTCGATCTCTTCTTTCAGCTTCACGATTGCTTCTCCCACCTCTCTGGAATGGCTCTCCTGTGCCTGCAGCACGAGAAGATGATTCTTCATATCATGGTAAATGCTCCGCACCCGCTCCTCTTCACTGACCTTGTCATGATAGTACGCAAGCTTCATCTCAAGCTCCCTGGCGCCGTATTCCGTCCGCAGGCTGTTGCTGATATAGGCAGCCAGGTAGATTCCGCCAAAACTCGAGAAGATCGCCGCCATACAGATCGGATATACGATCGCCA
The DNA here is from genome assembly GCA_947388185.1 of uncultured Dorea sp. Classification (GTDB taxonomy): domain Bacteria; phylum Bacillota; class Clostridia; order Lachnospirales; family Lachnospiraceae; genus Sporofaciens. The sequence continues at coordinate 9,438 of CANDQP010000091.1, read as the reverse complement.
CTTTCTCCGGCATAAAATATATGATCGTGAATATAGATACGCAGGGCGCGATCAGCAGGATATCTACAGTCAGCCACATCCGCACGGTCAGCCGCTCTATGATCTGCATCAGGTATCTTCGCAGGATCCTCCACGCCGCCAGCCAGAACAGGACTCTGATGAGCAGGCTGCAGGTATGGATCAGGGTACTTATTAGCCAGACCTCATGGGACCATCCCTCATACGTCCCGTCCGGAGCATCCGTGATCCAGAAGAATAATCTGCTTCCCGCATCCTGCGTCAGATAGTTCACCGCTATGACCGCCGGATAGAATACCAATACCGCAGTCAGCCGCTCCATCCACTTCCCTTTGTAAAATACGATGATATACAGGATGAATCCCAATAGCGGCCACAGGATTCCCGGCAGGTCATTGGAGTACACGACCACATTAAAAATATGTGCGCCCAAGAAAAACGACGCAGTCTGCAGCAGCACATTCCTCCGGGGCGGAAAGAAATCCCGGAGCATCAGAAACAGCACACATGCATTTCCCCAATTCAGCAGGAACGAAATCCCATCCAACAACCGTATCATAGCATATCCCCCCAGTAATCCGTCAATTGTTCCATGACTTCCTTGCGTTTGGGCTGGCTGATCGGAAGAACTTCTCCGGTGACCAGCGTGATCTCAAGCTTCCTGACACCTTTTACATAGAACAGGTTGACCAGATAACTGCTGTGGCACCGCACGAATCCGTGGGGAAGCAGTTCCTGCGCCGCCTCCTTCATACTCCTGTAACAGATAATATTCTCCTGCTCCGTATGAAACAACAGATTCCGGTTGAATGTCTCCACATAGCGGAGACTGTTCAGCATGATCTTGTACTTCCCCGAATCATTATTCACCACAATAAACGGACTCTCTTCCTTACTGCGGCGGGAAAGGAATCTGTCAAGCTCTGACTTAAGCCGGACGTACCGGATCGGTTTGATAATATAATCCAGGGCCTGGTACTTATATCCTTCCAGACCGTGCTGTGTAAGTGTGGTAAGGAAGATGATCCCAACCTTCTCATCCAGCTCGCGGAGCCGCTTCGCCGCCCTGAGTCCGTCTACCAGCTTCATCTGGATATCCAGGAAGATCAGGTCGATCGTGGCGTCGTATTTTTCAACCAGCTCCAGTCCGTCGTAATATGTTGTGATCTTGATCTCTTCACTCTTCTCCAGTGCATATTGCCTGATCAATTCTGTCAGTGAATCGACAAACGAACGTTCATCATCGCAGATTGCTATATGTATCATTTCTTATCTCCATTGCTATTAATTATAATACTCACGGCCGGTTTATCTGACGCTCGGTTCATAAGCCGGCGCTGATCGCTTCCCCGACACTTTTCACGCCAATGACTGCAACTCCGTCAACCTTCCCTACCGCCTTTACCGACACCTCGGGGAGCACGCAGGTCTTGAATCCCAGCTTCTTCGCCTCCGCTACCCGCTGCTCCGGCATGGTGACGGCACGCACCTCGCCGCTCAATCCCACCTCGCCAAACACGATCACATCCTCCGCGATCGGCCGGTTCTTGTAACTGGAAGCAATCGCCATCACGATCCCAAGATCCGCCGCAGGTTCGTTAAGGCGGATCCCTCCGGCAATATTCACATAGGCATCATAGCTTGACAGGGGCAGCCCTAAGCGCTTCTCCAGCACCGCCATCAGAAGATTGACCCTGTTGTAATCCAGCCCCGCCGCCGTTCTTCTCGGCATCCCGAAGTTACTCTTGCAGACCAGCGCCTGGATCTCCATGAGCATCGGCCTGGTACCCTCCATCGCACAGGCGACCACGGAACCGGATGCATGCTCCGGCTTGCCACTCAGCATGAATTCCGACGGGTTCTTCACCTCTGCAAGTCCTTCTTTGCGCATCTCAAATACTCCGATCTCATTGGTTGAACCGAAACGGTTCTTCACCCCCCGCAAGATCCTGTAGGAAGCATGGCGGTCCCCTTCAAAATACAGCACCGTATCCACCATATGCTCTAAGACTCTTGGGCCTGCCACCGTTCCTTCCTTGGTTACGTGTCCGACGATAAAGATAGAGATATTGAATCCCTTGGCAAGCTGCATAAATATATTCGTAGACTCCCGTACCTGGGTCACGCTTCCCGGCGCAGAGGCAACTTCTTCGTTGTACATCGTCTGGATGGAATCGATCACCACCATATCCGGCTTCTGCTGCTCGATGATCCCCCTGATGATATCAAGGCTCGTCTCACATAAGAGATACAGATTCTCCGTGAACTCCCCCATACGGTTGGCACGCAGCTTGATTTGCTTCAGTGACTCCTCCCCGGATATATATAGAAGCTTCCTTCCGGCCGCCGACAGACGCTGGCAGACCTGCAGAAGCAATGTAGACTTGCCGATTCCCGGGTCGCCGCCGACCAGTACCAGGGAACCCTTCACGATCCCACCTCCAAGTACCCTGTCCAGCTCTTCGATCCCGGTGAGCATCCGGTCGTCTTCATCCGTCTCCACACTTGAGAGTGTTACGACCTGGACTTCCCGCCGTTCTTTGACTGTTCTGGACGCGGCGGGCGCCATCTTCTCCTCCACGAATGTATTCCACTCCTTACACGCCGGACACTGACCCAGCCACTTGCTCTCTTCATGCCCGCAATTCTGGCAGAAGTATACACTTTTCTTTGCCTTTGCCATACCTATCCTCCCATCATAAAAAAGGGCCGCTCATGCAGCCCCTCTTTCTACATCCAGATTATTTTCTAACTACTCTGACCGCTACGCTCCGGTCCGCCTCAAGCTCCGCGCTGACACTCAGCTTCCCGCTCAAGTTCGTCTTCATATCCCCAACATTCACATCGTCCATATACACCTTGTACTCGCTGTCCGCCTCAAGCTCCAGGGTGAACTGTGCATCCTTCGTACCGGACACCCTGAACGACACGGTGTCTTCATCTGCCTTAAAATTCTCAACAGCGGTACCTGGAACAGACTCATATACAAACATGCCGTTCTTCTCAAGCTTCGTAATCTCAGCAAAAGTCTTCACCTTATATATATCTCCCTGAAATTCGAATCCGTCAAGTTTTGTCTTGCTTCCAAGAGTATAATCGCCAAAACTAAGGGTTCCATCTGCTTCAGTTTTTAATAATTCTTTCACTGCTGCCATATTGCTCTCTCCTCCTGAGGTTCTTCTTTTGTACCCCTATTATATCTCATATTCTGTCTAATTTGTAGTCTTTGGGGTAAATTTTATTTCTTTTTTAGACAGCCCGATGACCACTTCGGAATCTCTCGTGACCTCACCGCTTAAGATCGCCTCCGCAAGCCCGTCTTCCAATTGGTTCTGGACCGCTCTCCTTAATGGACGCGCTCCGTACTTCTGATCCGTCCCCGTCTCTACGATGTGCTTCTTCACAGAATCCCTGATTGTAAGACGGATTCCAAGCTGATCTTCTGCACGCTTCTCAAATTCCCTGCATAACAGGCCTACGATCCGCTTCATCTGGTCCGCATTCAGCGGATGGAATACCAGGATCTCGTCTATTCTGTTCAGGAACTCCGGACGGAAGATCAGACGGATCTCCTTCATTACATTCCCCTTCATCCGTTTATAATCGCCTGCCGCATCCTCCTTGACATTGAAGCCTAACTTCTTTGGATCAATGATGGTCTGCGCCCCTGCGTTGGAGGTCATAATGATCACCGTATTGCGGAAATCCACCTTCCGCCCCTGTGAATCCGTGATATGCCCGTCATCCAATACCTGGAGCAGGATATTGAACACATCCGGATGCGCCTTCTCTATCTCGTCAAACAACACGACCGAATAAGGCCTGCGCCGCACCCGCTCGCTTAACTGTCCGCCGTCGTCATGGCCGATATATCCCGGAGGCGCCCCGATCATCTTGGCAACACTGTGCTTCTCCATATACTCGGACATATCTACCCGGATCATGGACTCTTCATTGCCAAAGAGAGCCTCTGCCAGAGCCTTGGACAGCTCTGTCTTACCCACACCGGTAGGTCCAAGGAACAGAAATGACCCGATCGGGCGCTTGGGGTCCTTAAGGCCTACCCGCCCCCTCTTGATCGCCTTCGCCACCGCAGTAACCGCTTCTTCCTGGCCGATCACCCTCTGGTGCAGCACCTTCTCAAGCTTATTAAGCCTTGCACTCTCCGACTCTGCCAGCTTCTGGACCGGAATCTTCGTCCACTGCGACACTACCTCTGCGATATCTTCTTCTATTACCGCCACCTTCCGGTCTGCGTTCTTCCGTTCAAAACGCTTCCGCACCTGTTCCAGCCGCTTCTCCACAGCCTCCTGTTCCTTACGGATCCTGGACGCCTCGGGAATGTCGCCTTCCCGAATCGCATCTTCTAATTCATCCGTAAGCCCGGCGATCGTCTTCTCAAACTCCATCACGCTCTCCGGAACCTTGAATCCCCGGAGGCTGACCTTCGAACAGGCCTCATCCAGCACATCGATGGCCTTATCCGGCAGGAAACGGTCGTTCACATAACGGCTTGCCAGCTTAACGGCAGCCTCCAGCGCTTCTTCCTCGATCTCTACATGATGATGGTCCTCATATCGCTTCTTAAGTCCCTGCAGGATATCCAGACAATGCTCCTCTGTCGGCTCCTCCACCGTGATCGGCTGGAACCTGCGCTCCAATGCCGCATCCTTCTCCAGATACTTGCGGTATTCCCCGATCGTCGTCGCACCGATCAGCTGCATCTCGCCTCTTGCCAGGGATGGCTTCAGAATGTTAGAAGCGTTGATGGCGCCTTCCGCGCCTCCCGCGCCGATGATGGTGTGCACCTCGTCCAGGAATAGGATCACATTCCCCGCAGCCTTCACCTCCTGGATCATCCGCTTCATCCTCTCCTCAAACTCGCCCCTGTACTTCGAACCGGCGATCATCCCCGCCAGATCAAGGGTCAGGATACGCTTATCCTTCATCCCATCCGGAACGATGCCTGCCGCGATCTGGGCCGCCAGCCCCTCTATCACCGCCGTCTTCCCAACGCCCGGCTCTCCCACCAGACACGGATTGTTCTTCGTCCTGCGGCTTAATACCTGGATCAGCCGGTTGATCTCGGCCTCTCTTCCGATGACCGGATCAAGCCTGCCCTCTTCCGCCTGAGCCGTCAGATCTGTGCCGTACTGCTCCAGCACGCCGCCTTCTCTGCGCCTTCCTCCGCCCTGCAGGATCTCCTCCTGATACTCCTTGGGATCTCCTCCGAGAACCGCGAAGATATCCTGATATAACTTCTGAACATTGATATTAAGTGTCAGCAATATACGGGTCGCCACACAGTCTGCATCCCGCAGGAGGGCCAGAAGCATGTGTTCTGTCCCGATCCTGTCCGAATGGAAATGAAGCGCCTCTGTCTTACTTTCTTCCAGAATGTATTCAAGCCTTGGGCTGGTCTCCGGCTGATGCGCCACCTCGACGGTTCCAAGGGGCGATACCAGTTCATCCACTACCTTGCGGATGCTCTCTTCATTGACACCATTCATCCCCAGCACCTGTCCCGCGACACCGGTATAGACCTCCCGCAATCCCAGAAGCAGATGCTCTGTCCCTACATAAGGATGCTTAAGCTTCCTTGCAGTGCTCCTTGCAATCTTGATTACTTCATTTGCCTGTTCCGTATACTTCATGAATGTAGTTTCCTTTCCTGTCTGTTATTATCTATACTCTTCATATATCTCATCCACCAGAGCGTGAACCTCCTCTTTGGAAATGTCCTTACATCTGCCTCTCGCCAGCAGCACCCGAAGCTGCTCTCTCATCTCCAGGAGCGCCCTCGCCTTATCCATATCAATGGCGATCACCGCACCTCTTCTTCTGTCAAGCTGGATAAACCCTTCCTGCTTAAGTATCGCGTATGCCTTGTTGACCGTATGCATATTAATGCCGACCGTATTCGCAAGCTGCCTCACCGACGGCAGGGAATCTCCCTCCCGGATCAGATTCATGGCTATGCCCATGATGATCTGGTTCTGAAGCTGGACATAGATCGCCTCATCGCTGTTAAAATCAATCTCTATCAGCATTAGTATCACCTTTTCTAATCTTGAATCTTATGTTATAGGCATACTATAACATAATTACAGAGAGCTTACAAGGTAATTTGTAAGCTATGCAGGCGCCGGATATGTTATACTGATAGAAGATCAGATAAAAAGGAGGGTCTGCCATGAGCTTATTTGACATCCGCAATCCATATATCACCGTCACCGCTTTCTACGCACTGAACCTGCCCGAGTACAGCATGAACCCTCACAGCCATCACCGCTGCGAGATCATGTATGTAACGAAGGGAAGCTGCCTGATCTATGCAGACGGACAGGAATTCCGTCTGGGAGAACGGCAGTTCATCTTCCTGAATGCCGATGTCCTGCATCAATTGTCCATCCCTAAGGGCCGGCCCTGTTCGATTCTGAACCTGGAATTCTCTTGTCTTCGTTCAGAGACAGACATCTGCTTAACCGGATTAGCCGCCGAGAGTCCTGCCTTCTCAAGGTTCATAAGCCGCCCCGTAGAATATTTCGCCGGAAATGATACAGGCCATCTGGGATATTCTCTGAAAGACCTGATCAATCAGCTGAGAACCAACGCCCCTTTCAAGAATGATGTGCGGGATCTGTCGGATCCGTACAGCCCCGACCAGAAATGCCTGATCCGGCTGCTGTTCTTCCGAATGATGCTGGAGCTCTCCAAATGTGTGCTGGACCACAGCAAGAATACCGGTATGCTCTACCTGAAAAAAGCCTGTGATTACATCGCCTCTCACCTGACAGAGGAGATACGGATCCCCGCGCTTGCAGAACACGCCGGTATCAACAAATCATACCTGCAGTCCTTGTTCTCCAAGTATATGGACTGCACCATCACAGATTACATTAACCGCAAACGGCTGGAGCATTCCGTCTTCCTCCTGGTCAACAGCTCGCTCTCCGTCACGGATGTGGCGTTCCAATCCGGCTACAACAGCCGTCAGCATTTCGGAAGCACCTTCGAGAAATATTACGGGATCAGCCCGCGCGCCTACCGCCAGCTTCACGGCAAGAACATGAATCCTTCCACCGGGGACGATTATTACTACATAGCAACAGACGGTACCTGGACAAATATGCCCTTAAAAACAAGCATATAGAAGCGGGGAGCACAACACCCCGGACTCACTCCGGTTCGCGTTCCCCGCCATTTTATTTTGCATTATTTATTTCGTCAGGAGCATCATAACTTCATTACTTCTCTGAACGAACGCCGTCATCTCCTCTGGGTTCAGCGGCTTATGCGCCAGCATCGCCAGATCGTACAGCTGCTTGCAGATAATGGATACATTCTCATGTTCCTTGTTATCAACTACAAACTGTACCAGAGGATGGTTCGCATTCAGAATCAAGGTACAGTCGCCTCCCATATCCATGCCGCCCATGTTACCCATGCCGTACATCTTCATCATCTCCTGCATACGGCGGCTCTGCTCGGACAGAGTGATCATGGACGCCACCTTCTCGTCTTTGAGCTTCTCAATCTTCACATCTAACTTGTCATTGCCAAGCTCCTTGCGGAAGATTCCGATCAGGCTGTCAGCCGTCGCCTTGAAGGCTTCCTTATCCTCTTCTGCAACCTCTTCCTTCACATTCTCCGTCACATCCGCATCGATCCTCTGGAAACGGATGGTCGGATTCTTCTGTTCTAACTGCGTGATGAACGGAGAGTCAATATTGTGGCTTAAGATCACAGCATCCTGTCCCTGATTCCTGAACATGTTGATATACTGGCTCTGCTGGATCTCATCCGTCACATAGTAGATGGTCGTCTTGATCTCTTCTACTTTGTTCTCATCTGTATTTTCATCGCCGCTGCCTTCAGCTTCATCCTTCTTATCGTTCGGCTCAACGACCTCGCCGCCGTTCTCCTCGATGCAGTCCTTAAGCGTCAGATACTTGCTGTCAATATTCTTGAACAGGATCGCATCCTTCATCTTGTCACAGAACTTCTCATCCTTCAGGCAGCCAAACTTGATGAACGGGCTGATATCATCCCAGTATTTCTCGTAATCCTCTCTCTTCGTCTTGCACATTCCGGAAAGCTTGTCAGCCACCTTCTTGGAAATGTAATCGGCGATCTTATTGACGAATCCGTCATTCTGCAGCGCACTTCTCGATACATTCAGCGGCAGGTCCGGACAATCGATCACACCCTTTAACACCATCAGGAATTCCGGAATGACTTCCTTGATATTATCGGCGATAAATACCTGGTTGTTGTATAGCTTAATGGTTCCTTCGATCGAATCATACTCCGTATTGATCCTTGGGAAATATAAGATTCCCTTCAAATTAAACGGATAATCCATGTTCAGATGGATCCAGAACAACGGCTCCTTGTAATCTAAGAATACCTTGCGGTAGAACTCCTGATAATCCTCATCGGAACAATCGTTGGGGTGCTTGGTCCACAGCGGATGGATATCGCTTAAGGAGACCGGACGCTTATTGATCTTCACCTTCTCTTTGGCTGGCTCTACCTCGACCATCTCTTTTTCGCCGTCTTCGTTCTCCTTCTCCTCCATCTTGGCTTCCTCATGGATGTGCTCGACAACCACATCATCATCCTTCAAGTCTGCCTCGTCGATGGTCTCATACTCCTGCTCTGCATTCGCCTTGGAGAGGAAGATCTCTACCGGCATGAAGGAGCAGTATTTCTCAATGACCTCTCTGACGCGGTATTCGTTAGAGAACTCCAGGCTGTCGTCGTTCAGGAACAGGGTGATCTCTGTTCCCACGCCTTCCTTATTGCCTTCATCCATCTCATACTCGGTGCCGCCGTCGCTTACCCAGTGTACCGGCTTCGCTCCTTCTCTATAAGAAAGCGTATCGATATGGACCTCATCTGCCACCATGAACGCGGAATAGAAACCAAGTCCGAAATGACCGATCATGTCGTCTTCCGTCGTCTTGTCTTTGTATTTCTCAAGGAACTCTGTCGCACCGGAGAATGCGATCTGCGTGATATACTCTTCCACCTCTTCGGCCGTCATACCAAGCCCGTTGTCGGTGAACTTCAACGTCTTCTCTTCCGGATTCACTTCTATCTGAATAGACGGTTTGTAATCATCCGGCAACTGATATTCTCCCATCATATCCAGTTTCTTTAACTTCGTGATCGCATCGCATCCGTTAGATACCATTTCACGTGCGAAAATATCATGGTCGGAATATACCCACTTCTTGATGATCGGGAATATATTCTCACTGCTGATTGATAAATTACCTTTTTTTGCTGCCATCTTTATCACTCCTACCTCATTTTATAAATATTCTTCAATAACCTAACAGATATGATAATACGGCAGGTTTTAAAAGTCAATAGAAAATTAGCACTCTTTTTTAGTGAGTGCTAACAAATTTC
>CANDQP010000090.1 GCA_947388185.1 uncultured Dorea sp. | reverse complement strand
AGATTCGTCTGACAAATCATGTTCTCTATTATTTCTGGATTGACATTACGCCCTGCACTAACAATAATATTCTTACTTCTCCCTAACACAAACAGTTGTCCACTTTCTATATATCCATAATCTCCCGTATTCCAAAAGCCATTCGACTTTGAAATTATAATGTTTTTATCAAGATATCCATTCATAAAGCATTCTGTCTTAACCCAAATATCTCCATATTCTTTTTTATTATACTTTGATATATAAATCTCTACACCCTTTAAAGGATATCCCACAGATCCTATTAAATTCCTCATTCCTTTCTGTTGAGCCGCAATTCTAGGTCCACATTCAGTCACACCATAAACATTATATACTTTTGTACCAAATATACTCTCAGCATTAAATATCAGAAAATCTGAAATAATATCTCCACTTACATATATCTCTTGCAACAAAGGAAAGATATATTTTTTCTTTTTTTGTAATTTAGATAAAATTTGAAGAAGTGTTGGGTTTAGACATATTATATTAATGTTTAACTTTTGAATACTCTTCAGTACAAGAGCAGGACTCATTGACTTTATAAAAAATAACTTCATTTTTGATTTCAGTGCAACTAACAATTCTCCAACTAAAGTTGATGAATGAACGAGAGATTTAACAACTCCTATTATCTTATCACTATCTCCCTGTATATAATTCTGTATTTTATCAGCGTTTGTATTAATTGCATTATGCGACAAAACAATTCCTTTAGCATTATCAGTTGTACCTGAACTAAAAAAAACAATAGCTGCATCATCTGCATATCGACTATGAAATTTCAAATAACTTGATTCCTGCAATTCTTCATACATTATATCTTCTACATTAATTTTTATAATTTTTATATTCAAGTTTTTTAAGGCCAGTATAATTACTTCATTTTGGGAATCCACATATGCTTCGGTAATCTTCTCTTCCAATATAATCTTTTCTATACTTTTTACTGAAGATAATATATCTATAAGCACTGCAATATTTTCTGCTTCCCAAATATCTAATAATGCTTCTACAAAACCATTACCATTTTTACAAATTAAAGCAACTTTCTCTTTCATGCTTTTTCATTCCTTCTCAATTTTTACAGAACCATAGCCAGTAACAGAATTACTCTTTCATATCAGAATGATTAAATTCTACCCAATCCGTTTTTCAAAATCAATCCTCATTCCCTGAACGTCAATTTTTTGAACACGAACGTTATAATGGCATAATCTTTACTCTACTCTTTGACTCATGAAAGCAAAATCGCCATACCCCTACCAATATAGCGAGTACAGCGATTTATGTTCTTTATTCTTTTCTACTCCCCTCTCTTTCTCCAGTCTCATTTTCCTTTGAAATATAGAAATAAGTTAGATATTTTCGTTGTAAGCTCCTGCTTCCATAGTTTACCTTAATGTAACAGTAATAACATGATTTCCTCTCTTAAAAATCCTAAATTTAATAACCGAATCTACACATACCCGACAAAGCCTCCCCTTCTCCATCTCATACACCTCATCACACAGCGCTTCAATATCCTCCCTGTTATGGCTCGCCATCAGGAGCGTCTTCCCGCTCTCCTTGATCTTAAGGAACAACTCCCGCATCTCCCGCACACCGTCCTTATCCAGTCCGTTCATCGGCTCGTCCAATATCAATATATCTGGCTCTTCCATGATCGCCTGCGCGATCGCAAGGCGCTGCCTCATCCCAAGGGAATACTTCTTCACAGGCTTCTTCGAGCCGGGAACCAGCCCCACCTTCTCCATAATCCGGCTAAGGTACTGGTTATCCTTCCTGTTCCGTATCTGATACAGATACGCCAGATTCTTAAGCCCGCTCGCATTCCCCAGGAACGCCGGCTCTTCGATAATGATTCCCACCGACGAGAGCAATTCGCCGGGCTTCTTCTCCTTCCCGTCGATCACGATCTTACCGCCGTCTTCTTTTTCAAGGCCGCAGAGACACTTGAAGAACACCGACTTCCCGCACCCGTTGTATCCCGTGACGCCATAGATCGCCCCTCTCCTGCATGAGATCGAGACGTCTGCCAGCACCTCGTTATCCTTGAAACTCTTCTTCAAATGTTCTACCTTAATATATTCTTCCATGCTTCTCTCCTATATGATCCTGTTATCTTTTACCTCCGCGGCAGACTATACCTCCATTAACCTCTGCTCTATTCCTTCTTGATATGTTTCGAATAATTGATATCCTTCACCTTCCATAGGATCAGCACGATACAGACCAGATTCCCCACAGTCAGATACAGGGCGGCATCCCCGATCGAAGGCGTCGGCTTACTCTGCCCAACCAGATCCCAGATCCGGCTAAGCCTCATCCAGGTAAACGGTGCGAAATAGATCAGCTTAGAGAACATGAGCATATTCGCCTCCACGATGATAAACGCCGCCTCCAGCGACGCGATACTAAGAGCCGCCGTCCGCGAGAAGAAGAGACTGACCGTGAACATCATATTTCCCAGAAAAGAGATCAAGAGGATTCCGATTCCCAAGGTTAAGCCAAGCAACTGCAGCGGCGTATACCTGCTGATCATCTCATAAGTAAAATCTACCATGATGTTATATTCCTCCGCCATATTCGTAAGGCTGAGCGTGTAGAGGACCTTCCCCCAGTCGTTCTCCCAGGTAAGCTGCGGGAACAATACGATACACGCACTCACGAACACAGCTCCCATCAACACCACCGAACTGATGATTATATTCACAATCTGATGGATCCCCCATCTTAGCTTGCCCGTCCGTATGATCCTGTAGATCTGATGATAATTCAGAAACGGCGTGTTGGAGAAGTAATAGATACACACAAACATAAAGAGCAGCAGATAATACATATCATAAAAAAGGAACAAGAATCCATATGCCGAGACCGGATGATGCACATTTACTGCAAATCGCCTGACCGACGCAAGAAATATATGAGTAACAAAAAAATGCAGTACGAATAACACCAGAACCCGCTTCGTTAGAAAACTGTTCCTGAAATCCACAAAGATAACTGACAATTCATTTCCGATTCTCTTCATCATTATATCACCTGTCTCTTTATCATCTGATAGATCACCATCCCCAACAGCACGATTACCAGAACCGACACGCCCCCCGCATACGCGAAGGACAGCCAGTCGTGATCCCAGACATTGTAGCTGATGTCGTATATCGCGTTCGGATTCAACTGGTCATACCCCGGCAGTAAATCACTGTAATACTGGATAAGATACCTCACGATCAACGGCACAGACAACACGAATAACGCATCATGATACAACAATGAAAACAACGCCGCCGCTACGGCCAGCACTGCCGCCAGTAATCCGTACTGGATCCCGCAGAATATAAAATACACGATATAATTTCCATTTTCCAGAAACAGACGGAATGAACCATACTCCGCCAATGTCTCAAAGGTTCCCTCTGCCAGGTCGATCCACGGGAAATTCATGCGCAGCACAAGTACGAACAGGAGCATCCCCATCATCATTGTAAATACAGCCGAAAGGGAGATCACGATCACCTTGGAGATCACATAGAGCCGAAGGCTCCCTCGTATCACCTGGAACTGGATATAAGAATGCTCGATATCCTCGCAGAAGCAGTGACCGAACGCAAATGTAGTAAAGATCAAAGTCAGCAAGAACGGCATACTATATATCACGTAGTAGTAGGAATTCAAAACCGAGAGCTGCCATATCCTGGTCTCCAAAGACGCGATCCCCATGACCAGGCATATGCCCAGAATCGATACAATGATCTTCCATGAGCAAAATGCACGCTTCATATCTACAGCGATGTACCGCCTAAGCAATCCGCCCTTCATCATAACAACTCCTCACCGCTGACCGCATCCACCATCATCTGGAATCTGCCCGTCGCTGTCAGCGTAGGTTCCTCTGTAAAACTTATGATCCAGACACATTTTAATTCATAATTCCCTTCTCTGTCCTGCACCGGATAGTAGCATAGTTCCATCCGGTCGATCGTATAGGTCGCATCTGTCAGAATCATGGAGTATTTCTTGATCACCACATCTGCTACGGTATCCAGACTGACGAGCTCCTCGATACTCTCCTTAGGATCGATCAGAAATGTTCTGCCAAGAGACAGATACTCAAGTCCATTTGCAGAGAGCATCACCTGTACAGGAGCATTAAAATCCGCATATTTCTTAATCATATCCGAATAAGGGGTGTGGATCATTATCCCGTTATAAGTCTGCCAGATACAGAAATAATACCCTTCATCTTCTACCGTCCATTCCGGCTTATACTGGGAACGGTCGATATTCCCGTCCATATCCATCACATATTCCTGCGATGCCATTGTCTGATAGTCTAAGGCATAGTGTTTAAAAGACGGATTCTCTCCCAAAGAAACCTGCATACGGTCAAATATTTCATTAAGCTCACTCCATGCTGAGTCAGTGCTCATAAAGGACAATTGAGCTTCCGTAGAATAGTTCCCCTCTTTCCCCTCCAGATCAAAGGAATGTGCAATATAAGGATAAAGTATCGAGATATAACTCGCTCCATAGTCATATAGACTTACATGCTGTTCCTCTGTTCCCCACAAATACCGCACTCTATGCACTTTGCCATCATCTCCGGGATTTTCCAATATTTCATCTTTAGTAATCACAGCATTTCCGAAAGTCTCATCTATAACCTTGTCTTCATCTATCTGCTGCAAACGAACCTGCGGTATCTTGACAGAACCTTTCCGAACCTCATCCGGACATATGATATCCGCTTTGAAATACACATTCTCTTCGGTTCTTTCATAGGTTTCCGGTATCTGAACAGATGTAGTCTCTGCAGGTTCCGAAGTATCTTTTTCTTGCTTTTCATTATCCGATCCGATCATCTTATGGGAGGGATCTGCTGTTGTTTCCTGCGGCTTTCCGCAAGCGCTGCACAGACATAATGTCATAAAAATAGTAAAATATAATCTGATTCTCTTCACTTGAAATTCCTCTTCTATCCCGTCCTAAACCAAAGGTTCCTCCATAATAAAATATCAAATAATCAAATTATTTTCCACATTTTAGAATAACTTGTCTCATTTATTGCTTAATTGGGATGAATATCGTCAATGCAAACACTTTATCCTCTGCTTTATATCTATAATTCCCATCATATTTCTTCAACGCTTCTTCTAGACACAGCATCCCCCAACCATGCTTGTCCTTATCCTTCTTAAGTGTTATCAACCTATTTTTCTCTTGTATGACAGCTTGTACCGGATTTTGAATTTTTATCACAATAAATTCCTCTAATTGAACTACGCATAAAATGATTTTTTTATAAGGAATATCCAATCTTTCACAGGACTCAATTGCATTGTCAATGATATTTCCAAAGATCACCCCAACATCCACTAAATTGATAAAATCGCCGCATGTAAACTCAACATCATATTGGAAATCAATATTGCTTCTTTTACATTCTTCTGCTTTCTTTTGTATTAATAAATCCAAGATTTCGTTACCCGAATTCACTTTACTTAAAATACTGTGGAAATTCTGTTCAAAAGCATCCAGATATTTACTCTTGCTCTCCTCAGTTTCTATTTCTCTGGATATCAACATCTGATTTTTTAAATCATGGAATATTCTCTGCACCTGATTCTTGTAATTATTGATTTCTTCATAACAATCCATTTGTACCCTTGCTTTTTCAGACAATAGTTTAATCTCATTTTCTTGAATTATTGATTTATTTACTACCCGCAGAAAGAATATATATCCCAATAAAAAAGTAACGCTTAATAAAATATTAATTATAAATATGATTTCCAGTGTAGTATGACTAATTTTTTCTTCCATGAGACAATTGATCATAAAGTACAAATATCCCAATATAAATCCTGCCCCAACAATATATCCAGCTATCCATTTCTTATCTATCTTATTATTAGACAAGCTGTTCACCAATTCAAGAAATATTAATTCGCAGCTTCTAGCTATGACAAGCGCAATAGCCCAAAATAACGTTTCTTCGAGTATTCCTTCTAAGTCAGACCTCTGCACTTGAAGCATTAGTATAATGTTCACCGATAACTCTGCAACTACCGTACGTCCCATCAGTTCTATTGCCCTTATTGCCGCTGTTTTCAATGTAACATTTTCAAAAACAAAGTAAAACACAATTGCATAAAACGCTGTACCTGCAAAGCCTCTGTAAGCAATCTCCATTCCAAACCAATTCATTGTATTCACAAATAAAACCGAAGCAAATAAGAATACGATTCCCCTCAGAACTTGCCGGTTCTTGCGCTCATATCGTCTGTTAAACAGATAGAATATACCGCAGTCGCATATATTACTGATAACTATACTTAATAACATATCTCCGTAACTCCTTTGATCCTTGCTGATAGCTACATGCATTATAAAATATTCTGCCGAAGATAACAACCATATACACATGCATCAAAGCGCAATATCCTTATATTTTTATCCAATATGCTTATTGCTTTTCATCCTTTTATGCAATATGATAATAATTAGAAGGAAACCAAATAAAAGGAGGAACTAATTATGGCAAATATCTTAATCACCGGAGGAGCCGGTTATATCGGCAGCCACACAGCTTTGGAGCTTCTGAACCAGGGATATCAGGTGACCGTATATGACAATCTTTCCAATTCTTCCGAGGAATCTTTGAAGAGAGTAGAGGAACTCACCGGGAAGAAGATTGCATTCTATGAGGGTGATGTATGTGACGGCGCTGCTCTTAA
This sequence comes from uncultured Dorea sp., assembly GCA_947388185.1. Taxonomy (GTDB): domain Bacteria; phylum Bacillota; class Clostridia; order Lachnospirales; family Lachnospiraceae; genus Sporofaciens. The sequence goes on along the minus strand of CANDQP010000090.1, from coordinate 7,393 downwards.
GGAGCTGTTTCAGAAAGAATCCATCGACGCTGTCATCCATTGTGCTGCACTGAAGGCTGTTGGGGAGTCTGTACAGAAGCCATTGGAATACTACCAGAATAATATTACAGGAACGCTTACGCTGATGGACGCTATGCGTAATGCCAATGTGAAAAAGATCGTATTCAGTTCTTCTGCCACCGTATACGGAAGCCCTGAGGTGATGCCGATCACCGAAGACTGCCCGAAGGGACAGTGCACCAACCCATACGGCTGGACCAAATCCATGATGGAACAGATCATGACCGACTTACAGAAGTCCGACCCCGAATGGGATGTTATCCTGCTCCGCTACTTCAACCCGGTAGGCGCTCATGAGAGCGGACGCATCGGAGAAGACCCTAAGGGCATCCCGAATAACCTGATGCCGTATATTTCTCAGGTTGCTGTCGGCAAACTGGACAAATTAGGCGTATTCGGCGACGATTACGATACGCCTGACGGAACAGGCGTCCGCGATTATATCCACGTAGTTGACCTTGCTGTCGGCCATGTGAAAGCCATCGATTACATCATGACCAACCCAGGCCTTGACGTGATCAACCTTGGGACAGGCGTTGGCTATTCTGTTCTCGATATGGCAAAGGCATTCGGCAAAGCATGCGGCAAAGAGATCCCTTACGAGATCAAGCCAAGAAGAGCCGGCGATATCGCAATGTGCTACGCAGACCCGGCCAAGGCCGCTAAGGTTCTCGGATGGAAGGCTGAGCGCGGACTGGACGAGATGTGTGCTGATACCTGGAGATGGCAGTCCCAGAACCCGAACGGATACCGCTAAGATCTAAAACGCACAAGAAATTACAAAAGAGCAGCGGCTCTGCAGCATACGGCTTATACCAGCCACATGCTGCCGAATCTCTGCTCTTTTTAGCTTTCCAGCATTCCTTTACACAATATCCTGATTTATCCTTCCTCAAACAGATTATCTCTGGTAATATTATTGAGCCACTTCATACTCCGGTAATGCTTAAGCACCCAGGGCCATTTGGCGAATTCATCCGTGCACAGCAGGAAATACACCCACAGCACCGGCAGCCTCAGCACAAATGCCGCGAAAAATCCCAACGGCACTGCATAACACCACATGTCGATAACGTCACAGATGAATCCGAATCTGCTGTCGCCTCCCGCGCGGAAGACACCCGCAATCAGCGTCGTATTCACAGCCGCACCCATAACATAATAAGTGTTGATCAGCATCATATATTTCAGATAATGCATTGCCTGATCGGTCAAAGACGCATACCTCATTACAATCGGCATCGCTGCAAGGACGATAAGTCCTCCGATCGCACCGGTGATCACCGTCATCTTCATCACCTTTTTCGCGCCCTCTTTTGCCTCTTCAAGCTTATTCATACCGATAATATTGCCCAACAGGATACCGCCTGCACTCGCTGTCCCGAAACACAGGATCGTCCCAAAGTTCCGCACCACAATAACGAAGGAATTGGCCGCTACCGCATCGGTTCCCAGGTGTCCGATGATTACCGAATACATGGAAAATGCAACGCTCCATGCGATATCATTGCCAAGCGCCGGCAGGGACAGCCGGACAAAATCCGAGAACAACTGCTTGTTCCTCATGAACAGATACCGGAAATCCAGCTTGATATCCTTACTCATAAACGAAACGATAAAACATGCCAGAAGCTCGACAAGTCTGGATATGGAAGTCGCAAGCGCCACGCCCATCGCTCCAAGCTTCGGGGCTCCGAACAATCCGAAGATAAACACTGCATTCAGAAGAATGTTCAGGGAAAATGCCAGCACATTCATCGCCGTGCTGATCATTACTCTGCCGATACTGCGCAGAACCGCAAGATAAACCTCTGTGATTCCCCAACACAAGTAACTGATACTCATGAACCTTAAGTAGGACGCCCCTATCGTGATCAATTCCTTGTCGTTCGTGAATATATGCATCATTGTCTCCGGGACAAATAACGCCGCACAAGCAAAAAGAAGCGCGATCAACAGAGAGAATCGCATCGCGATTCCCTCGATCAGTTGGATCGCTTTCATATCGCCTTTACCGTAATACTGCGCACTCAGCATCGTTGCGCCTGTCCCAAGTCCATAGAATACCATGAACAGTACATTTGCATATTGGGATGCAAGAGATACTGCCGATATGGAGGACTGACCAACGTAATTCAGCATAATTACATCGGCGGAACTGACTGCCGCGCTTAACAAATTCTGTATCACGATCGGCAGTACCAGCTTGAATATCTGTCTGTAAAATGTATCTTTATTTGCCATACTATTTGTCATATTATTTTCATCCTTAATGTAAATTTATGTAACAGAGCTGCTCGTCTGAACCGTTGCAAATTTATTGCATCAATATCCTCACAAGCTCTGCTAAGCCCTGCTCATCTTCTTTATCGAATCTCGCAAGAACCGGGCTGTCAATATCCAACACTCCCACGATCTCTCCCCCCTTATGCATCGGTATAACGATCTCTGAATTCGATGCACTGTCACAGGCAATATGCCCCGGGAACTCATGCACATTCTCCACCAGCATGATCTCATCTTGCTGTACCGCTGTGCCGCAGACCCCAAAACCCACCTGGATCTCTACGCAGGCCGGCTTCCCCTGGAACGGCCCCAGCACCAGTTTACCATCCTGCATGAGATAGAATCCGGCCCAGTTGATATCAGTCAATGCCTGATATAACAGAGCAGAAGCATTCGCAAGATTGGCAAGCAGATACGGAACTCCGTCTGTCAGCCCTTGAAGCTGTGTTCTAAGGAGACGATAGAGCGCTGTCTTTTCTGCGGGATATGTCATAGACGTTGTCTTCATATATGTATTTCCCTTTCTATAATTAATTTTTGTCTTCAAAATTCCTTCGTAATATCGGTCACGCCATACTGCTCCTTGAATGTCTGCAGATCCTTCTCATTGCGGATCAGCATGATATCCGTGAATTTACCCGTCTGCAGATCGCGGAAACCAGCCACCTGCTCTCCGGTGCATATGCTGCAGCGTAAGATAGGTTTTTGGGTGGTCGGATCGTAGGGCACTGCCGGGGTGTTACGGGTTGATTTCTTAAATAATCGGAACATGGCTTACTCCTTTCAGTTCCCAATAGAACACATACTGCTGCATAACTCCTTCATACCCCTTATACCTCCTACGCGGAAATCCCCGCTTATAATGCTCGCTTAATGCCTGCAGGATATGTGTATCCTTCGGAAATGCCTCCAGATGATGCAGCCCAAACAGGCAGATGCAATCTGCCACTTTCTCTCCCACACCATACAATTTCAGCAATTCCGCCTTCGCATCCCGATACTTCATCTCCTGTATCCTCCTAAAGCTGATCTCCTCTTGCACGATACTCCTGGCAGTCCGTACCACATACTTACTCCGATAACCCAGATTACATTCCTTAAGCTCATCCTCTGGCAGGAACGCCAGCGCCTCCGGTACAGGGAACGTATAGTAACACTCTCCCCGGAAATTCCTCTTCTCTTCGCCGTACCGCTCACAGAGATTCTGAATACACCTGCGGATCCTCACAATATTATTCTGCTGTGAGATGAGAAATGAGACCGTCATCTCCCACAACTCCTGATGCAAAATGCGGATTCCCATACCAAACTGCACCGCATTCATCAGATATTTATCGTTAGGATTAACCGATTCTATGTATCCGCTGTAATCACAATCCAGATCAAAATAGCTTCTCCAGAATTCTTCGAATTCCTCTTCCCCGCAGGAAAAGGTGCATTCTTTTCCATTCTGTTCTATTTCCAGATATCTGTCCGCGGCAATCACGCTGTAGGTATTCTCTTTTACTTGTGCCATCCGAAAACACTGTCCGGAGTCACAGATCTGCCTTATGTCGAAATTCTCTATTGTTCTTTGAATCACTTTCTACCGCCTTATTTATCTTTCTTCTCTTCACACGGATACACCATCCCCCACTGCCCGCGGATCTCATCCAGCAGCCGCATCACCCGCAGCGTCTCGGCATGGGGCATCTCCGGGCACTCAGTCTTCCCTTCTTCTATCGCTTTCATACACGCGAGCACCTCGTACTCATACCCATTGATCTGCTCCGGCGGCAGATAGCTTGCCTTCATCTTCTTGTCCCTTCCGAAGATCATGATCTCTTCCGGGTTAAGAATATTCCGTATCTCCATGTATCCGCTGTCTCCGCTTATGATCGCCCTGGCATCCGTACAGGCGGTCATATTGCTGTTGAGGACGGCTATCTTCCCATCAGCGAATGTAAGAGTAATGCTGTTGACCCAGTCTACACCTTCCGGCGACATAACCGCAGTCGATGTGACATCCGCAATCTCCTCATGAAACAGCATCAGCGCTGAAGTGATCGGATAGACGCCCAGATCCAGAAGCGCGCCGCCTGCAAGCTCCGGGCGCACCATACGCTCTACGTGCGTCAGCGCGTCGCCCAGATTCGCCGTCATAGAAGTCACCTTCCCGATCACGCCATCCTCTATCAGGTCATTGATCATCTTACGCGCCGGCATATATCTCGGCCAGATCGCCTCCGCAAGAAGAAGCCCCTTCTCCTCCGACAGATTGATCAACTCCTGCGCCTGCGCTGCATTGACGGTAAATGCTTTCTCCACCAGAACATGCTTGCCGTGCTCCAGACATAATCTGGCTTGTTCATAGTGGTGGGAATGAGGCGACGCCACATAGATCAGATCCACCTCCGGGTCTTCTGCAAGTTCCTGATAAGAACCGTATGCCCGCGAGAATCCCCATTTCTCTGCAAATGCCTCCGCACGTCCAAGATCTCTGGACGCCGCCGCGTACTTCTCGATCTGATCGATTCCTGATGCTGCCTCCGCTAACTTACGGGCTATATTGCCCGGCGCTAAAATTCCAAACTTCATAATTCCAATTCCTTTCCTTTCAATATTATCCGGCTGATACGCTTCTTCCATCCCGCATTAATTCACATCCGCAGACTCCTGCGGCAAGAACTGTACGTTCAGATCTACATTTCCTTCAATCCCGTCGACGCTTCCCTTCTCCGAATACTGCCAGAAGGAGAAGTAATACGGTGTCTGCGGCGCCGGCTCATAATCCGCATACCAGATCGGATAATCCGCCAATGCCTCCATATCATATTCGAATGCCTCCCAGACCATATTACTGTAGGCCATGGGCTGATAACCCGCTTCTTTCATCTTCTCGCAGAACAGAACCGTATTCTTCGTAAACTGCTCCCCTGTCACATTGTCTGTGCGGGCTGTATCATCCCGGATCCGCTCCGGGTCAAATACGACCGGAAGCTCCAGATTATGTCCCTGCAGCTGTCCCAACACCAGTTCAACCTCCTGAAGCGTCTCCTCTTCATTGACAGCCTGGGAGAATATATAGATACCCACCTCAATTCCGGCATTATGTGCATTCACGATATTCTGCTGGAATTTGGCGTCCGCACACAGCGTACCCTGCTCTCCATATCCTCTGTACCCGATACGCAGAAATGCAAAATCATACCCTGCCGCCTTCACCCGGCCCCAGTCAATATCACCCTGATGCTCCGAAACGTCTATCCCCTTGCGGATAGAATATCGCTCGTCTCCCGTATACTGAATTCCCGCTTCCGTATTCGTAAGGCAGGACCAGTTGTAATCATGCTTCCTGACGGCAGGATTGATCTCTGCCTCATGCCATTCTCCCCACGCATCGACAAACTTAAGTACCTCCCCCTCTAACACCTGGGCATTCCCCTGTGGGGCTTCTTCCCCGGCCTGGTCTTCTGCCTGATGTCCCGGGAGTACCAATTCTTCCGCGTCTGTCCTCTCCTCTCCTGCCCCTGTCTCTTCCTGTCGCATTCTGCCGCATCCTGTCAGAAAAATACAGCCCAAAATCACCCCAAAAATCATGAAAATATCTATATATCTCTTCATTTTCCTTCCCATCCCCAATATCTATGAAAAAACTTAAGTTTTTTTTAAATATATCTTGCTTTTTGTTCCATACTATATTATACTAAGTGATGTAGAAAGAACACTTTCTACAACCCCTTATTAATTATTTATACTCCCCTCAAAAGACCGATGGCTCCCCCATCGGTCTTTTACTTTTTACCATCACTTTCCAGTATCAGTCCGGGAGCACACACTTCCATTTCATCGATTTCATCGCCGTCTTCCGCCAAGCAGACGCAGCACAAACAGTACGATCAGGAACGGAACTATGATCGGAGCAAGAAGCGAGAAGATACCTCCGATCACCGCAACTACCAGCATAAGCACTCCAAGAATTCCCAGTGCAAGGATCAGCCTCTTACACCAGGAATGCCAGCCGTACACCCTGACGCGGCCTCTCTCCTGCTGCTCCTGCCCGTAAGTCTGGCGTCTGGGCTCGTAAGTATATTCTTCCTGAGCGCTCCCGCCGCCTGCCGACTCGATGATCGTCCTGGCAATCGCCCACGGATCTCCCAGCTCGTCGATCACGGCTTCCTCCGATCTTCCCTGCCGAACCTCATCATTGATATAACTATCATAATAATTAACATTCTCCTGTATGATCGGACCGCTCAGATCATTCGCCAGAGCATGTCTCATCTTCTCCAAAAACTCATATTTTGTCATAGGTGTCCTCCACATCATTTTAAGAAACAAAAAATCCTTGAACTTAGGATATCACATACTTGTGTGTATTCCAAGTCCAAGGTTCTTAAATTTTCCTAATCTTATACTTCAAAGATCAGATCCCCGTAAGACGGCATCGGCCATGCTTCCTTATCAACGATCATCTCCAGCTTATCCACCGGCGCGCGGAGCGCTTCCATAGCAGGAACCACACAAGAATGATAGAATCTTGCCTGATCTTCTCCCTCATTCATCGCCGCAGCCTCATCTGTAAGCTTCATAAGCTGCGTTAATGCCTGCTTCGTATCAGCAAGCAGACCGGATATCTCCGCAAGAAGCTCAGCCTGCACCGCCGCATCCGCACCTGCAGCCTTTACCGCGAGAACCGTATCGGCAAGCTCCTTCGTATACTTGATCACCGCCGGAATGAACTGCTTGCTTGCCATATCAATCATAGTCCGCGCCTCGATATTGATCGCCTTCGCGTAATTCTCATACTTGATCTCTGCACGGGACTGAAGTTCCGCCTTCGTAAATACTTTGAACTTCTCGAACATCGCAACCGCTTTGTCCGTTGTAAGGGCAGGGATCGCCTCAACCATAGAGCGGATATTCGGCAGACCGCGCCGCACAGCCTCCTCCACCCACTCGTCGGCATATCCATTTCCATTGAATACGATCCTGTAATGCTCGGTCGCATATCTCTTGATCAGATCATGCAGCGCTTTGTCGAAATCCTCCGCATTCTCCAGTACAT
>CANDQP010000089.1 GCA_947388185.1 uncultured Dorea sp. | reverse complement strand
ACTTGCCCGTCTTCTCATAGGCGGCCAGATCTCTTGTATTCTCCACCACCATGATCGTCTTATGGTCCCGTCTGCCGTTACTGCAGATCGGGCACAATTCCTGGTCTGTAAGCGTACAGCACTCCTTGCAGTACCTGACATTCCTCCTTGCCTCCACCATCGTAGAAGCAAGCCTGTCCACATCTTCCGCCGGCATATGTATCAAATGAAAAGCCAGCCTTGCCGCTGACTTTGAACCTATGCCCGGAAGGCATGACAACTCTTCAATTAACCTGCTGATCTGGTTACTGTAGTAATCCATTCCCCCTGCACCTCATCAGAATAATCCCGGTATCTGTCCGCCCATGCCGCCGGTGAACTTAGACATCGCCGATGCGGAAGCCTCGTCTACCTTGCCAAGCGCTTCATTGACTGCCGCCACGATCAGGTCCTCTAACATCTCCACATCCTCAGGATCCACTACTTCTTCATTCAGGCTCAGCTTCAGCAACTGCCTTGTACCGGATACCGTCGCCTCCACCGCACCGCCGCCTGCCGTCGCGGTGAATTCCTTCGTCTCCATCTCCTTCGCCTGCTCTTCCATCTGTCTCTGCATCTTCTGCGCCTGCTTCATCAGGTTCGCCATGTTGCCCGGCATGCCTCCGCCGGGGAATCCGCCTCTTTTTGCCATGCTCTATATCCTCCTAATCTTCTACAGTTATCTCCATGTTAATGAGATTCTCAATATCTACAAAATGATCTTCGAACCGCCTTCCTTCTTCCATCTGGCGGACCTCGATCTCTACACTCTTCGCAACCTTCTGTTCGATCAACTCCTCGATCTCTTTCTTATGCTCCTCGGAGCCTACCACTCCCGCGCTCATCTCGTCCGGGACTACGATCAGCAGACGATTACCCTCGCCCGCACTGAGCCTTGCCTTCTTGAGATAGATCTTAAGCATCGGCGAAGCCTCGCCCGCGATCGCCCGGAAGTCCTTCACCACTTCCCTGATATCCTCGCTTAAGGCCTTGGGAAGCTTTTGTCTTATGATCTCTTCCTGACGGCTCTCCCGCTCGCCCGCATCGGCAGCGTGCCGGACCGGACGCTTTGGCAGGCCTTCTTCTAACTGCTTCTCGATGGCTCTGATCCGGTCCAGAAGCGCGTCCTTCCCGGAATCCATCGACGGCCTGCACAGCTTGATCAGCGTCACCTCAAGGAGGACCCTCTTCTGCGTCGCATATTTCAACTGATTCGTAAGCTCTGAGAATGTCCGGATATAGCGGATCAGCGTATCGTTCTCGATCATCTGCGCCTCTTCCTTAAGCTGCGCAAGATTCTCCGTCGACACGTCCAGTATATCCTCCATATTGCCAGATCCTTTCACCAGAAGGAGATTCCTTAAGTACCAGGTGAAATCCGAAGCCATCTGGGACAATTCTCTGCCCTGCATCACCAGCTCCTCCACCGTCCCGATCACCCGGTGCACATCCATGGCGATCAGTTCCCTGAGAAGCCTGCTGAACACCTCGGTGTCCACAGCCCCCAGGACCTCCAGCACATGGTCATAGGTCAGTCTCTCCCCGATATAGAATGCCGCACACTGATCCAGAAGACTCAGAGAATCACGCATGGAGCCGTCCGCCGCCTTCGCGATATACCGGACAGCCTTCTCCTCCACATCCCACTGCTCCTTCTCGATCAGCTCCGTAAGCCTTGCAGCGATCGTCTCGATCGAGATCCGTTTGAAATCATACCGCTGGCACCGGCTTAAGATCGTAACCGGTATCTTATGAGCTTCTGTCGTCGCCAGGATGAATATCACGTACTCCGGCGGCTCCTCAAGCGTCTTAAGGAGCGCATTGAACGCCCCTATCGACAGCATATGAACCTCATCTATGATATAGACCTTATACCGTCCTTCTGTCGGCCGGTACGCCACTTCCTCACGGATCTCACGGATATTGTCCACACCGTTGTTGGACGCCGCGTCGATCTCAATCACATTCATAGACGCCCCCGACGCGACCGCCCTGCACATGGCACATTCCCCGCACGGGCTCCCGTCCGACGGATTCTCGCAATTTACCGCCTTCGCAAATATCTTCGCCACGGTAGTCTTCCCCGTTCCGCGTGTCCCGCAGAACAAGTACGCATGTCCGATACGCCCCGCCTTGATCTGATTCTTCAATGTCCTTACTATGGCGTCCTGTCCCTTCACATCTTCGAATTCGTCCGGACGGAACTTCCGGTATAATGCCGTATATGACATCCCTGCACTCCCCTGTCTATCCTGTCTATTTGATACCGAAGCTGATTCCCGTCATCTCTGCTTCCTTGATGATTGGGGACTTCGGATCTACATACTTAAGCTTGCCCGCCACCTCTGACAGAGGAACACGCACGATATCATTCTTCTTCACACCCATCATATACCCGAAATCACCGTCAAGAATCGCTTCCGCCGCTGCCGCGCCAAGTCTCGTGGCAAGCACCCTGTCATACGGACACGGCGATCCGCCCCTCTGCGTATGCCCGGGAACCGTGATACGCACTTCCTGGTCTGTCCTCTTCTGGATCTTCTCAGCCACTTCATATGCTACGGACGGGTATTTCTGCTTCGCCTTCTTCTCCTTCAGCTCCTTCTTGGAGAGCTTGGCGTCCGCCTTAGAGATGGCGCCTTCCGCTACTGCAATGATGGTGAACTTCTTACCTGCAGCCTTTCTCTTATTGATGGCGTCAACCACCACGTCGATATCATACGGGATCTCCGGAAGCATGATAATATCGGCGCCTCCGGCAATCCCTGCGTGCAGGGTCACCCATCCGACCTTATGTCCCATTACTTCTATGATGAATACACGGCTGTGGGAGGTTGCTGTTGTATGGATCTTGTCGATCGTGTCCGTCGCAATATCCACCGCACTCTGGAAACCGAAGGTCATATCCGTTCCCCACAGATCATTGTCGATCGTCTTAGGAAGCGTAATAACATGAAGCCCCTCTTCCCTTAACATATTCGCCGTCTTATGTGTGCCGTTGCCGCCAAGAACCACCAGGCAGTCCAGATTCAGCTTGTGATACGTATGTTTCATCGCCTCAACCTTATCGAGTCCGTCCTCATCCGGCACACGCATCAGCTTGAACGGCTGTCTTGAGGTTCCGAGGATCGTTCCTCCTACGGTCAGAATTCCCGAGAAATCTCTGGAAGTCAGCATCTTGAAATTAGAATAGATCAGTCCCTTATAGCCCTCCTGGAAGCCGTAGATCTCCACATCATCTCTCTTCGAGCAGATCCCTTTTACCACTCCCCGCATGGCTGCATTCAATGCCTGACAGTCTCCTCCGCTTGTAAGCATTCCTATTCTTAACATATGGTACTCCTTTCTCACCTGATCCCTTTCGTTTGTCCTTTAAAAGTATACCCTATTTTTTTCCTCTTGACAACGGTGTTATAATGGAAACCAGAAGCACATTAACATTTTCAGACATTTCTCATACAATAAGATAGACAGTCCCTATGGGACTCGGAAAAGAGGTTATCACTGTGGACAAATTAGACTTAAAACTCTGGACTCTGGCCGCAAGAGGACATATTGTCCCTTCCCGTTCCCTGTTAAAGACTCCCCGGCAGATCGCTGCCATCAAGAAAAGCGCCGCCCTCAATACTGCCGTGCTGGATCATGTTGCCGCCCATATCCATGAAGGAATGAGCACTGCCGAGATCGACCGCCTGGTCTATGATTTCACGACAGAACACGGCGGCATTCCCGCCCCGCTTAATTACGAGGGATTCCCCAAGAGCGTCTGCACTTCGCTGAACAACGTCGTCTGCCACGGCATTCCAAGCGAGCATGAATTCCTGATGGAAGGCGATATCCTGAATGTAGACGTGTCCACCATCCTGGACGGCTATTATTCCGATGCATCCCGCATGTTTACCATCGGGGACATCTCGCCGGAAGCCGCAAGGCTTGTCCGTGTGACTCAGGAATGCGTAGACCTGGGGTTAAAAGCGGCAAAGCCCTGGGGACATCTGGGCGACATCGCCCACGCCATCAATTCCCATGCAAAGAAGCACGGTTACTCCGTCGTCGAGGATATCGGCGGACACGGAATCGGGCTGGAATTCCACGAGGAGCCCTTTGTCAGTTACGTAACGCCTAAGGGCAGCGAGATGGTTCTGGTCCCCGGCATGATGTTCACCATCGAGCCGATGGTGAATGAAGGCAGCCCGGATTTCTTCGTCGATGAAGATGACGACTGGACTGTCTATACCATTGACGACGGACTGTCAGCACAGGTAGAATATATGGTACTGGTAACCGAGAGCGGAGTTGAAGTACTGTCGAAATAGACAAATGTTAAAATGTCATGCGTTTGAAGGATATAGACCGTTTATATTCTTCAAGCGCATGACATTTTTATCTTTTATCCTAATCTTCTTCCAGACCGCCAAGCACCAACGCCGAGTAGGCGCCCATATTGACGACCACCTCTCCGCGGTCGACCAGATATTCTTCGTAGTCGGTGGAATAGCCGTCCTCGTAGGAGTAGATCAGCTTCTTCATCCGGCATTTCATCGGAATCTCCGCCATCCATACCGGGACTGTGACCTCGGCAAGCTCGCTGCGGTTGTTGATGATGACCACAATCCGGTCCTCTCCCTGGAATCTTGCGTAAGCCAGTATACTATGTTCTTCTCCATTCAGTATGTTGATCGAACCGGTACGAAGCGCCGGATGCTCCTTGTGTATCCGGATCATCTCCCGGTGAAATGAAACCAGTTCCTTATTCTCATATCCCCACGGATACGTACGCCTGTTGTCCGGATCCGTGAAGCCGCAGACTCCCGCCTCATCGCCATAATACACGGTCGGCGCGCCGATCCACGTCATCTGCATCACAACTGCTTCCCGCATGATCGCATAATTCACATATTCGTTCGCCGCCTCCGGACCAAGATGTTCCACCCTTCCGACCATATAATTGGTCCGGGTCAGGAACCGGGAATGGTCGTGGTTCGACAGCTCATTCATTGCTACCTGGAGCGACGGCGTCAGCATATTCGCCATATGGTGCATGATCGAACCTACGAAAGTACTCGTATTGCCCCTCAGGTCTTCCATGTGCTCGTCACTGTGCTTCTCCATGCCCGTCAGGAACCAGGTAACCGGCTCCATAAAAGCATCATAGTTCATCACCGTATCCCACTCGTCCCCCTGGAGCCATTCACTCGGATCTCCGTAATGCTCCGCCAGTATCAGTGCATTCGGGTTCGCATCCTTGACCGCCTCGCGGAACTTCTTCCAGAAGCTGTGGTTATAATCGTTAGTCTGCCCCAGATCCGCAGCCACGTCAAGTCTCCAGCCATCCGCATTGAACGGCGGGGAGACCCATTTTCTCCCGATATACAGAATATAATTCTCAAGCTTGACCGAATCCTCGTAATTAAGCTTGGGCAGCGTATCATGTCCCCACCATCCGTCATAATTCGGATTATAGGGCCATTCCTTCTCCTCATCCTTCAGGAAATGAAAATAACTCCTGTACGGACTGTCCGGGGAAATATATGCCCCCGGCTGGTAATCCTTCTGATTCTCATAGATCCTCTCCCGGTCCATCCATTTGTTAAAGGAACCGCAATGATTGAACACACCGTCCAGGATGATTTTCATCCCGCGCCTGTGAAGCTCCTCCACCAGCTCGATAAACAGCCGGTTGCTCGCCTCTAAGTTCTTAAGATCTGTTACCCTCTTCTGGTACTTGGTCGCCTGGTGGTTGTCGGTCACGCCGTCCGGCAGCGTCTCTCCCCCGTCCTCCACGATCACTCCATAGTGAGGATCAATATAATCATAATCCTGAATATCATACTTGTGGTTCGACGGCGATACGAACAGAGGGTTAAAATACAGCACCTCTACCCCCAGCTCCTGAAGGTAGTCCAGCTTATCCATCACACCCTTAAGATCCCCGCCGTAGAATTCGCGGACACCCATCGTTGCCGGGTACTTATACCAGTTCGTTACCTTCTCGCTGTAACCGCCGATATAATAATACTCATTCGTCTCAACATCATTGGACGGATCACCGTTATAGAACCGATCCGTATAGATCTGGTACATCACCGCTCCCTTCGCCCAGTCCGGCGTGGCGAATCCCGGCACGATCATGAAGTTATAGAACTCCACGATCTCCTTCGATGCACCGCATCTCCCATAATAGAGAGTCTCGTCATCATTCTGGATCTCGAAGCAATACCGAAACGGCCTGTCATTCAATCTCCAGTTTATCGTATAATAATCAAACTCACCGCCACTGCCTCCATCCTTGCCGTCATCTCTGCCGCCTTCTTTCCTCATGTCATACCCACCAACCGCTGTCATCAGACGTACCCGTCTTGCATCGTTCTTAGCTGTCCGGAAACGCAGCCTTACAATCTCATGCTCCTGGGGCTCCTGTGGAATAACATAACTAGCAGTTCCATCACAAAATAATGCCTGTTCATTCACGCTGTTGCTCCCCCTTTATTCTATTATGCTTCTGATACCTCACCTGAAAATAACGCTTCAAATTCTTCTCTGGAAATCTTCTCCTTCTCCAACAATAAATCTGCACACGCATGAAGTACATTATCGTATTTCTTGATCACAGCCCTCGCTCTGCTGTAGCACTCGTCAATGATCCTCTTCACTTCCTGGTCGATCGTAGTTGCGACGGTCTCTCCGTAACCTCTTGAAGCATGGGCAAGATCACGGCCGATAAATATCTCGTCACTGTCATTATCATAATTGATCAGGCCAACCGCCTCAGACATTCCGAACTTGGTAACCATAGACTTGGCCAGGCTGGTCGCCTGCTTGATATCCTGGGACGCTCCGGTCGTAATATCATCCAGCACCTCTTCCTCCGCCACGCGGCCGCCAAGGGCGACGGTAATATCCTGGAGCATCTTCCCCTTCGTATTGAACATCTCGTCATTCTCCGGAAGCGGCATGGTGTAGCCTCCCGCTCCTCCGGTCGGAATGATCGACACGCTGTAGACCGGTCCCACATCCGGAAGCACATGGAACAGGATCGCATGGCCCGCCTCATGGAACGCCGTGATCCGCTTCTCCTTGTCGGAGATCACACGGCTCTTCTTCTCCGCGCCGATCCCTACCTTCACGAACGCCTTCTTGATATCCTCCTGCTTAAGATAGAGGCGTCCTTCCTTCGCAGCCAGGATCGCCGCCTCATTCAGCAGGTTCTCAAGATCTGCCCCGGTAAACCCTGCCGTCGTCTGTGCGATCTGGTGAAGGTCGATCTCCTCGCTGAGCGGCTTCCCGTCCGCATGAACCTTCAGGATCTCTTCTCTTCCCTGGATATCCGGCCTTCCGACCATCACCCGGCGGTCGAAACGGCCGGGGCGCAGGATCGCCGGGTCAAGGATGTCCACACGGTTCGTCGCGGCCATCACGATCACACCTTCATTGACGCCGAAACCATCCATCTCCACCAGAAGCTGATTCAAGGTCTGCTCTCTCTCGTCATGGCCGCCGCCCATACCGGTTCCGCGGCGTCTCGCCACCGCGTCGATCTCGTCGATAAAGATGATACACGGTGAATTCTTCTTCGCCTCCTCAAACAGATCCCGGACACGGGACGCGCCCACACCGACGAACATCTCCACAAAATCCGAACCCGATATGGTGAAGAACGGCACGCCTGCTTCACCCGCAACAGCCTTGGCAAGCAGCGTCTTACCCGTTCCCGGAGGTCCTACCAGCAGGACTCCCTTGGGGATTCTTGCCCCTACCTGGATGTATTTCTTCGGAGACTTCAGGAAATCCACGATCTCCTCTAGCTCCTCCTTCTCTTCCTTAAGGCCTGCAACCTGTGAAAAGGTGATCTTCTTGTCCCCGCCTGTACTGAGCCTTGCACGGCTCTTCCCGAAATTCATAGCCTTGGCGTTCGCGCCGCCTCCCTGGCGGTTCATAACTGTAAATATCAGCATGACTCCCAGAATTGTCAGAAGCACAGGCATGATCACCGTCATAAACCAACTGTCCTCCCGGACATCCGGCATCTCGTAGTCCACATCCTTATTCTTCAGATATTCCTGGATCTCGTTGACATCCGATACATACAGATATCTGACCTCTTCTCCCTTAAGCTCCAGCTCGACCCTTCCTGTCGGTACGTTCTTGTTCTGTGTGATCACAACCTTCTCTGTATCCTTGCTCACCACCAGCTCTTCAAATTCCTTCCAGGTCAGCTCTTCATCCTTCTGGTCAAACTGATTCGTAAGCCACAACATAACGAATAAGAACACGACAAACGTCAGAACTGTGGCTCCGCTCAGCCCCCTTACCTTCCTATCATTCAATGTCCCAAAGCCCCTTTCTATTCTACGCCGTCTACAATTCCAATGTACGGCAGATTCCTGTACTTCTGTGCATAGTCAAGACCGTATCCCACAACAAACTCATCCGGAATCTCAAATCCTACATAATCCACCTTCACATCCCTGACCCTTCTGTCAGGCTTGTCAAGAAGCGTACACAATCTCATGCTCTTCGGCTTCCTCTTCTCGAGGATCTCCAACAGGTATGACAACGTCCTTCCAGAATCAATGATATCCTCTACAACAAGCACATCCTTGCCTTCCAAGGATTCGTCCAGATCCTTCACGATCCTGACTACCCCATTAGAGGATGTCCCGTCCCCGTAACTGCTCACACTCATGAAATCCAGGGATACCGGTACGGTGATCTTCTTCGCCAGCTCACACATGAAGAAAACGCCCCCCTTAAGGACGCAGATCAGATGAACCTGCTTACCCTCATAATCTTCGCTGATCTGTCTTCCCATCTCTTCAATTCTTGCAGCAACATCCTTCTCCGGAATCAATACCCTTATACTTTCCGCCATCACTTTGTCCTCCGTAAAATTCTATCTCCAGGATCCTCCTGGTCTTCTCTGTGATCTGATACTTCTGATTCTGCCGATACCCGACGATCCACATAATATGCTTCCCGTCCGCTGCCAGCCATATCTTGTCTCTCTGTCCTGCAGGTATCTTTTCATTAATAAAATACTGCTTAAGCTTCTGAGTCCCGCCGTCTTTTGTGATCGTGATATAATCTCCCGGCTCTCTGTGCCTTATTTTAACAGTATTTTTTATTATATCATAATCGAACCATTTCGTGTAGGGGTTTTCTGGAAATATTACCCGATTTCCGGTTCTTACGAACACTCTGCACACCGCCGGACACTCCTTTGCACCGCCTTTTGCACCGCAGACAGCATCACCATCGGAACCAACGCTTTGCAGACACTCCCCCGCCGCAGACAGCTCGATCCCTTCATAACACCGTCTCGCGCACATGCCGTAGGGCAGATGGACCAGCCTTCCCACCTGCCTGTCGAGCAGCTCCATAAGCATCCTTGTATGTTCGGTCTCCAGGTCCCTGCGTCTTCCCGCCGCATGACAGAGCATCTCATGGATCACAGACGGGCGGAGCGCTTCCGGCGTCTGCAGATAACGCTCCTTATCACGCACCGCCAGTCCTTCTTCCTAACGGATCCAGCCCGCCCCGTATCTTGCCGTCTCCTGCCGGATATACTCTCCAAGCACACGCATCTGCTCCATCGTCTCCGACATGTGGGACACCGTCTGCCTGTTCACCTGTTCCTCAAGATACGGGATCACATGCCTTCGGATCCGGTTCCTTGTATAGTCATCCTCCAGATTCGTTTCATCCGTACAATAAGATATTCCCCGATTTTTAAGATATGATTCAATCTCTTCTCTTTTCAGACACAAAAGAGGCCGGATCCACGGCCCGGTCACCGGCGCGATCCCGCCAAGCCCCCTGATCCCGCATCCCCTGCACAGATTCCAGATCAATGTCTCCGCATTATCATTCTGATGATGGGCAAGGGCGATCTTACCGCCGCCCAGCTCATCCCGCACCCTGAGAAATATCTCACGGCGGATGTCTCTGCCCGCTTCCTCCAGACTCAACCCGCTCTGCCCGGCAAGCTTACGCACATCCTCATGGAAAGTCCGAAGCCCGACTCCCCACCCGTCACATATTCTCCGCACATACTCCGCATCCGCATCCGCATCCGCCCCCCTGAGGCCGTGATGCACATGCACCGCCAGAACATCCAGATCAAGCTCTTCCTTAAGCTTCATAAGCATGAAAAGAAGGCATATGGAATCTGCACCTCCCGATACGCCTGCAATCACTCTGTCTTCCTTATCCAGCATGTGATACCGCCGGATATACTCTCTTACCCGCTGATACATCATCTCACACATCCTTTGGGTAACTATTATAATAAATCTGCCCGAAAAAGCAAGCTCTTCTTGCCTCCTTCTATAATTCCCAGATACCGATCGCCAGCACGGTCATATCATCCACCGGAACCTCCTGCGTCCATTCCAGGACCTGCTCCAGAATATGATGCGCCAGTTCTTTGGGGTTCACAATATCCGCATCCTGAATAAATGTGCTCATCAGGGATTCCTGCTCCCCCACCGGCAGCGCATCCAGAACCCCGTCCGTAACCATGATTACAAAATCACCGGATTCCAGCTTGCTCTCCACCGGCTCAAGCTCCAGCTCCCGGATCACACCAACCGGGAGCGTTGAAGAATTGATCGTCTCGACCCTGTCCTTCCTCTTGATAAATGTCGTGGACGCTCCCGCCTTCACGAATTCACAAGTTCCGCTGTACAGATCAAAGAGACTTGCGTCTATAGTAGAAAAGCGCACCTCTTCTCTTGCGATCACCAGCGCCGTATTCATCAGCTGAACCGCCATCGTAACCGGGAAGCCCGCCTCCAGAAGCTCCTCCAACATCTCAACGACCATCTTGCTCTCCCGGAACGCCTCTTCTCCGGATCCCATACCGTCAGACAGGGCGATCCCTTTCTTGCCCTCCGGCAGATCCGTCATAAGGAATGTATCGCCGGATATCTTCTCACATCCCTTACCGATCTTCGCCACGCCCTGCAGAGTATGGAATCTGGCGCTCTCCACACACGCCACCGTGCAGTATTCCTCGCCGACAAGCGGGCGCTCGCCCATCTGCGGCGTCATAGTACGCCCCGTACACGCTCCCACAAGAGAGGCCAGCTCCTTCACGGCGATCACACGGCCCTTCATGGACTTCACCGTGAGATGGATCTCGTACTTCCCCTGGGACGTCATGTAGAACACCGAAGACAAAAGCCTTGCGCCGCCCTTCTTAAGCTGCGTCTTCAGACGCTTCTCCAGATGCTCGTCCTCAAAAATACCCGCGTCCAGTTCCCGGGTCGTATGCTGGATCATCTTCGCAAACCGGTCAAGCTGTTCCGCATAGCCTTCCCGGTTCTGGACGATCTTATTGTTCCACATCATGATATTCTTCGCATTTTCAAACGTCTCCAACGTCTCCCTCAGGAATCTGGGCGCCTTGATACACCGCTTCTGAAGGCTCCTCTTCAGCTCCACATTCAGCTCCGCCCCGAATTCCTCCACCGTACACAGGATCTCATAGAGAAGCTGATACGTATGTACCCGGTTCTCTCCCAGGCACCATTCCTTCTTCTCGCAATTATCACAAACCTTGTCCGTGACCTTCAGAAACATCTCCTCGATCTCTTCTTTTGAAAATGTCCCCTTATAGTCTTCTAATGTAAGAAACGTCTTTGACAAATGTACCAAAGAATCCGCAAACTTGTCCATCTGTACGACATATGGGTTGATAAATGTCTTTTTCTCCTTTATTTCCGTCATCCTTGCGCTCCCCTTTCAACGGTTTTCAGACATATTTCTTCCGAAAAAAAATAAAAAGCCTTAGGAAATCCGTCTCCTAAAGCTTATCCTCTGTCTGTTATTCTGCCTTAAATATCGTCTCGTTCTCGTGTATCAGGCCTAATTTCTCCTTCGCCACATCTTCTACGTATTCATCCGTTCCTACATATTCGCTGAGTTCTTCTATCTCCTTCGTGCGCGCCTTCTCTTCCTCAATCTGTTCTTCAAGCTCCATCTCCTGCGCCCGGTAATGCTCTTCCTTGGCCTTCAAGGACACACTGTTCGCAGATATGACCACAAACAGAAGCAAGACAACCGCACTGACTGCCAGCACGCTTCTCCTGTGACGCTGCATGCGCTTCTTCTGGCGTCTCCTGGGACGCCCCTGTTCTGTTCTTCCCATAATTAATTACTCACCCTTATTCCGGCTTCACGCCGATACTCACCCTATACTCACTCCTATCTTAACTTTTTTCTTCTTTTTTATCAAGCCCCTGGCATAAATCTTTCTTTTTACGGCCGTAGATTTTTTTGTACAGTTTTTCAGAGGCGCCGAAAAAAGCTGTCATTAAAATCACTCCAAGCGCAACACCTAGTATAAAGTACCATCGAATACTACCATCGCTTGTATGGTAAATCTGCACAAACATATAGACGGCAGAACCCAGCCAGAAAATCATATCCTCCACGCTTACCGCCGCCAGGTCATGGACTATGATCCTCCTGAAACAACGGATACATTGATATACAAGACGCACGATCGCCCCGGATACGACTGCTATAAGGAACACCATCATCTCTTCATGGATCCCCGGCATAGTATCACCTGAACAGCTTGGAGAACAGATTATCCTGCTGCTTTCCGTGGCTCTGGACATCCGAATAGGCAACACTGTCAATATTTCCCGACAGATCCACCTCACCCTTCTCCACACTCAGCCGGTTCACATGCAGGTCCGTGCCTTTGACCATCATCATCCCCTGCTCTGTTTCAAGCAGGATCTCATTCAAGTCAAACGACAATACATCGACCACCCCTGTCACCAGACTGGTCTTCCGGTTATTGATCACCAGTTTATGATTTTTCTGTACGGTTCTTTCTTCCATGCGCTTCACAACCT
The DNA here is from genome assembly GCA_947388185.1 of uncultured Dorea sp. Taxonomy (GTDB): domain Bacteria; phylum Bacillota; class Clostridia; order Lachnospirales; family Lachnospiraceae; genus Sporofaciens. The sequence goes on along the minus strand of CANDQP010000089.1, from coordinate 1,362 downwards.
TTCTTAATAATCATATGAAAGGCCGGCGGCATTTATTACAAATATTTGAACAAGTCTCCCGCTTCATCCTTCTTTGTCGTGTCCCTGATGTCCAGAACTTCAACCTTGACCGTCTTCGTCCCAAACTGGATCTCGATAATATCCCCTACTTTGACCTTCACAGATGCCTTCGCCACCTGTCCGTTCACGGATACACGCCCCGCGTCGCACGCCTCGTTCGCAACTGTCCTGCGCTTGATCAGCCGCGAAACCTTTAAAAATTTGTCTAATCTCATCACTGCCTCCTTCACAACCAGGCAGGGAAGACGTTCCCTGCGCATAAAAAGGGTGCCTCCGGTGTTATCACTCCTGCGGCACCCTGATCCCCACTATTTATCCATCTGTTCCCGGAATCTCTTCTCCCCTTCTGTCCGGATCAGATCCCGAAAACACAGACTTGTACAACGGATTACTCGTTAACAGCGTCCTTCAATGCTTTGCCTGCCTTGAACTTCGGCGCCTTGCATGCATCAATCTTCATAGTCTTGCCCGTCTGCGGATTCCTTCCTTCTCTTGCAGCTCTCTTGCTCACCTCAAAGGTTCCGAAACCAACTAACTGTACCTTGTGCTCCTTCTTCAGTTCGTCCGTTACAACGTCGATAAACGCCTTCAACGCCTTCTCAGAATCCTTCTTGGATAATTCTGCCTGGTCAGCAATCGCTGCTACTAATTCTGTCTTATTCATGGATAATTTCCTCCTCTTGTTTCATAGAATCCCTTATTTTATTCTATCATCTTAATACGGCCTCTATTCCCATCCGGGCAGCCCATGACGCATGCCCCACTGGCGGGCATACTGCCGTCCGACAATGTATCCCTGTCCCATAGAAGACCTATAGTTAAAGTTATAACCGCTTTCTAAGTAAATGTCAAGGCAAATTCTTTAGTTTTCCCCGTATTTTCAAGGTTTTCCGATATCTTAGAGCATCTTATCGATCATAGCCAGAACTTCTTTCCCCAGCTTCGCTGATTTTTCGTCGGCGTCCGCAAGAGAAGCTCCCTTGATCCCATAGTAGAATTTGACCTTCGGCTCCGTTCCGGAAGGTCTTACACACAGCCACGCGTCGTCGGTCAGGTCATAATACAGCACGTTGGACTTCGGAAGGCCTGTCCCCGTCACTTCGCCCGTCGCGATATCCTTGATCGTCTCCGCCTGGTAATCTCTCGCCTTCACAACCTGATATCCTCCAACCTCTGCCGGCGGATTCTTCCGGAGCGTCTCCAAGATCTCCTGGATCTTCTGAAGCCCTTCGATACCCTTAAGCGTAATAGACTGGATATCGTCCTTATAATAGCCGTACTTGTCATACATGTCCACCATGG
>CANDQP010000088.1 GCA_947388185.1 uncultured Dorea sp. | reverse complement strand
ATCCAACGCCGGTACCTTATGATAATTACATCGGCGAAGTGAAGCTGTCGATCCCATATATGGGGAAGCTTCTGGCGGTGATGACCTCCCTCTATGGGAAGATCGCGGCGGCGTGTGTGGTTGGGCTTGGAATTGTGCTGAATTTGATAGGGGGCAGGAAGGCATGAATCCGGCCTGCCCTGTTGCTTCGAGAAAAATCTTGCATATCTTGTGAAAATCTGGTATTCTATATCCATCTTACAGACAGCGGTCTGCTAATCTGTAATATCTAAAAGCCGGAAGGTATCACCAGCTTCGTTTATGGAGCAATTATCCAATGTAGTAATGATCAATAATCGAATCAGAAGGAGGGATTGCGATTGAGGAATGAATTGAGGAAGTATTTTCCAATGCTTCGGAGCCGGGAGGCTATTTTAGAAGAGATCAACGGCAAAGAAGAGCTTGCAGAGATGTTCTACAGTTGGGATGAGAAGTACAGGGAGGAGTTCCTGGATTTCTGTACCGGCGTAAGGGGTGTGAAGATGTTGTACGACTTCTGTGCGAAGGCATTGCTGAACCCGGAGGTATATCCGGAGCGGCTGGACGAACTGATCTCACTGTTGCTTGGGAAGAAGGTGAAGATATTGAAAGTGCTCCCCAATGACAATACCCGCCTTGCAGATGAGACATCGTTGGTACTGATGGATTTTCTGGTACAGTTGAAGGACGACAGTGTGGCGAATGTAGAGATACAGAAGATCGGCTATGCATTCCCTGGGCCGAGAAGTGCCTGTTATTCTGCAGATCTGCTTTTGAGACAATATAGGCAGGTGCGCAGTGAGACCACAAAGAAGACATTTTCTTATCGAAAGATATCTAAGGTTTATACCATCGTGTTATTCGAAAAGAGCACATCAGAGTTTCATAAGTTTCCCAATAAATAAATCCATAAGTTTGAGCAGAAGTCAGATACAGGAATGAAGTTGAATCTATTGCAGGAATATGTCTTTGTACCACTTGACATCTACCGAAAAACCCATCAGAATAAGAGTATAAATACCCGGCTGGAGGGTTGGCTAAGTTTCTTGAGCAGTGACCGGCCGGAAGATGTGATAGCGCTGATAAAGAAGTATCCGGATTTCCGGAAGATGTATGAGCAGATCTATGAGATCTGCCAGAATATAGAGCAGGTGATGGGGATGTTTTCAAAAGAATTATATGAGTTAGACCGTAATACGGTACGTTATATGATAGACGAGCTGCAGGAAGAGAATGCCCGGCAGAAGGAAGAAAACGCGAGACAGAAGGAAGAATTGGAGAGGAAGGAAGAAGAGCTGCAAGAGGCACTGAGACGAGTAAAAGAACTGGAGAGGAAGGCATAATGCAGATCTTTTGCATGGGAATTTTTTTAAATTTCGATACATAAATTATGAATTCCGCGGACATAATAGCCATGTAACAAAAATATTTAGGAGGAATTGACATGGCTAAGAACTATAATTCATCTAACAAGAATGCATCAAATCAGAATGCAAACAACCAGAATTCATCTAACAAGAACGCAAGCAACCAGAATGCGTCCAACACAACTTCAAAGAACAAGAACTCTAACAGTTCTAATTCTAACAGCACAAACTCTAACAGCTCTGATTACAGCGACAACTACTAGAGACTAAATGAGAAGGAAGAGCGCTGCATAAGAATGATATCTTATGCGGCGCTCTTGCATTATTCCTGAACCGGGTAGGCGTCTGTGTCGGAGAAATGCCACCATTCTCCGAAATAGGGTTCGAAGCCGGCCTGTATCATTGTCTCTTCGAGTTTCACTGCATTGGCGGCTTCTTCGGGTGTGCAGTCGGTGTAATCTCGGTCTGCCCTGGCAGAAAAATCATCGAAATCTGTCGGCATAGGGATTGCCTCCCCGGCACATGAAACCATGGTAACATCTACCGTATTTCCCTTGCTGTGGGAAGAGTATCCGGTATTGGGGTTAGCTACATATACCGGATCGGGACATATATTCCACAGATTAAATTGTGCGGAGACCGGGCGGTATGCATCCCAGATCAGAAGGGTCATTCCGTCTTTTTTCAGCTGTTCCTGAGCATTTTTGAGCTTTAACACTGTCCCGTAACGCAGGCAGGCGTCTGTGAAATCATAGATCTTCTCTCCGGTGAAATTATTTTCGGTGGAATATCTCAGTTCTATCTCAATATCCGGAATGTAATCCACAATCCTGACCATATCCGAAGCATCCGGCGTTACGGCAGCCTTGGTCATAACCGGTGTATCCGGGAGTTTAAAATTCTCTGCTTGGGCGGTAAAAGAAGATATGCATGCGATCAGGTTGACAATAGCTGCGATGTAATGTATTTCCATAATTGGACTCCTTTGTATGATATCGTTAAATTCTTTATTGGTTATTATATAACAAAGAACCCGCAAATAAAAGAATGAAATTGGTAACCATTGACAAACAGTTTATCTCTCCTTAAAATGATATTAAAGTCAAAAAATGTCGAGGTGTGGGAAATGAGATGTCAATTTTGTGGTACTGAGAATGAAGAGGGGACGTTGTTTTGTAAGGAATGCGGCAAAATGATGGAGGAAGAGAAACAGATTCAAATTACATATTGTCCGCGATGCGGTAAGCAGAATGATTCTGCCGCGCTTTTTTGCAAGGAATGCGGGATGAAGCTGCAAGCAGAAGCGCTTGGGGAAGCAGATGTGCAGAAGACCGGGGAAAGCAGGGAGAGCGCGAAGAATGGAGAGAGCGGCAGGAGTAAGGAGAATGAAGAGGGAAATAAAAATAACAAGAGTATGAGGATACTGATAACAGCTGCCGTGATCGTACTGGCGGTTCTGGGCGGCGGCGGGATGCTTCTGTTAGGCAATAAAGAGGGGCAGTCCCAGCAGGTTACTAGAGAAGAGGAACAGAAGCAGAAGGAAGTAAAGGAAGAACGTCAGGCTTCGAAAGGGCAGGATGCAGAAGAAGATCAGGCATCCGAAGAGAAGGATGCAGAAAAGCAGGCATCAAAAGAGCAGGATACAGAGGAACAGGATGCGGAAAAAACGGCATCAGAGGAAGAAGGAGCAGAAGAACAGACAGAGAAGACAGCGAAAGAAGAGGCAGAAAGCGGAGCCGTGCAGGAGGTGCGGACGCAGGCGCCGGCCATTACGATGCAGAATATCAATGCGGTTACAGCATCCTCAGAGCTTGCTGAGGCTAATACGATTCATTTTGCCGCCCGGACCATGGACGGGGATAAAAACACGGCATGGGTAGAAGGCGCGGCAGGTCAGGGCGAGGGACAGTTTATACAGTTCAGCTTCAATAATACATATCTGGTAAATGGCATAAGGATCAGGGCCGGATATCAGAAAAATGATGATATTTACTATAAGAATTCCAGGCCCAGAAGAATACGGATTGAGTTTTCAGACGGGAGAAGCGAAGCCTTTGAATTAGCGGACGGGAGCCGGGAAGAACAGGTTCTGACCTTTGCGGAACCAACAGAGACGGAGACGGTAAGCCTGATCATAGAATCTGTATATCCGGGTGTAAAATATGAAGACACCTGTATATCTGAGGTGATATTGTTCTAGTATAACCTTTTAGTATAACCATCTGTCAAATATTGACAAATAATATCATATTCTGTAGAATTAAATAGTTGAATACACTAAAAATACCGATTCTCAGAGAGCAGTATTGTTTCTAAATCGAATTCGGAATCACCGATTCAAGTCTATCCTGCCGGACGGGCGTCTGTTCGGCAGTCGCATAATCCCGCAGAAGTTAGGAATTATTACAATTATATAAAGTTGAGGAGGGAAAAAATGGCTGAGAGAATAATTGAACAGGCCGACTTAAGAACAATTGAGAATAATCTGGGGGCGATCCACGGGGATCTGAAGACAATTGATTCTAATGTCGGAGAAGTGAACCACAATGTTAAAGTTGTGTATGATGAGATCGGGAATCTCGCGAAAGAGTTCCATGATTTCGTAAGTATCCAGCAGCGCGCGAATCGCTTGGGGCAGGCTGAGACCAGACTGGTTAAGATTCGGCAGGAACTGGATAAGAAGTACGGGCATTATGACGTTGTCCGCAGAACGACTACCGGTATTCTTCAGGCTGACGATCTCGGGATTGTCAAGAAAGAGACTATCAGTACGGCGACGGAGGAAATGATGATCGAGACGCCGAATTACTGGCTTGCGCCTTGTCTGGTGGCGCTTGCTGCCTGGATCAATGATCGGCCGGAGCTGGCGGAAAGGGCTCTGAAGGAAGGAATCAAACGCAATGATGAGAAGACGTCTCTTTTCTTTGCGTTGATCTGCCGCCGCGCTGACAGGAAGAAGGCATGCCTGAAATGGACACAGAGATATCTTGCCAATCAGGATGAGGAGAATCTTGACCGCAAATGTATCATTATCCTGGACGCGTTCGCAAGCGGCCTGTTAGGCGCTGATTCGGAAGGGGTCGTCTCACGCCAGATGAGCGAATGGCTGGAGAATCTGTCTGACAAGCCTGGATTTATCGAGCAGCAGACAAAGCAGTGGTCCGAAGCCATCAATATGAAACGGAAGCCGGTTGACGCGTCTTCTTATACATATTTGAAGAAATATAGTCAGACATGGCCGGCGCTTCAGGATATCCTGGAGGGCGCCAATCTTCACGCCGAGATTCTGGAATATTTCAGCAATATTTTTGCGCAGGAAGCGTCCACGGCAACTGTCAAGGTTCAGCTGGATGAGATACTGACCAGTCTGGTGTCGGATTATGATGATGAAGAACTGCCACTCAGGAAGGAAGAGAAATTTGAGCAGTTTGTCGTTGATTTCGGGGGAGACGAAGACCGCGCGCGTCAGAATATGCAGATAGAACAGACCGCATTTGATACACACAAAGATTTTACACAGCTGCTCACAGACGCCGCAATGAAACCGGAGAGCTCTCATTCCAGCGTCTCCACACAGAAATTTGCGATTGCTCTGTCGCGTGACTGGGTCAGTGATGCGTATAACGATATCATAGCACAGAACCGTATGAAGATTCCGCATGAGATAGAGATCAATGTAGATACATTTAACGATAAGACGACGGACGGACAGAATGAGACAGAGCTTCTCACTAAGTTTGGTGTTTTGGTAGATGCTGAGAAAGCAGACGCCCTGTCGAAATGTGTTCTCAGCGGATTTGAGAAATTCTGCCTTATCGGCGGCGCTGTGATCGCCGGACTGGGCGCCGGAATGATGATCGCCGGAAGCATATTCATGGGATTGATCGCTGTCATTGCAGGCATTGGTATGGTTATCAACCATTTTTCAAAGAAGAAGAGCCTTGCGTCAACAAGGGAGGAGATTGAGAAGAAGTTCGAAGATAAGAGAGTGAAAGGCTCGGAGATCATAAGGGCCGTTCTGGCGGAGGTTGTTGATTTCAGAAGCGAATTCGCCGAGAAGGACGGAGAAAGTCAGCTGGTGATTGATTTCCTCGAACAGATAACACCGGAACAGTATGTTCGCAAACTTGCAGATTCTAACAGGCGTATAAGGCTATAGGAGGGAATAATGGACGTGAGATCTAAAATTAATTTTATTAATTCTGTTGCGGGCGGTCAGAAGATTCCCTGCCCGAAATGCAGTACACTGAATGAGACGGATGCAAAGTTCTGTATCACATGCGGTACGCCGCTGGAACAGAAGAAAGCAGCTGACGCTGCCGGGGCAGCTGCAGATGCCGCCGGGGCAGTGGTCTGCAAAGGATGCGGGACGGTTAACGACCCCGGTTCAAAGTTCTGCGTTTCCTGTGGCACGCCGCTGGAACATACGGAGAGAAATGATCAGGCACCGGTGAGCACGCCGCCTGCGCCGCTTCCGATCCGCAGAAAAGTGATGCCTGCGGCTCCGGTTCAGGAACCGGTGAAAGCTCCGCCGGTTATCGAGCCGGAGGAGATTGCCGAGGAGGCGAGTATTTTTGCAGAGGGACTGCCCGCATGGGATATCGTGCCGCCGCAGGTAATGGTCAGGAGGAAGAGAAGATGATTCAGGCGCCGAATACATATTCAGACTGGACAAAGGTGCTGGATATTTTCAAATCAAAACAAAATGACGAAGACGTTCTGCAGGCGATGCAGCAGGGCGCTCTGGAATGGCAGTCAGGCGTGGCGGAACGTTTTTCCAAGAGGCTGGTCGACAGCGTTAATGCCCGTATGAATGCAGCCTCCGATAAATTTCAGCGGGACATGAATAATGCCCGCGGCGGGGAGGGGGCAATTGTCCAGGCGCTGCTCGGACTTCGCAGGGAGATGGCTTTTCTTGTGAAGGCGGTAGACATCCCGGCGTTGCCGGAGGAATACCGGAAGCAGTATGTACAGCTTGTCATTGACCAGGCGGATAAGATGCAGAGTTCTCTCGAAGATACGGCGAAGAAGGACCGGAGCGGCAAGATGTCAAGTATTGTCAGAAATCATAAGGTTAATGCGTTTTGAGAGGAGAGCGGATATGAGTGATATAGTGAAGAGTAAAGAACTTTTGAAGAGATATTCCATAGCAAGGATACCGTTCATCTCGATCAATACCATTGAGCCGGGGAGGACGCTGGATGCGCTCAAGGAGATTGCCGGAGAACTGCAGCTTCCTTTCTATGCCCATACGCTTACCAAAGGTGTGTATGATATTACGACGGATAAAGCTCTGAGTGACGATAAGTCTGTCTACGGGGCGCTGGATTTTATGACGGAGCAGATGAAGCGCAGACAGTATCTTACGATCATCCTGACAGAGGTTCCGGACTTGAGCACCGAGAACAGCGATTCCAAACAGGTTCTGGCGCTGGTGAATCTTGCCAATGAGACGGGCGGAGTTGTGATCGTGCTCACCAATAACGCTGTGTGGAATCAATTACAGCGCCAGGGGATGACGATCAAGATCGATCTTCCGAATGAGGATGAGATGTACTCTATTATTAAGGAATATATTGACGATTACAGGACTGAGATCCCGATCGAGTGGGATGACACGGATATCAGGGAAGCGGCGTCAACACTTTCGGGTGTTACAAGGATCGAGGCCGAGAATGTGATCGCTGCCCTTATCGCGAACAAATGCGTAAGAAAATCCGATATGGATGAAGTGCGTTTCGCAAAAGACAGGTTGTTCTCGGACATTTCCGGTCTGGAGAAGATAGATGTCGACGAGAGCGTCAGGGACGTAGGCGGGCTGGAGGGGCTGCGCAGATGGCTGGATGAGAAGAAGGAATTATTGACGCCCAGGAAGCGTGATGAATTACGTTCCAAAGGACTGCAGCCGCCCAGAGGGATACTGCTGGTCGGAGTTCCCGGATGCGGGAAATCATTATCGGCAAAGTCCATATCAGTGAACTGGAAGCTTCCGCTGTACCGCCTGGATTTTGCTACGGTTCAGGGCAGCTATGTGGGACAGTCTGAACAGCAGCTCAAGGATGCGCTGACAACAGCCGAGAACGTATCCCCGTGTATTCTGTGGATCGATGAGATTGAGAAGGGGCTGTCCGGAGCGGCAGGAGGTCTGGGAGACGGCGGTGTCTCGACAAGGATGGTCGGCCAGTTCCTCTTCTGGATGCAGGAATGCAAGAAACAGGTATTCGTGGTTGCAACGGCAAATGATGTCTCTATGCTTCCGTCGGAGTTATTGCGGCGCGGACGCTTTGACGAGCTGTTCTTCATAGATCTGCCTACGGCCGATGAGCGGAGAGATATCCTGTCTCTGTACATGCGTAAATATCTGAATCTTGAGTTTGACGGTGAATTTGCCGATAAGATTGTGGAGATCAGCGAAGGCTTCACCGGCGCGGATCTGGAATCCACCATCCGCGATCTTGCATACCGGGCTATCGCCAATGAGAATTTTGTGCTGAATGCGGACAATATGCTCACTGCATTTAACAACGTGGTCCCGTTGTCGCAGACCAGCCCGGAGAAGATAGAAGCCATCAGGGACTGGGGCAAAGAACGTGCGGTTCCTGCCTCCGGAAAGCCTATCGGCGGAGAAGAGATAGCACAGAAGAAGAGCGGTCCCAAGACGAGAAAAGTTTTGGTATAAATATGGAGGGAAAATAATGCCTAGACCAATGTTAAGAACGCCGCAGCAGAGTCAGACTCAGGCGAATAATATCCTGAGCGCCGTGAACCACGACCAGCAGCAGAAGCAGCAGCCAATCGATAAGATGAAGCTTGACAGGCTGCTGAGGCAGCCCCGCTCCAAGGCGTATATGGATGCAGTCCGTCAGCTTGACGCGGGCGGCCATGTACATAACCAGGCGAGGGTGAATGAAATCATGGATGTGATCAGGAGCGAGCTGCCGGAGGCGGCGCTGTCGGGGATCCTGCTGGGGTATGTGGCAGTCTGTTATCTGGGTAAGCCTTACGAGGTGCATACGCTTGACGTGACAGGCGGTATCATCGAGCATTATCAGACAGGGCAGATCCTGCCGAACGGAATGGAGAAAGCGCGCAGTATTGCTCTGCGCGGAGGATATGAATTTATTGAAGTGTACACGGACTGCTGCAGGGCTATTAGTTCGAATGGAAAGGTGTCAGTCATAACGTGTTGATGAATGAAGGGGAGGGTTTGAGAGAATGAAGTGTGCAAATTGCGGACGCGAGCTGCCGGATTCAGCTGCTTTCTGTAGCAACTGCGGAGCTTCGGTACAGCGGCCAGATCAGACGAATATAAACGAGAGCCAGATGCAGAAGGCTGAGCCAGTAACGAACAATTACGGAAGTCCGGCCGGGCAGGGCGGACCTGGAATGAATACCTACGGGAATCCTGCTGAACAGGGCGGACCTGCGGCAGGCAAAGCATCCGGTTCAGGCAAAAACAAGATCCTGATAGCGGCGATAGCAGGCGTACTGGTCCTTATCGCGGTGGTTGCAGGCGTGCTCCTGACTCTTGGACGCAAAGGAGCCGAAGAGGTGGTGACGTTAGGCGATTACTATGTGACAGGATGCAAAGAGATCATAAAAGTCCGCGAGGAGGAAGATAAGGACAGCAAGGTCGTAACGAAGCTTGAAAACGGAGAGAAAGTCTCCCTGATGGAGAAGAGCGGCGGCAATTACTGGAAAGTATATATAGAAGCGGAAGAAGTGACGGGATATATTGATCATTATTACCTGACGGATGACAGGGAAGCCGTGATGGATCCGGTTGTTAGATATGTCGACATTAAGAAAGACGCTACCTTATCCATATTGAGCACGCCGGACGAGGACGGTGCGGCGCTTGGCATGGTCAAGAGAGGAGACGAGGTGACTGTGTTAGCGAAGCCGGACGATACATACGCGTATATTTACGCGGCGGAAGAAAGCGCTTATGGCTACGTGGAGCAGAGCAAGCTGTCTGAGGAAGAAGTCAAAGAAGAGGCAAAGAAGGAAAAAGAGAAAGAGACCGATGACAAGAAGGAGGATAAATCCCAAGCTGCGGCAGATGTATTCGGTCCCGGAAGTCCGCCTGCGAATTATGAGGGGGTATATTATGTCAATGTCGCGACAGGCTACCTGGCTCTGCGTAACGCGAAGGCGTTCGATGCGTCCAATGAGATCGGCAAGATGTATAACGGCGATTATGTACAGGCAATCCGGACAAATGAGCTCTACTGGTATGTATACAGTCCCAGCCTTGGAGCTTATGGATATACGAACAGTGAGTATCTGGTTTCCAGAAGCGCTTCTTCGTCCCGGAGCAACGTGTATTATGCCAGTGTGGCATCAGGTTATCTGGCGCTCCGCAATGCCCAGGCGTATGATGCGTCCAATGAGATCGGTAAGATCGCGAATGGGCAGGAAGTTGATGTTATTGATTCCTCGACCGGGACATATTGGTATGTATATGTTCCTGCATTGTCCAAATATGGATATGTCAACAGTGAACATCTGAGGAAGTAATATTAATTAAGGAAGAAACAGGATGAAGATCATTCACAGATGTATAATAGGGATATTGGCGGCAGCAGTGATTGCGCTCCTGGGAGTTGCGATTTCCGAGGTAAAAGAAACGGGAAAGATGCGGGAAGATGTTACTGCCATGAAGAAGCAGAAGAAAGAGCTGCAAAGCGCTATAAAGAGTGAAAAAGAGGCTTTAGAAAAATTGAAGCTTGAGGCAGGAGAATCCGGCATTGAACCGGACGCCGCAGGACAGGGGGATCAGCAGACGGACGCATCGCAGGATACGCCTCCGACGGAAAGAAACGGGAAAAAAGTAGCGATCGATCCCGGACATCAGGGGTATCAGGTCGATATGAGCGATCTGGAACCTGTGGGACCTGGTTCCCAGCAAATGAAAGCCAAGGCGACACAGGGAACGGAAGGCAGATTTACCGGAGTGCCGGAATATGTGCTGAATTTTGATATCTCCAAGCAGCTTGAAGGGGAACTTCAGAAAAGGGGTTACGAGGTGATGCTGACCAGGCAGGACCATGAGACTGCCATCAGTAACCGGGAGAGGGCGCTTCTGGCGGCAGATTTCGGTGCGGATATCTATGTCAGGATACACGCGAATGGAAGTGATGATCCCAGTGTGAGCGGGGCAATGACTATGGTGCCGTCCGAGAATAATCCTTATATCGCCCAACTGCATGATAAAAGCAAAGCGCTTGGGGAGGCGGTCATCAACGCATACTGCCAGTCATGCGGCATTGCAAATAAAGGAGTGACGGTTTCGGATGATATGTCCGGAACTAACTGGAGTCAGATGCCGGTCATTATCCTGGAGATGGGATTTATGACAAACCAAAGCGATGATACGAACATGCAGAATGCCGGATTCCAGGCGAAGATGGTGCAGGGAATTGCGGATGGGATCGATCAGTATTTTGCGGCAGGGAATTGACAGGGAAGATGAGATGAAGAAAAATACAAGAAGAGCACTGATAATAATCCTGGTCTTGCTGGTCTTGATCTTACTGTGTCTGGTAGGGTTCATATTTTTGCAGCGGGATCAAAAGGAACAGTCAAAGCAGATAAAGAAGTTAGAAGCGGAGATCCAGGATTTGGAAGAGAAGAGAATCCAGGCGGTATATGAGCGGGAAGACCTTGAGATGAAGAATGATGAGATGAAGAATGAGCCGGACGGCGGCAAAGAAGAACAGGAATCAGACGAGGAGCCGCAGGGTGAGCCGGAAGAAGTGGCGCCGTCTCCGGAGGAAAATACCCCGGTTCCTGCAAGTTTGGCGGCGGTGCGGGAGAATATTGAGGCAAATATAGCCGGAAGAACGGCAGCAGGAGAACAATGGCAGGCATATGTCTGCAGGCTTTCGGATCAGACGGAAGAGATGAGCGGCAGCGGAAGGATGACTGCCGCAAGTCTGATCAAGCTCTATATTATGGGCGCCGTATATGAGAAGTACGATTCAATAACCGGGCAGAACGGGAAAGAAAGAGTGGACAGCCTTCTGCGGTCGATGATCACGGTCAGTGACAATGACGCCGCTAATTCTCTGACAGTCATGCTTGGACAAGGGGACGCCGCGTCAGGGAGGGCTGTAGTGACCGATTATTGCGCGAGGAACGGATACGGGGATTCCAGTATGGGAAGGATGCTGCTAGAGACAGGGACAGATCGTGAGAACTATACATCTGTGAGGGATTGCGGGGTGTTCTTAAGAAGAGTCTACCAGGGTGAGATGGCTCACGGGGAAGAGATGATGAGCCTGCTGAAGCAGCAGCAGAGAAGAGGAAAGATACCCGCAGGCGTGCCGTCAGGAGTTGTTGTGGCGAATAAGACGGGAGAACTCGCTGATGTGGAAAATGACGCCGCGGTTGTTTTCAAGGATAACTGCCCGTATATATTATGCGTAATGTCCGGAAATGTGGGCGATACGGCAGCTGCAAGGCAGACGATCGTCAATATATCATCAGGTGTATATAATAATATGCAATGATGAACTTGTAAAACATTAAGTTGACAATCCATAGGGAAAGAAAGTAAGATGTAGAGGTAGATAAAATGATACCTTACTCTGGAGAGAATATATGGAGAGAATTGAGCTGATCGCGCCCTGCCATTTCGGGCTGGAAGCGGTATTGAAAAGAGAGATACTGGATTTGGGATATGAGATCTCGGAAGTGGAAGACGGCAGAGTCACGTTCTACGGGGATGCCGCCGCAGTCTGCTATGCGAATGTATTCTTACGCACAGCGGAGAGGATATTGTGGAAGGTCGGCAGTTTCCAGGCGGTAACCTTCGAGGAATTATTCGAGAAGACCAGGGCGCTGCCATGGGAGGATTATATCCCCAGGGACGGGAAGTTCTGGGTGGCGAAGGCGGCGTCCGTCAAGAGCCAGTTGTTCAGCCCGTCGGATATACAGTCGATCATGAAGAAGGCGATGGTAAGGAGACTTGGGGAACGGTACCATGTAGAATGGTTCCCAGAGGACGGCGCGTCGTATCCGGTCCGCGTGTTCCTCAAGAAGGATGTGGTTACCGTGGGTATCGATACATCCGGGGTGTCTCTCCATAAGAGAGGATACCGTGAGGTGTCGGGGAAGGCGCCGATCACAGAGACGCTGGCGGCGGCGCTCATCATGCTGACGCCCTGGAGAGGAGACCGGATACTTGTGGATCCGTTCTGCGGGAGCGGGACATTTCTTATAGAAGCGGCGATGATGGCGGCAGATATCGCGCCGGGGATGAACCGGTCGTTTACGGCGGAAGAATGGAAGAATCTGATTCCCAGGAAACTGTGGTATGATGCGGTGAATGAGGCGAACGACAGGATCCGGGATGACATAGAGACGGATATACAGGGATATGATATTGACAGTTCGGTGGTGAGGATCGCCAGGAGGAATGCCGATGAAGCCGGAGTCGGTCATCTGATACATTTTCAGGAGAGGGATGTCCGGAACTTAAGCCATCCGAAGAAATATGGTTTTGTCATCACGAATCCGCCGTACGGAGAGCGGTTGGAGGAGAAGGAGGCTCTTCCGCAGCTGTACCGGGCATTTGGCGAGAGTTTTAAGAGACTGGATTCCTGGTCGGCGTATATGATCACTTCCTATGAAGATGCCGAGAAGTATTTCGGCAGGAAGGCGGATAAGAACCGTAAGATCTATAACGGAATGCTGAAGACGTATTTTTATCAGTTCCAGGGGCCGAAGCCGCCGAGAAGGACGGATAGCAGAAGGGAAAGATAAGATGGATAAGATTATATTTGCGACGGGGAATGAACACAAGATGGTGGAGATCCGGATGATCCTTGAGGATCTCGGGATGGAAGTGCTGTCCCAGCGAGAAGCAGGGATCGAAGCGGAGGTCGTGGAGGACGGAACGACCTTTGAGGAGAATGCGCTGATCAAAGCGAAAGGGATCGCAGCTGCGGCGAGGCAGATGCCGGGGTGTGAGAATGCCGTGATCCTGGCGGATGATTCTGGACTGGAGATTGATTATCTGAACAAGGAGCCTGGAATCTACTCTGCACGGTACATGGGAGAGGATACGTCCTATGATATCAAGAACCAGACGCTTCTTGACCGGCTTAGCGGCGTGGAGGATGAGAAGCGGACAGCAAGATTCGTGTGCGCCATAGCGGCGGCGTTTCCGGACGGGACCAGCGAAGTGGTCAGGGGGACGATGGAAGGTATCATAGGCCATGAGATCATCGGGGCGAATGGTTTCGGCTATGATCCGATCTTTTTCCTGCCGGAGTACGGTTGTACCAGCGCACAGCTTGCTCCTGAGAAGAAGAACGAGTTAAGCCACAGGGGCGAAGGCCTTCGGAAGATGCGCAGCATTCTGGAAAGCAGGGCGATAAGATAAGCGCCGGAGACGGAAGACCGTTTGTGCTGCAGATAAGTAATTGAAGAGAGGTTTCTTATGAAAATATTGGTCGTAAGTGATACACATAAGTCACACAGGAATCTTGAGAAAGTCCTGGAGATGGTAAAGCCGGTGGACATGCTGATCCATCTTGGGGACACAGAAGGCGGGGAAGATTATATAGCGGCTCTGGCAGACTGTCCGTCACATATTATAAGGGGGAATAATGACTTCTTCTCGGATCTTCCGCAGGAAGAGGAGTTTGAAGTGGAGGGACGCCGGATCTTCATTACGCACGGACATTATTATTATGTGGCAATGAGTGAGGAGAGGCTTAAGGAAGAGGCGAGGGAACGGGGAGCGGATATTGTGATGTACGGACATACGCATAAACCGGCGCTTACCCGGGAGCCGGGACTGATCACACTGAATCCGGGCAGCGTGGCATATCCGCGTCAGGCGGGCCGCAGACCCAGTTATATGGTTATGAATATGGCGCCGCAAGGAGAGGTGGATATTTCTCTGGAATATTTATAAAAAAAGTTGTTGACAAGCTGAGGGTGTTCGTATATAATAATTATTGCGTCACGGGGGAATAGATTGAAGCGGCGTGACAATCTAACATCGCATCGGGGTGTGGCTCAGCTTGGCTAGAGCGCCTGGTTTGGGACCAGGAGGTCGCAG
>CANDQP010000087.1 GCA_947388185.1 uncultured Dorea sp. | reverse complement strand
CAATCTTTATCGTATTATTTTCTATGCGATAAACAATACGATTCGCATCATCTATTCTTCGACTCCAATAAGATGCCAGATCACCACTTAACCTTTCCGGCTTTCCTATTCCATCATAGCCATTCCTGTCAATATCTTTCAATAACTGGAGAATACGTCTTAGCGTCTTCTTGTCTTGCTTCGTCCAATATTCAAAGTCTTCCCATGCCGCATCCGACCACGACTTAATCATCAAAATTCACCTCGTGTACTGTACCGCCTGTAGCTTCCATTTGTGCCACTGAATTTCTGAGTCTGGTCATATTTTCCTGTGAATAAAACGGATCCACAGATACTTCAAATGGTATACGCTTTTCCCTTCCAAGCTTTTTTAGATAAATATTAATAGCTGTTGATAAAGACATCCCAATATCGGCACAAGCCTGTTCTGCCTTTTTCTTTACATCATCCTCTATACGCAAACTGATTTGAGCCATCATATCACCTCTTTCTTTGAATTATCTACAGTATATTCCATTTGGTAGCATTTGTAAAGATATTTGCTATGCAAATGCCTATAGACTCTTTCCTATCTCATATGCCTGCTTCGGATATTCTGAATTTATAACATCATCGAGTACATAACAGCATTTTGCAGAAACGATCCCAGCATTTTTCCATTCGAGATATTTTACCATACCCTTATAGGATGCAATGGCTCCTTCTGCAGATTCTTCTGTTTCATCGCCATATGTAAGCATCAGGACTGCTTTTTTACCTGCCCCCTTTAACACTGAATTATTCGCATAAAATCGGTCAATCACTGCTTTTATCTGTGCATTTATATCGTAATAGTAAATCGGTGAAACAAACACTACTGCCTCTGCTTTTAAAAGCTCCGGATTCAACTCCTGCATGTCATCTTTAAATACACAGACATACTCATTTTTTTGACAGGAATCACAGCCGATACAGGGATGCACATTCTTAAACGCAGCGTCAAAACGACAGACTGCATGCCCTGCCTCCTCTGCTCCTTTGATAAAGGCATCCGCCAGATAGGATGATGTGCCTTTCTTGTGTGCGCTTCCAGTAATTACTAAAATATTCATCTTACAATTCCTCCCATCATTCTCATTAGATACGTTTATTATTGGACATTCATATACAGACAATTCAGCTTTTAATCCTTGTTATCCCGCATCGGGAGTCTGGACCATTCTTCCAGAGCACACGCGAGTTTAAGTTTGGAAATCAGAGTCAGGGACGCATCACCATAACCCTGCGTTCAAGTCAAAGACCTCGCGGCAGTAGCCAAATGTGCATGCAAGCATGCCCGCTTGGCTCGTTGCCCGCGGGAATAACAGAAACACAGTTTTCTATGAAGCCAAAATTTACATAGAAAACTTACATTGGTTTTAAATTCTTATTGAGCCTGTCCACCATCCAGGCAATGCGCTTTTTACGTCCCGCATCTGTCTTCGCATCAAAATATGCCCTCGTATACGTTTTCTTTACCGATAATGACATACCTTGAAAATTCGTATAGGCAGGCTCATACTCTTTAAGCAATGCAGAAAGCTGCGCAATGTGTTCCTCTGTAACCGTCATGGATTGTGGGGCGTCCCACTGGCCGTTCTTCTTGGCTTCCTCTATCTTCTTCCTGCCGAAATCAGTCATGATCCCCCTCTCTTCAAGGTCCTTGACCAATGCCTTATTCTTCTCTGACCACTTGCTCTTCTCCCTGCGCATAGAGAAGTATTTCTTATAAGTTTTATCATCAATACTCTTCATCTGTCCGTCGATCCAGCCAAAACAGAGGGCTTCTTCAAGCGCTTCTCCTGCTTTGACTGTCTTCGGCCCGCCGGACTTTCCGAATAAGAGCCAGATGCCTTCATTTGACATACAGTTACCGCGAAGCCATTCTCTGAATTCTTCTCTGTCAGCAAATTCCATTATATCACTCATTATGTGACCCTCCGCCGTTCTCTGTTTCACACCATTTGGCAATCTCTCCAATCAATTCAAGCGGCAAAGGCTTATCATAAGGAAGCTGTATAGCGCCTTTGCTTGTCTTATATTCCTTAAGCCTGTCTGCAAATGCCTCCACTGCTTCAGGACCGGGATACAGACCTATATGCTTCTTAAACGCTGCGAACTGTATCAGATTATGCTTCTGCCAATAAGTCGGCATACTCCATGATATTTTCTCCACAGTATCCGGTATTGCGGACTTTATTATTTTATTTATCTGCCTCAGATAAGGCTGCACCTGCTCTGACTGACGCTCTATATATTCTTCAATCGTCTTCGGAGCTTCGCCGCAGTAGTGATCCTGATTTGTATTCTTAAATATACGTCCGCACCTGGGACATTTCCACATTGGAATCACCTCTTTCCCGGGGTCTTCCAGACACAATCTATCTGTCCTGCGCTCACAGGAAACGCCCCTTTTCTTTTAGTATAGCATGGAAATTCTGAGATATCTATGATTACTTCAATGTCAAAAACATTTTCACAGACGCACTTGCCCTACAGCTCATCTCTGCCAATAGCATATCCTGCATTTATCGCCTTTTGTCTCTTTTTCGCGCTTTCCCCCGCATCCAATTAATACAGTGATACAAAGAATAACTGCTAAACCTGCTAAACATCTGCTTTTTCGTTTCATTATCCTAATATAATCATCAAGATAGGGAGGAAACTTGAAAAAGCATATATCATTATATATCAACAATTACCGGCTTATGTTTTGCAAACGGCAGAAATCTTTCAATGATATCCTCAGTCCTAATTTTCATGTAACAGGTCGTTGTTCCATCACTGCATCCATAGAATTCTTCATCCGCCACCCCTTTATCTATAATTACCTGCACATCCCTATCCTGATCCAACAATGTTCCAAATACCGTTGCCGCACCAATCTTATTCCCCAGCATCTCCTCCATCATTTCTGCCGGAGCAAATGATACTCTGGAAATCCCCAACGCACTGCTGAAATGCTTAGTGTCAAAGACCTTTCTCCCCGTAGTAATGAAGAGGTAGAAAATCGTTTTCTTACGGTTGCATAAAAATAAAGTTTTTACCATCTTCATATTAAGTTTCTGGTCAATCAATACGCAGTCATCCATAGTAACTGCTTCATCTGTCTCCACCCGCTCAAAGGGAATCTCAAGCTGCGCCAGGGCTTTATAGGTTTCTTTCTGAAGCTGATTCTTATATTCCTTTGGTGCTGTCCTCATAATCTCACTGATATAAAACATCTTCTCATCTCCATATATTAAAATTTGTCATTGCGCTCTGACCTGTTAATAGTGTATCATATTTTAACAAATAACAAAAACGAATATAGGGATGTGATTCTGTTGGAACGAAACCGGTCAGGTATCCACAGCCACAAAAGAATTTTTAAAATATCTGGACAGGTTATGAACGACATACGCAGATAATCACAACAACCGTAAACAGGCAGAAAGAAGCTATCCTCTACCGCAAATAGGGGATAGCTTGTGTAACTTGTAAACTATTAATATGCTAACGAAATGTAGGATTAAGCGCCTTCGCAATCTCTACATATTTTTGATAAGTCTCCTCATAAACTTTTGCATTGTCTAAATTTGGATAATAAGTTTCCTTAATTGCAACAAACTTATCCGCTGCTTCTTCTACCGATGTCCATATTCCGTTTGCTGCTCCAGCAAGTATTGCACATCCCATACACGGCGTACTTCCGCTGTTTTTAATAACTTTGACTGGAATTCCAAGTATATCCGCCTTAATCTGACACCATGCCTTTGATTTGGATCCCCCGCCCAAAGAACGTATTTCATCCATAGCCGCGCCCAATTCTTTCTCACATTCGAGCATCCTTTTCAGCGCAATTGCCAGTCCTTCCATAATTGCCCGGATAAAATGCCCTCTCGTATGCCCGGCGTTTATACCATAATATACCCCGCTTGCTTTTTCATTGAGTTCCGGAATCCCTGATCCCTGAAAATAAGGAAGCATGATCAATCCGTCCGAGCCCGGAGGCGTTACTTTTACTAAATCATCCATCTGTGTATATGCATTAAGACCAGTTTCTTTTTCAATCTCCTTCTCCATCTCACAGAAAGCATCTCTAAACCATTTGGTAATCATAGCTCCTGTACAATATGGCTGAAAGATATACTTTCCCGGGATACCGCTGCAAAGTGTCGGCACATCACCTTTGGAATCAGGGCTTAACTCATCAATGGTTGCTACGGTCACAAGCGCCGACCCTGTACTCTCAGAAGCGATTCCCGGCTTTATATTTCCCGCTCCAATCGCTCCACAGGCCTGGTCAAACGCACCTACATTAATCATCGTATCCGGATCCAGTCCATAACGTTCTGCTGCTTCTTTCGTTATCTTCCCAATTTCCACGCCCGGTTCAACAAGCTCCGGAAGATACTTGCTATCGATTCCAACAAAATCAAGCATCTCCTGCCAATAACATCTGTTCGCAATATCAAAAAAACCGTGATCACTGGCCACAGAATGCTCTGTAATAAATTTCCCAGAAAGCACATAAACGAAATAATCTTTAATCTGTGCAAACATTCTCGTGTTGGCAAACACCTCTGGCGACTTATTTTTCACCGCCAGTATTTTACTAATTGGATGGATCGCATAAATATTATCGAAACCAACCTTACTGATAATATCTTCTTTACTGAAATGCGCTGACAGATATTCTGCCTCCTTCGTTCCTCTTGTGTCCATCCATGCAATCACCTTACAGAGAGGTTTATTGTCTGCATCAAGGAATACGCAAGTCTCTGCAGTTGAAGAAAATCCAATGCATTTTATATCTTTCTTATCAGCCATTGAATTCCTGACTGCGCCTCTGATTGCACCTGCAAATGCATCGGAATATAAATGTAAATCTGCTTCCACCTCACCCGTAGGCAATGTTGTAAGCGCGTACTCACATGTCTCTTCTCCGTATACCTTCCCATCTTCGCCGATAACTGCTGCTTTAATTGCAGTTGTTCCTATGTCTATGCCAAGAATATATCTCATTGTTCAGCCTTTCCTTTATTAATTTCTTCCCACAAATCTGCATTCTTAATGCCAAGCTTATCCGGATCAAAAATCGGTTCTTCCACTCCTGCATCTCTCTGTGCCTTATAATCTTTATATACCTTTATAATCGTAGGCGACATGATCAGAAGTACCGCCACATTTGTCCATACCATAAGTCCTACGCCGAATGAGCCGACAGACCATGTTGCGCTGGAGGTTGCAATCGCAAATAGGAAAAACACTACCGGAACGATAATACGCAATGCAAAAATTGCTGTCTTACGTATCTTCGGATCCTTCTTCTGCAAGAGATATGCAAGAGCTGTCTCTCCCTGATAATAATAATTCAATACAGTCGTAAAACCAAACAAGAGAATTGCAACTGCTATAAAGAACCCGCCTGCACTGGAAAAAATTGTACTTGCAGCCGCCTGTGTCCACGGAATACCTGCAGTATTCGTCTCTGCCATCTCAGCCAGACTCTTTGCACCCTGTCCGATATGGAGATAAGTTGTACCGTCTGTTCCAACCACATTAAAGCAGTCAGTCAGCAGTACCATGAATCCTGTACAAAAGCAAACAGCCACATCAATGAATACAGAAAAAGAATTTACAAGCCCGCTCTCCCCAGGATGTGAGACTTCCGCCGCCGCTGCCGCCGGAACTGCCTCGCCCATACCCGCTCCGGATGAATTTACGCTTCGCTTCACTCCCCAGATAATCGCCTGACCAAGCAGACCGCCAAACATCGCATTGACTCCAAACGCACTGGTAAACATCATGCCAAGCGTGGACGGAACAGAAGCAATATGAAATACAATGACAACAACCGTCAATAAAAGATATAACAGTGTCATTACCGGTACCAGCCAGGTAGATACCTTACTGATCCGTTTGATTCCGCCAAATACAGTCCAAAGCATCACAAGGCCGATTACCAGACCAAAAATCCATTTCGGAACACCTGTACTTGTGTTAAATGCAAGGGCAATCGAATTCGCATGGGGACCTACGGTAAGAATCGGTACACAGATAATCGTCAGAACCGCAAAAAATGCCGCCAGCTTCTTAAGTCCTAATCCCCGCTCCAGATAATAATACGATCCTCCCCGGTACTCCCCATCCTGCTTAATCTTATAGATCTGTCCCAAGGAACACTCCGCATAGGAAATCGCCGCATCCAGCAGAGAACAGATCACCATCCAGACGATAGCGCTAGGACCGCCCCAAAGGATTGCCACACAGACACCCGCAATATTCGCAGTACCCACACGGTATGCCACGATTGTACAGAAAGCTTCGAATGGGTTAATCCCCGCTTCAGAATCTCTCTTTCTTGATAACAGGCTGAATTGATGTTTCAGATCACGCAGCTGCACGAATCCCATACGGAACGTAAAATATGCTGCCGATGCAAAAATCAGTATAATCAACGGAGTTGCCCACACATAAGTATCTAACATAGTTATAATCTGTTCAAACATATACCCTTCCTTTTCTTTTAATCTACCAGTCGTGTTCAAAGAAGCCTTCTCCTGCCTCTACCTCCAAGGTCGTATAGCCTGTCACCTTGATCGGACGGACCGGTCCTCTCTTCGTTGCCTGTCCGACCTCTGCCGGAGATATGTGCATCTCCTGTGCAATGATCCGCTCTATTGTCTTCGCACAGTTCCGTCCCTGGCACAGTCCCATACCCGGTCTTAATACACGTTTTACTTCATTTACACTGGTCGCTCCGTTATGGATCGCCTCGATCACCTCCGCCTTTGTGATCTCCTCACAGCGGCACACATACATATTCTCTTCGTCAATGGCATCTATCGCCGTACCTTCTGGTTTTTCAAGTTCCTTTTCCGATGCCATGCGTCTACCGTCTGTGGAAATGCCGCGTACCTCCATACCGTATCCCTTCGGAACCTTCACCTCTACCACAGCCGTCCTGTCATTGACCTTCGCCATCACGATCCTTGCCACATTTCCTTTTGTCAGAAACTTTCCTGCTCTGCTTAAACAATACACCTCCTGCTCCTTCTCCGGCAAGGGATAGTATTCATAAGGCAGTGTGACCGTATCATATTCTTCTGATGTCTGGTCTACCAGGAAGATTGCCTGCCCCGGACATTTTGCAACGCATAATCCACAACCGATACATTTGTCCTTATCTACCACCGGAAGATTCGTAATCGGCTCACCCACGGTAATGGCTCCATGAGGGCAGGCTGCTTCGCATGGATTACATGGAATATTCTGTGAGCATTCTACGACTACACATTTCTTCCAAGAGAGGACGTCAGTTCCCGGATATCCCGGAATATCTCTTATCTCATTAATTTCCAAATAACCATCTCTAGCAAGCATTATTCTCCACCTTCCATTCATCCATCTTTCTTATGATCTCTTCTTTGGCTTGCGCACGTCCGTCCCCAAACGGACCTGTTCTCAACTGGTTCATGGACTCCCATACTTTAGCCTTTGCTCCTGCTGCTGCCTCCGCATCCATCTTGCCCAGCGCCTCTGCCGCTGCGATACCCGCAAGTTTTCCTTCCTCAATGGCAGTGGACGCCTCCTCTACACCGGAAGAATCTCCGGCAACATAGATTCCATCCTTCGTTGTCATCATATTTCTGTCATGCAGCGGAACCTGTGTCCCCAGCCTTCCGCCATTTGTAAATCCAACTCTTGCCATAGAGGGAAGCGCAATATCAGGCGTCAGCCCTACCGCGATCCCGATGCAGTCCGCTTCTATAAACTGCTCCGTTCCCTTGATTGGTTGAAATCTCTCATCTACCTTTGCTATGATTGCACCTTTGATCCCGCTAAGATCCTCATTCGGTACGGCTTCAAGAATCGTATGCCCTGTATAGATCGGAACTCCGGCTCTCCTTACCTTGGCAGAATGCACGCCATATCCGCCCAATGCCGGCGCCGCCTCAAGGATTCCTGCCACTTCCGCACCAGACTGCAGCAACTGATAAGTAACGATCAAACCTACATTTCCGGAGCCGATCATCAGAACCCGCTTGCCGACCGGAACTCTGTGTACATTGATCATAGTTTGGATTGCGCCTGCTCCTACAACTCCCGGCAATGTCCATCCCGGAAATGCCAGTGGATTCTCTGACGCCCCTGTCGCCATGATAATCTTCTGCGGATGTACGATCATGCCGGTTTCCCCATCCACGCATAACGCAACACCTTCATCGTTGGGGTAAATCCCATAGGCTACCGTGTTGAGCATGACTTCAACGCCTAATTCCTGCACCTCGTTTAACAGCTCCGTCCCGATATCAATTCCCCTGACCCCTGCCTGGTGGCGCCTGGAACCGAAGAATTTGTGAATCTGCTTAAATAACTGTCCGCCAGGCTTATCGTTCTCATCTACTACTAGCACATCCGCGCCGTATCTTGCCGCCTCGATTGCTGCCGAAAGCCCTGCCGGTCCTGCACCGATGACCAGTATCTCTACGTCTTTATTCATTCCTGCCCCTCCCATTTTCCAAGACCGTCCTGCGTCTCTACTACCATTCCGTCTTCCACAAGAGTCACACAAGTACGGACATTCGGATCTCCGTTTACCGTCATGACACAGTTCGTGCAGCGGCCAATTCCACAGAAATATCCTCTCGGCTCATGCTTCTTGGCGCTGATATTCTGAACCTTGATCCCATTTGCCAGAAGCGCTGACAGGATCGGTTCTCCTTCCCTCGCGGGAATCTTCTTACCGTCTACGGTGATCCAGACCTCTTTCTTTTCTTCCAGCTCACCCAAGATAATATGATTCTCTATTCTGGACATCTTATATCCTCCTCTCTGCCCTGAGTCCTCCCGGCTCGCCCTGTCCTGTCATCATCCTGCAGGCATGCATCCCGACAGCCGGTCCGATCGCATATCCGCAGAAGCCTGTCACTGCGTAGTACACGCCCGGATAATCTTCCACCTCGCCGATATACGGCAGCCTCTCCGGCGTAAATCCTTCAAACCCCGACCAGCTTCTCAAGATATTAAGCTTCTTGATCGACGGCACCATCTCAAGCGCCTCCCGCACATTAAAGCAAAGATTATTGATGGATACGTCCTTCGTATTTGCCTCCAGTTCCCCGTATCCTTCTCTTCCTCCTCCGATCAGGATCGAGCCTTCCGCGGTCTGCTTCATCGTCAAAGTCGGCGTCGTAAATGTGTAGTCAAGGAAATGCGGCGCTTTCTCCGTTACCGTGATCATATTGTGCTGCTCCTGAAGCTCAATACGTGCGCCTAACGGATCCAGAAGTTTTGGCGAACGTATCCCGCACGAAACCAGTACCTTATCCGCATGGAATACTTCCTCTTCGGCATATACATTATAGCCGCCCGCCTCTGCCGGTTCTATTTTCCGGATCGTCTGATGTGCCATAAATTCGGCTCCAAGTTTCTTCGCCGCCGCAAGTACATTTCTCCCTGCCTTCAACGGGTTTGAATAGCCGGACTTAGGACTGAAATTTGCCGCGATCACATCATGGGACACCCACGGAATCATCGAACGGATCTCATCTATCGTCAGCCGGCGGCACTCCATGCCGTTCTTTGCAAAACGTTCTTCCTGCTCGTCTAACATATGCAGATCCTCCTCCCTGAGGATAGCGTAGATACCGCCTGTCCGCTGATATCCTACATCAATCCCGTCTTCATTCTGCAGCCTGTCCCAGAGGTCAGCCGCCTCTTTATGTAACGGAAGGGACTTTGGGGGCTGCTGGAGGAGTTCTAAGCCTCCGGCATTTACCCCCGATGCCTCGTTGCAGGGAAAGGAACGGTCTACCACCAATACCTTTTTCCCTTCTTTCGTCAGAAAATACGCCGCCGTACACCCAACGATTCCTGCTCCTATGATCAAATAATCTGTCTGTTTCATGTAAAATGCCTCCTTCTTATTCCTTGGACAATCTTACAATATCACTCATCTCAAGTACCAGCTTCTTCTCTTCCTCATTGAGGCCCCGGCGCGGACGGCGGCAGATGCCCTCCTCGAATCCATATACCTCTTCTAATACATACTTGACTGCCTGAGTCGGCTTTGGAAAACGCTCTGTCATATTTACCACCGGATAGAGCTTCTTATAGAGCTCAAGGCCCTTCTGATAATCCTTCTCCACGATCATTGCCTTGTGGAACTCAGCAGACAATCTCGGCAGAATATTTGCCGTCATACTGATCCAGCCGATCGCACCCGTTGCATATGCAGGATACAGAAGATAATCACATCCACAGAGCACTCCCGCATCCTCTGCTTTTTCTGCCTCAAAGATATAGTCTGTCATCACATCGATCACCATAGACGCGTCTTTTACGATCTTTACATGGTCAAGCTTATATAATTCCTTCATGGTCTCGGTCGTGATCCCGGAGGTCACATTAGGATTGTTATATACCATGATATCAAGTCCGGAATGGTCGTTGATGTATTTGTAGTGATCATAGATCTCATTCTGTCCCTGGTTGTAATAGAAGGATGGCAGTACCATAGCGGCGTCTGCTCCTGCCTCCCGGGCATTTTCCATCAGCTCTACCACGTCTTCTACCCGCTCCCTGGAAGCGCCCACGATTACTGACACACCGCGTTTCTTTGCATATGGAACCATCTCATTGACATATGCCTTGTGCTCTTCCAGCGACATGCTCTGATACTCTCCGGACGCCATCAGGATTCCCATGCCGCCGATGCCTTCGTCAATCATCCAGTCCATGTGCTTCTTCGCCGTCTCGTAGTTAAAGCTTCCGTCCTCATGCATTGGAGTTACCATAGCTGGGAATACCTGTGCAAATGTGTTTTTTGTTGTCTCTTTCATAATTTTGTCTCCTTCTTCTTAATCATTTTAATTTTATTTCTATTTTCCGCACTCTTTCTTGTAAGCCAGTACATACTCTAAATTCTCTCTAAATGTCCCGTTCTCAACAAAAACCGAATTAAACAATGCGCTTCCCATGGTGTACCCGGACAATCCCAGCTCCTCCATGATCCTGATCCTTTCCTTTGAACCAATGCTTCCTGCCATCATAACCTTCTCATAACCAATCGCTTCTGCTACCGCCTTCGTAAGCTCTAAAGGATCGCCGTCTGCATAACGATAAGCCGTAAGATCAATTCCGTCCGCTCCCTGTGCCATGATCCGCCTGCAGTCTGCCACGATCTCATCTATGCTTCCAGTCAGCTTCACCGGGCTGCCCCCGACCTCGCCGCCGAACGGATGATACTCGATTCCCGTTCCCTTCATCTTCTCCACGATTGACGGGAAGAACACCGTTCCTGTAAGGTAGTCGAATCCACAATCAATCGCTAACTGTGCCCCCTGCAGACATTCTTCCTCCGTATAAGTCACAACTTCCAGGTATGTGGTCTTTCCTGCCGCTTTCATCGCCTTATTAAGCTCGATCATCTCATCCACCGGGATACCCACATCTTTGAATCCCCAGTTCTTAACCGGCAGATCCTTACAGGATTCAAATACCTCCATCGCATTCTTCACGGTCAGATCATTATGTGTCAGCATAATTACAATCTCTGGTTTCATTCTGTCTGTTTCTCCTCTCTTTTCTGAATGTTGTTTGACATTCTTCTGTGTTGTTGTTAATATTATTTTATATTAATTTTGACGAATAAAAAAACGGCAAAAGCTGATTGCAGCAATCACCATTATTTATATTGCATAAAATAAACGTTTTTTATCTTTATTTTTTATATGTCATAACGAATCATAATCGTTGTAAACACATTTTTTTATACCATGGGGGATTTTGAACGATGAAGAAATATGAGATTATTATAGATGTATGTAAAACCGGAAGCTTTACAAAAACTGCCCAGCGTCTGAACTACTCGCAGGCCGCCGTCAGCCAGACTGTAAAATCCTTCGAAGCAGAGCTCGGATTCCCTATATTCAAACGCAAAAAGTCCGGGGTAGAACTTCTTCCGGCGGCACGTGAAGTCATTGATTCTCTGGAAAAGATTGCGGCAGAACAGAACCATTTAAAAGAAATATCAGATTCCCTGACAAAATCAGATTCCGGTTTGATTCGAATCGGTACAATCTTCAGTATGGCTGTAAACCTTCTGCCAAATATACTGAAGGAATTTCATTCTGTCTATCCACTCATTCAATTTGATTTTTTTTGCGGGGAATATGATGAGATACATTCAAAACTTACGAACGGCGAGATAGATCTCGCTTTTACCTCCAAGTATGGTGCAGAAGGGTTTACTCAGATTGAACTGTTCCAGGATGAATTTATGGCCGTAATGCCTGTAGATCATCCTTTGTCCAAAAAGATGGCCTTATCTATTCATGATCTGGAAGGTGTGCCTTATATTCCTTCCGGTGAAAAATTTGATTTTGAAATTGGCGAAATATTTAATTCTGTAAGAATTACACCGACTGTCTCTTTTAAACTTACGGACGAATTAGTCTCGCATAAGTTAATCGAGGCAGGCTTTGGAGTTAGTGTCTCCACAAAATATTTATTAGATGCAACAATGGCATTTTCGAATCTTTCCATCCGCCCTTTTAAGGAGCATTATTACCGGACACTGGTTATGGCTAAGAACGATCTTCGCTTCTTCCCGGCGGCGGCCGTTACTTTTATGAACTTTTTTTTGAATTATTTACAACTCTAATAAGCCGTCCTCTCAGCACCGTACTGGTACATATTTCCAGGCAGAACTCCCGTTCCAATATCAAGGACAGATTATCTGCCTAAACATAATTTACGGTCAACTGTTCTTTGATAATACTCCTGCAGATAAATGTCTCTGAATTTTACACTACCTTTATTTTTTCAGAAAATCGCTAAATTCTTTCAATTCCTTTTTTGTATCTTCAGAAAGTCTGTTATATTCTGTATCATGAATGGCTCCCTCTAATGCATATAGATGTACCAGACACACATTCGGATATTTCTGCTTTAGCCTAAGAAATGCTTCTTTTGCCCCTACATCAATTAGTTCCTCAGAAGATTCAATACCAGCAGATATTAGCTTTTTTTCCATTTCGCTGCCAATATTCATCATTGATGTTAATTCTGACATATTTATCTCCAATTCTCTGTGATTGATTTATCCTTCCAAATTTCAATTTCCAACAACACATATATACAAAATTATTCTAAACCATACAAAGAAAATACCACTTTATTAGGCAATCGATTCAGTGCCTCCTTAAAGAAAGGCTCCCGGCTCTGCAGTGCATCAATCACAATACAGGTATCTATCAATGCTCTCATATTTTATTTCGCCTTTCTTCCTGAGCTTCTTCAAGTGTCATTTCAGCAGGTACGCTGCCAAATAATGACTGTGCCATGCTGACCCGGTCCTGAAATGGATTCGTCAGTTTTGCAACTACTTTCCCGTTCTTTGTAATAAAAACATCTTCTTTTTCTGCAAGAAGCAGATACTTGCCAAGATTAAGCTTTAATTCTGTAGCCGTAATAGACATTGTGAATCCCTCCTTCATCTAATATTACTTTTATTGTATCCTATTTGAACGATTCCAACAATAAAATCGTTCGAAATTATCATGTTTTACTCTTCAGTCAACCCAAAAATCCATATATAGAATTTATTTCATTGGCTATCTCCATATATTGTGTTGTTATAATCATGTGTTTAAGTTTTTGCGTTATCCCACATCGGGAGTCTGGACCGTTCTTCCAGAGCACACGCGAGTTTAAGTTTGGAAACCAGAGTCATTAGGATAGCCGTACCCTGCGGTCACCCAGAGGGCAGGAAAGAGAAATTTTATGTCAGCAATTATTCATCTCATGGGAAGGGTTACCAAAGATCCCGCCATGCAGCAGGGGAGGAACAACGGTCCTTGAAAATAGGGCTCTGGTGGTATATCCCCCGGCCGTGCCACCCTTCCCGGTGCGATAGCGGCGGTGACGCAGCCCAGCAAAAATTTCGGAGTATTGCCACACCCGAATTGCTTGCCGTTTTGTGCAGGTACTGAAAATGGATGTTCTGATTTGCCGTATGTTCTGCTATCAGAGATATTTGTAAAAAAGTAAATATCAAGGAGAGCTCAATTTATTACCATTTTCAGAATAAACGGGCAATTTTAGAGGAATTGCTACAGCGTTTTCAAAATACGGCAACCACCTTATGGTATTCTTTAGATAAAGAAGGACGCCTGCTCCAACAGACGTCCTACATGGAGCCCCACTCCAAAGGTGGAGCTTCCCAAGGTGGTATCTTACCTCAGCGCAATCGCAAAAACATATAGTATAGTTTTGTATCATGTAAATACTTCATTCATAAAATATTTTTGCAAACATTATCTGCCTCTATGCTTCTCTTTCCTTTTCTGCTGTTTCAGTTCAAACTGCCGCTGTTTCTCCGCCCCCCCCCCCCGCTGTTCCCGGCTCACAATCTTACGTTCAGTTTTCAACTGCTCCTGCTGTAATTTCAAAGCCTGTTGTGATTTTGTTCCTATCCCGGATTTGATGCTCATTTTTCAGCTTTAAGAAACACCCCTTCCCCTTTTCTATAAACC
>CANDQP010000086.1 GCA_947388185.1 uncultured Dorea sp. | reverse complement strand
CTATGTGCTGCCGAGCAGTGTGCATGAGGTGATCATTGTGCCGGGGAGTGCTGCCCCGG
Organism: uncultured Dorea sp.; assembly: GCA_947388185.1. Taxonomy (GTDB): domain Bacteria; phylum Bacillota; class Clostridia; order Lachnospirales; family Lachnospiraceae; genus Sporofaciens. The sequence goes on along the minus strand of CANDQP010000086.1, from coordinate 14,486 downwards.
GGTGGGAAGCGCTGAATGCGCTTGTGGCGGAAGTGAACGAGACACAGATCGAAGCAGAGGATATTCTGTCAGACCGGGCATATTATTACGACAGAGAGAAGAGAAAATTACTCTTATAAAGGATAAAATTAAAAAAAGTGAAGGAAATGTGAGAAATGTCGATATCATTTCCTTTACTTTTTCGGATAAATGTGGTAATATAACATTTGCAATTTCATATTACATTATTTGTCGGACATGCATCATGAGAAGGGCATGCCTGGCAGAGACAGATTATGCACCCGTAGCTCAGGGGATAGAGCACCGCCCTCCGGAGGCGGGAGCGGCGGTTCGAATCCGCCCGGGTGTGTATTTTAATAGTCATTTCAAGTGCATATGGAGGTAGTCTTTATGGAAGGAACGAAGAGAGACTGCCCTTCCGTCCGCAGGAGAAGCAAGGGAGGATATCTGCTGATATTCCTGGTTGCGTTGGCAGCGGCGTTGGTGGCAGCCGGATCGAGTCTTACCGAAGCGAAAGTCCAGAAAGCACAAAAGACAATTTCTGACCGTTTGTATGTGGAGAACAGAGGATGCGAGGTCATGGAACTGAATCCGCTCAGAACGGAAGAATATCCGGAGATTACCGACGCTGTCAGGGAGTATTACCGGCAGCAGGGAGAGGAAGCCAGTTTTGCGGAGTCGTATGATGATATCCATATCTATACCAAAGAGGGCAGATACCGGGGTACATATGTGGCGTTTGCGGCGTATGATATGAAGATCAAGGATATTTATACGAAGGTTCCCGGGCTTGGTACGGTGTATGTGGAAGACGATGAGGAAGGCGGATGCCGGATCATTGCCGATGTTAAGGACCCGGAGCTCAAGGAATATATTCAGTTGGTCGCACAGCATGAAGATGTACAGAAGCTTATGACGAAGACGCAGAAGGCATATCAGGAAGCGGTCAGGTCAGACGCGCTGCTTCAGGAAGCGCTGCTAGATCTGAAGAATGCATATGAGAATTCTACCGGGAGTTAGAAGATTGCAATGAGTTTCAAGGGGTCAGATCCCTGTAGATTACAGAGGTCTGGCTTTTTTTTGTACATATTGAGATAGAGGAGGAGAACGAAGATGAAGAAGATCATGGAGCTTATCACAGAAGAGCTGGCCGGGGCATTTCAGGCGGCAGGCTACGATAAGGAATATGCGAAGGTAACCTTATCCAACCGGCCGGATCTGTGCGAATATCAGTGCAACGGGGCGATGGCGGGAGCGAAAGCATACAGGAAGGCTCCGGTCATGATTGCCAATGACGTGGCGGCAGGATTAGAGGGCAGCCGGTGTCTGGAAGAAGTGAATGTGGTGAATCCGGGGTTCATTAATCTGAAGCTTAACAGGGAATATGTGGCAGAGTATCTGAATCAGATGTGCGCGGATGAGAATATGGGCCTTAAGACGGCAGAAGAACCCAGGACGATCGTTGTTGACTACGGCGGACCTAACGTGGCGAAGCCGCTCCATGTGGGGCATCTGCGCTCTGCGATCATCGGCGAAGGGATCAAAAGGCTTGCAAGGAAGATGGGGCATAAGGTATTGGGAGATATCCATCTGGGTGACTGGGGCTACCAGATGGGGCTGATCATCACGGAGCTTAAGGAGCGTAAGCCTGATCTGCCGTATTTTGATGAAGGATTTGACGGGGAGTATCCGGCGGAGGCGCCGTTTACCATAGGCGAGCTGGAGGAGATCTATCCTACGGCAAGCGGCAAGGCGAAGGATGACGAGGAATACAGAAAAGAAGCGCTCAAGGCGACGTATCTCCTGCAGAATGGACATAAGGGATATATGGCGGTATGGAAGCATATTATGAATATTTCCGTGGAAGACCTTAAGAAGAATTACGCGAGCCTGAACGTGCACTTTGATCTTTGGAAGGGCGAAGCGGATGCTCAGGCCTATATTCCGGATATGATCGACAGGTTGAAGAAGGAAGGATATGCCCATATTGACGAGGGCGCGCTGGTGATCGATGTGCAGGAGGAGACGGATACCAAGGAGATCCCGCCGTGTATGATCCAGAAATCAGACGGGGCGTCGCTCTACGGGACGACAGACCTTGCGACCCTGATCCAGAGGGAGCAGGATTATCAGCCGGATCAGATCATCTATGTTGCTGACAAGCGCCAGGATCTGCATTTTCTCCAGGTGTTCAGGGCAGCGAGGAAGACCGGTATTGTGCCGGAGGGAACGGATCTTGAATTCCTGGGATTCGGCACGATGAACGGTAAGGACGGCAAGCCTTTTAAGACCAGGGAAGGCGGAGTGATGCGTCTGGAGAATCTGATCGCGGAGATTGAAGATGAGATGCGCAGGAAGATTGCCGAGAACCGGACGGTTGCAGAAGATGAAGCAGATGAGACGGCGAAGATCGTCGGAATGTCCGCGATCAAGTACGGAGATCTGTCGAACCAGGCGTCCAAGGATTATGTGTTCGACGTAGACCGCTTTACTTCCTTTGAGGGGAATACGGGGCCATATATTCTGTATACTATCGTGCGGATCAAGTCGATCCTGAACAAATATCAGGCGGACGGCAATGGATTGGAAGGCCTTGCGGTCAGATGTGCGCAGAACGATAATGAGAAAGCGCTGATGCTGGAGGTCTTAAAATATAATGACGTGATGGAGACGGCATATGAAGAGCTGGCGCTTCATAAGATCTGTGCCTATATCTATGATCTGGCGAATGCGTTCAACCGTTTCTACCATGAGACGAAGATCCTTGCAGAGGAGGATGAGACAAAGCAGAAGGGATATATCGCTTTGCTGATACTGACGAGAAAGGTGCTGGAAGCCTGTATAGAGGTGCTGGGCTTTACGGCGCCGGAGAGGATGTAGGAGATGACGGAGAAGTTATTCTACCAGGACAGTTACATCAGGGAATTCGATGCAGAGGTCCTGGAGTGTGAGAAGACGGCCCAAGGGTATAAGACGGTGCTTGACAGGACCGCATTTTTCCCGGAGGGCGGAGGTCAGTACGGGGACATTGGCTGGATAGACGGGGTCCGTGTCACAGATGCCCATGAGAAGGGCGGGATCATATACCATACCATGGAAGGCCCCCTGCCGGTGGGCGAACGTGTACACGGGAAGCTTGACTGGGAGGAACGGTTTGAGCGGATGCAGCAGCACACGGGAGAGCATATCATCTCAGGGATCGTTCATGCCAGATTTGGCTATGAGAATGTGGGATTTCATCTGGGGAGTGATTACTGTACGATGGATTTCAACGGGCCGATCACCAGGGAGCAGTTAAGAGAGATTGAGATGGAAGCGAACCGTGCTGTATTCCGGAATCTGGCGGTTGAGGTGACATATCCGTCTAAGGAAGAGCTTGTGCACATGGAGTACAGGAGCAAGATTGAGATCGAAGGGCAGGTCCGTATCATAACAGTACCGGGATATGATGTGTGCGCGTGCTGCGCGCCCCATATGAAGAGCACCGGGGAGATCGGTCTTATCAAGCTGGTGGATATGATGAACTATAAAGGCGGGGAACGTATCACGATGCTGGCGGGCTTCCGCGCGCTCAGGGATTACAGTATCAAGGATGAGAATACGAAGACGGTTTCCGCACTTCTCTGTGTGAAGGAGTATGAGACGGCGGAGGCGGTATCGCATCTCAAGGAAGAGATGACAAGTCTCAAGGGGAAGAATGCATCGCTGCAGCAGAAGCTTCTGGGATACCGGGCGGCAGAGATACCTCTTGGGGAGGGCGTGACGGTCGTATTCGATCCGGAACTTTCGGGAAATGAGCCGAGAGAGCTGATGAACCTTCTGCTGGAGAGGGGCGCCGCATGCTGCGCCGTATTTGCGGGGACGGATCAGAGCGGGTACCGCTACGTGATCGGGAGCCGTAAGGAGGATGTCAGACCGTACAGCAAGCTGTTGAATGAAGCATTTAACGGCAGAGGCGGCGGGAAGCCGGAGATGGTGCAGGGATCTCTTGCGGGGACAGAAGAAGCGATCCGGGCGAAATTATTATAAGTCAATATTTTATCACGGTTCTGTCACAGTTTGAACACAATTTGGCGGTAGAATAGTCATCAGAAACAGAGAAAAGTAATTTCGAAAGGAGATATCAGTATGGATCACCAATATACTTATTATACGCCAGGACAGGAACCGAATATGCAGGATGACAGGAATCAGGGACGCCCGCACAGGAAGGGAGGAGTTCCCAAGTGGATGAAGACGGTATGCTTCGGGCTGATATTCGGAGTGACCGCAAGCGCCGCATTTCAGACCAGCAATATCGTAGCGGACAGAGTGTTCGGTACGGCGGAACGCAGTGAGGATACGAAGAAGACGGAGAGTGTAGGCAATACGAAGCTTACGACAGCTTCCAGCGGCACGGTAGATTCCAATGTAGCGGATATTACGAAGAATACCATGCCGTCCGTAGTCTCGATCACGAATATGAGTGTCCAGCAGGTACAGAGCTTCTTCGGAGGCGTACAGGAGCGGGAGAGCGAGAGCGCCGGTTCCGGTATCATTATCGGCCAGAATGATACAGAGCTTCTGATCGTGACGAACAATCATGTCGTTGAAGGCAGTGATACGCTTACGGTGTCTTTCATAGACCAGGAGAGCGTGGAGGCGAATATAAAGGGAACGGATGCGAACCGGGATCTGGCAGTGGTAGCGGTAGAGCTCAGTAAGGTGAAGGACAGTACCAGAGAGAAGATCGCTGTAGCGACGCTGGGGGATTCCGAGCAGATCCAGGTAGGAGAAGAGGCTATTGCCATTGGGAATGCGCTTGGATACGGACAGTCTGTAACCAGAGGGATCATCTCTGCTACAGACAGAACGATCGACGGAATAGACAGCAGCCTGATCCAGACAGACGCAGCGATCAATCCGGGGAACAGCGGCGGCGCCCTGCTGAATGCGAACGGCGAGGTGATCGGGATCAATACTGCGAAAGCAGCGATGGATGCGGTAGAGGGCATGGGCTATGCCATTCCGATCTCTGAAGCGAGAGAGACCATTGAAGGACTGATGAACCAGGAGACAAAGACGAAGGTTGCAGAGAGTGAGAGAGGCTTCATCGGCATTGAGGGAGTGGATGTGTCCCAGGATACTTCCCAGATGTATAATATGCCGATGGGTGTATATATCTCCAATGTCACCAGAGGCGGCGGTGCGGCGAGAGCAGGTATTACCAAGGGTTCTGTGATCACGGCGCTGAACGGGTCCACGGTGAACAGTATGGCGGCACTTCAGGAACAGCTCCAGTATTACAGAGCCGGAGAGACGGTGACGCTTACAATAGAGACGCCGGGGAATAACGGTGAATATACGAGTCAGGATGTGGAAGTAACACTTGGAAGCAGTACGAAATAATAAAAGGCTGGGGTATCCAGCCTTTTTGACATAATTAGGATATAATTAAGAAAATATTTTTTGAAATTTTAGAAGGGATGTAGTATAATGACCGTATACGTGAAAATAAGAGGAGGAACACATACTGATGAAATGTCCAATATGCGGTCAGGAATTAAAGCAGGGAAAAAAAGACCCGAACTATCTCTTATGCTATAATTGCAAGAAAAAGTTCAAGGTTCCCCAGAAGACAATAGAGAAGAACGATGAAGATGATGATTATGAGGAGGAACAGAGATACTCCAATATACCTCCGAAGCAGGTTCGGAAGAAACGCGAAGAAGAGATGCGCAGGGCATACGACGAGATGCTCGCGGTAGGGGACGGCAAGAAAAAGAAGAAAAAGACGAGACGTCAGGAAGAGAGCGAAGACGACTATGATGATGATTATGATGATGATTATGACTATGATGATGATGAGAAGATGTCTAAGCTTCCAATCATCATCCTTGCAGTTGCAATTGTGATCGTGGCCGCGTTGATCGTGTTTGTCCTGTTAAAATAGTGCTTCCATGCTTGAGTGATTCAGGGCTGCCTGGGATTCCTTTCCCCAGGCAGCCCCCTTTTAGTTTTAGCGAAGCCGGAACTTCTGGACAGACTGTTTCAGCTCCTCTGCCTGCTTATGAAGTTCGCTTGCGGAGGCGGCTGATTTCTCTGCGGTTGCAGTGTTGGTCTGGACGACATCAGAGATCTGCTCTACGCCGTCTGTAAGCTGCTGCAGAGACAATGCCTGCTGCTGTGCGGAATCGGCGATCTTCTGGATCAGATCGGCGGTACTCTGGGAACCGGATACGCCGACTGCGAGAGCTTCGGTTGTATCACCGGACAGAGCGGTTCCGTGCTGTACGAGTTCCAGAGAATTCTCGATCAGCTTCGTGATATCCTTAGCGGCAATAGAGCTCTTGTTGGCAAGGCTCTGTACCTCGTCGGCGACAACGGCGAAGCCTCTGCCGTATGTGCCTGCACGGGCAGCCTCCACGGATGCGTTGATTGCCAGAATATTAGTCTGGAAGGAAATGTCCTCAATAGTCTTAATAATCCCATTGATCTTCTGGGAAGACTCGGAGATATCTGCCATGGCTGACGTCAGTTCTTCCATCTTCTTACTGCATGCAGTAAGCTGTGCTGCCGAATCCATGGAAGTCTTCCGAGCATTGTCGGCATCCTGTGAGGTCGAGGATACCTGGCCGGATAAGGACTGGATATTGGCAGAGAGCTCCTGGATAGCAGAGGCCTGTTCGGCGGCGCCGGAGGAGAGAACCTGGGCGTCAGACGCCATCTGTTCTGACTCGTCAGACACCTGGCGGGCCGTACGGTTGATCTGGGATAACGCAAGATTCAGAGAATCCAGAATCTGTCCGAGAGCGTTCTGGATCGGCAGGAATTCTCCGCGGTAATCTGTGTCGATGGACAGGTTCATCTTGCCTTGCGCCATCTGTGCCAGCTTGGAGTCAATGTCATGTATGTAATTCTTCAGTTCTTTCTTCGTCTCATGGATGGAGGCGACAAGCATACCGATCTCAGAGGTATCAGGCTCAAGCGGGAATTCTGCCGAGAGATTCCCCATAGATATCTCACTCATCTGATCCCGGACAGCAATGATCGGGTGAAGGATCTTGCGGCGTGTGACGGACATCACAACGAGCTGAATGACACCTACCAGAACCAGAGCCATGTATATGAGGATACGGATGATCGTCAGGCGCAGGTTCAATGTCCTGATCTCTTCTGCAGTCCGTGTATCCAGTGCCGAGAGGAACTGTTCCTTGAGGGAATTGATCTGCGCGATAGAAGAACTGTATTCTTCGCCGTAGACATAATCCAGCGCTTTCTGAAGCTTCTTCTCCTGCACATTGTTCATGGCGTCCTCCTCAAGAGGAACCAGCTTATTGGAGAGCGCGGACATCTCGTCGATCATGCTCTGCTCTCCGGAGGTAATTCCGATCTCCTGCATGGCGGCAACACCCTGGTCGCGGTTCTTGAGGTTGTTGATCTCATTCCAGTAGTTGTCATAGTGTATCTGATCCCCGGTTGCGGCGTAAGCGCGGACCTCATTGGTCAGATAGGCAGAGCCGTTCATGAACCGGTTGGCGTTGTAGGTCAGGTTAAACCGGTCTTCGTTGTTCTGTGAAAGCTTCTTATCTACGTTGGCGTAGAAGAGAAGAAGCAATGCCATTAAGATCAGCGCAAAGATGGATATGCCATTCAAAACGGCAATAAGTTTGGATTGTTTCATTGCTTTTTTCATTTGAAAATCTCCTTTGACATTAAATAATACCTATTCTTAGTGTACAGAAAAAAGAGGAAAATTTCAATGATATATTATATTTCTTGTGATGAGATAGATTGCGTGATAGAATGAGAATAAAGTATAGTAAGTGACAAGAATGTCACGGACGGATTCACCGTACTGTCATCAAACCCGTGTATGATAGAATATATCGAATATACAGGAGGTGTCTTATGGAGATTCTAAGATGTGAACATCTTTCAAAGATCTATGGTTCAGGAGATACAAGTGTAAATGCGTTAGATGACGTTTCATTCAGTGTAGAAGCAGGAGAATTCGTATCCATCGTGGGCCCGTCCGGAAGCGGCAAGTCCACCCTTCTGCACATATTAGGCGGGGTAGATAAGCCGACGAAGGGCAGGGTGATGATCGGGGGCACGGACATCCATGCCTTGAGCGAGAATAAGCTCGCTGTATTCAGAAGGAGGCAGGTCGGGCTGATCTATCAGTTCTATAACCTGCTTCCGGTGTTGAATGTGGATGAGAATATCGTGCTGCCGCATCTTCTCGACGGGAGGAAGTTCGACCAGGAGCGGCTTGATCTGGTGGTGGAGCGGATGGGGCTTACGGACCGGAGAAATAATCTGCCAAGCCAGCTCTCCGGCGGGCAGCAGCAGAGGGTGTCGATCGGGCGGGCATTATACAATCACCCGGCGATCATCCTGGCGGATGAGCCGACCGGCAACCTGGACCGAAGGAACGGGGAAGAGATCGTACGTCTGCTGAAGGAGTCCAACCGGAGCCAGAAGCAGACCCTTCTGATCATTACTCATGACGAGAGTATCGCGCTGCAGGCAGACCGGATGCTCAGCCTTGAGGACGGATGCATCACGAGAGACGAGCGGATCCGGATGACTGGAGGTGGCATGTGATGAGACGGAATATTGTATTCTATGTCACCAGACAGTATATGAAGCAGAACAAAGGCCGCACCTTCGTGACGTTTATCGGGATCGTATTCATGGTGATTCTGATGACAGGAGTATTCATCGGCAAAGACACAGGGATCGGATATCTGGAAGAAGTCGCAGCTCTAAAAGACGGCAAATGGCATGTGAGCATGTATGATGTCACGGAGGAAATGTGCGAGGAGGCAGAAGCGCTTCCCTATGTCCGTGAAACAGGCAGATCCCAGACTTTAGGAGTCACCGGATTCGCACAGTCGGCGAATGAAGAACGCCCCTATCTTAATATCAAGGCATATTCGGCGGTCTGTTTTGACTGGATGAATATACATCTTGCGGAAGGAAGACTTCCGGAGAATGAAGAAGAGCTGGTGTTGAGCAGAAGTGCGGTTGACGACGGCGCAAAGGTCCGGGTAGGAGACTGGATCGACGCAAGATTTTTCAAACGATCTGTCACTAAGATCGATGAAGAGGCCAAGGAGATAATCTTTCCGTTTTTCGGGATTACTTTAAAAGGCGGGGAGACGAAGACTGTGCCGGAATCCTTCCCCTATTATGGCGAGAATGACAGTTTCCGGGAGAATATAGAGTATACGGGCAAGACCGGGAGATACCAGATCGTCGGCGTGATAGAGACGCCGTCCTATGAAGACCCCGGTGCGGCTGGGTATACTGCGATCACAGGGCTTGGCGGCCAGGCAGGGACGATAGGCGGGGCAGGCTTAACGGAGCAGCAGGAAGAGCGCAGCAACCTGACCATGTTATTCGATCTTGAACTTCTGCCGCCGGACTATAGTATGGAGCTTCTCTATATTGCTGACGGCTGCGAGGTAGATTACAATGATTATGTGCTCGGTTTCTCGGCTAATTCTTCAGAGTCCACCTTGAATATGGTGATCCGGTATCTGACGGTCGTATTCGTTGCCCTGATCATGGGAGCGTCGGTGCTTCTGATCTACAATGTGTTCAATCTGTCGTTTCAGGAACGGAGCAGATATCTGGGAATGCTGTGTTCGGTCGGCGCTACGGGGAGACAGAAGAGAAGCAGTATCTATTACGAATCCTTCTGCCTGCTGATCTTCGCTCTTCCAACCGGAATCCTTGCAGGTATCGGGATCATTAGGCTTGCCATGCTGGTATTTGGCCCCCTTCTGGGTATGATGGTCGGGATACAGGAAGCCGCAGAATTAAGTCCGGTATCCGTCCGGATATCGGGTGAAAATATGGCGGCAGTGGTTCTGGTGAGTGTATTTACGGTTCTGATCTCTGCGTGGCTTCCGGCAAGGAAGATCGGGAAGATCGGACCCATCGAATGTATCCGCGGAAATACAGAGAAGAAGAGCCGGCAATATGCCATGAGGCCTTCGGTGATCCGAACATTCGGTGCGGAAGGAATGCTGGCCAGGAATATGCTGACACGTCAGAAGAGGCGGCCAAGGGCGGCGGCGGTATCGGCGGCGGTATTCATGGTGATTCTGATCGTCACGGTGTATGGGACCAGTACGATCCATGAGATCCTGGATGTGAAGATCAACAGATCCGTGCTCGATATTCAGGCAGACGATTATGATTATGCGCTCTATGCATACGAATATAGTGCAGAATATGAAGCTCTGAAAGAGGAGATTGCCAACAGCCCGGACGTAGTAAGAACGGCAGAGTGGGGAGAGGGAATGTTCACGGGGCAGGTGCCGCCGGCAGTATACAGTGCAGAATACTGGAAGGCATTAAGAGAGATCTACAGCCTGTATTATCACAGAGACATTATGGAGGAAGAGTTTCAGGAAGAGCATATGCAGGGGAAGTCTGTAGTAAATATCCTTGCCATAGATGACAAGAGCCTGCAGGAGATAGCCGAACGGGCCGGAATATCCGCTGAACGGCTGATGGATGCAAAGCGCCCGGCGGCGCTTATGGTGAAGGAGGGCGTGCTCTCCACGGATACCTACAGGGTCTCCGAGATGGAGCCGGAACGCTACCGGATCTTCCATATAGAAAATATGTCGGATCTCGAACCAGGGGATGAGATACCCTTAGAATTGTATGATCCGGACCGGGAGGAGAATGTTACTATACCGATTGATAATGCCGGGATCGTCTCGGAGGAAATGCTGTCAGATTATGTGACCTTTGGAAATGATAACCAATATGTCTGGCTGCTTGTGAGCACAGACGTGGCAAAAGAGATTGACGGTATTGCGGGCGGCAGAAAAGAATCGGCAGGTATCAGCCCTATGCTCTATATGAAGATGGACGGGAAAGACGGGGAACTGATCGACAGGCTTGAGAGACTGAACGACATAGAGGATTCAGATTATATGTTTGCGAAGATTGGATCCCAGGAGAATCTGATGAATACACTGGTTCAGATCGCAGACGTACTGCTGGGATGCTTTGTAGTGCTTACGTCGGTCATCTGTCTGCTGAATCTGTTCAACTCTATACGGGGATGGAGAGATGAGAGCAGGCAGGATTGGGCGGTGCTGTATTCTGTGGGCATGACGAAAGGACAGCTGCGCAAAATGCTGCTCTATGAATGTCTGGGGATCTTCCTGCGGGCGGTTTTGTGGGCAGGGATCTGCTCCGGTCTCTTATATACGCTGATCCAGGCGGGAGTGACGAAGATCTTCGGGAATCTTAGATTACCGTTTCCGATAGCGGGGGCGGCATTCTCTGTAGTCCTTGCGGGAGGTGTGCTGGCAGTGCTCACGCTTCTGGTGCATAGCAGGAAGAGCGGCGAGTTCTATCTTATTCAAGATTCATAGATTCGATACAGAGTTAAGGAAGAGAGGCAGACAGGAAATGACGGTTTTGGTTGTGGAGGATGACAGTGTGATCCGGGAAGGACTGAAATTTGCCCTGACACAGGAGGGCTACCAAGTGATGACGGCAGCTTCGGCGGCAGAGGCGATGCAGGTGATAGAGGGCGGAGATTCCATCGGTTTCTATCTGCTGGACGTTATGCTGCCGGACGGTGACGGCTATCAGATCTGCCGGGCAGTCCGGCAGATAAGCCAGGCGCCGATCCTGTTCCTGACGGCGTGTGATGACGAGGTCAATACGGTGATGGCGTTAGAACAGGGGGCGGATGATTATATTGCCAAGCCCTTCCGCATCCGGGAGCTGACGGCACGGATGAAGGCCATCTTACGAAGGACCTCAAGGAATTCGGAGGCTGCCGCGAACATTCTGGCGGTGGGGCGTAATCAGGTGAACCTGCAGACCGGGAGAGTGTATCTTGGTCAGGAGGAGATCGTGCTGACGGCCATGGAGTATAAGCTTCTGCTGATCTTCCTGAATCACCGGGGGCAGATACTGACCAGACGGCAGATCCTGGAGCATATCTGGGATGAGGCAGGAGATTTTGTCAATGATAATACTCTGAGCGTCTATGTCAAGCGTCTGCGGAAGAAGCTTGGGGATACGGCAGAAGGAGAACTGATCCAGACGGTGCGGGGAACAGGATACCGGCTTGTGTGACCGCATATATGCAGTATTATATTGAAGAGATGGGAAAGAGAAGGAGAAGAGATGGATAGTATCGTATATTTCCTTATGATCATCATATCGGCTGCGGCATGTGCCGTATTAAGACGGCCGAAGCCGGTCTGTATCATTCTCGGCGCCTGTATAGCCGGGATGTTCCTTGCGTCCATATTCTTTCATTACCGGAGAGAAAAGCAGTTGGCAGAGCTTACCGCATACCTGACGCGCCTGCAGGATCATCTTACGCTGCCGGATCTCGCCAGGTGCCGGAGCGGCCAGCTTGGGATTCTCGAAAGCGAGATCTATAAGCTTGTGGTCCTGATCAGCGAGCAGCGGTCAGCTTCGGACCGCAAGAAGAGACAGCTGGCAGATCTGCTGTCGGACATCTCCCATCAGATCAAGACGCCGCTTGCGTCTGTCACGATCATGACAGATCTGTTGAAGAAGCCGGATCTTCAGGAAGAGAAGAGAGAGGAATTCACAGACAAGATTGAGTCTCAGGTGAACCGGATCACGTGGCTGATCCGGAATCTTCTGACGCTGTCGCAGTTGGACGCGGATATGTTCAAGCTTAAGAAGGAAGAGGTGATGGTGAGGGATCTTCTTCTCAGGTCCTGCCAGCCCTTTGAGATCCTGGCGGAGCTTAAGGGGGTGGAGCTTCACATCGCTGCAGAAGGTGCTATGAGGATCATTTGCGACGAGCGTTGGACGGAAGAAGCCATTTCCAATATCGTGAAGAACTGTATCGAGCATACGCCCCCGGGCGGATGGGTGAAGCTTACGGCTGATCAGAATAATTTCTCGACTAATATAAAGATCAGAGATAATGGGGAAGGGATCTCGAAAGAACATCTTCCCCATATATTCGAGCGGTTTTATAAGGGCGGAAGCCGTTCACAGGATAGTGTTGGGATCGGGCTTGCCATGTCAAAGCAGATCGTCATGAAGCAGAACGGAATGGTCAGTGTGAAGAGCGAGGCAGGGAGGGGAACAGAATTCCATATCAAGCTGTACTCGGAAGTGGTGATCTAAAAGTCAGCAAATACTTCCATCTGTTTCTTCAATTCATCTACGATCTCCCGGTTCGTATCCATACGGCCTGTGATATCTGCCATATCTGCAACCAGGCTCCTTGTGCTGCCTGCGACTCCATTGATCCCGTCTGCGCCCTCGTCGATCGCCTTGGAAATGCTGTCGATAGAGTCGGCGATCTCAACCATAGAGTTCCTGAGCCGGTCGGTCCTGCTGTTAAATGCATCGATCATTTCCTTAACATAGTCGGCGTCTTCCTTGTATTGCCTTCCGGAACGAATGAATTCCTGGAATTCCGTAAGAATCGTTCCGCTCAGATAATCCGCCATATCCTGGGAGTGCCTGGACAGATTGTGCACGGCATTCGTAACGATCTGATTGACCTCCTGGATGCGGCCGGCAGTCTCACTGCAGGAATTGGCAAGAGTCTTGATCTCACTGGCAACGACGGCAAAGCCTTTGCCGGCTTCGCCTGCCCGCATGGCTTCTACGGAAGCGTTAAGGGCGATCAGGTTTGTTGTGGATGAGATTGCAACGATATCTTTGGTCAGGCTGTTCACCTGATCGACGCTTTTGCTGTTCTCGATTGCTTCCTCTAATACGTCTAAGATATCAGACGCTTTCTGTTGGATTGCTTTTGTATTTGTCTGTGCCGATGCTTCCATCTCATTTGCACGGACCTTCATAGCAGAGGAATAATCCATGATCGTACTGCATTCATTGGCCATCTCATGGACATCCCCTTTCATATCGGACGCGCTGTTGTTGATGATCGCCGCGTTGTTCGCTACCTTCTGGATCGCCGTGGACAGGGAGTCGGCAAGAGAGGAGAGCCCCCGGGCGCTGCTGCCCGATGTACGGGTGTGTTTCAGCACTTCGCCGGTTACTTCGTCAAGCTTCTGTGAGCTTTCCTGGAGAGTATCTACCGTGTCCTTGATCGGCGTTATCACGTATTTTTTGATGATCCGGATGGCGGCAAGCACTAATATCAGACATGTTATGATAGAAGCAGCCGCGATCACCAGTGAGATGATATAGACCATCAGCAGTTTGTGCCGTGCGCCGTCTGTTCTTTCGCTGACGGCGGCATATAATTCATTGGTATTATCCGCTATGGCGGAACCAAAATGAGCCACGTCGCCGTTGGCATAGGCGTAGGCATCCGCGGTATGGCTGTCTGCACTTGCGCATACAAGATAGACCAGGGCGTGCTTGAAGGAATCGTAATTCTGCAGAAGCTGTGCATAGACTGCTTCTTCGTCCTCTGTCACGTATTTTTTATATTCTTTTAGATATTCTTCCAGAATCGCTTCTTCTTCCTTGATCTGTGCCACGACGGTGATCAT
>CANDQP010000085.1 GCA_947388185.1 uncultured Dorea sp. | reverse complement strand
GATGAGACGCAATTCCTTTACACACAAGTAAAATTAGAATACATACACTGCACAATAAAAAGATCATAATTCCTCCGGCAGCGAATCCGTTCTGAAGCATTTTTGCTGCCGCAAAGAAATACCCTGTTGAAATTGCGATACAAAGCAAAACAGACAAAACCACATTAACATTTTGCTTGATTGCTTCTGTTTCATTTGTCCATTCCAATTTTGGACGTTTCATGTCGATAAATACTCCGATCAAGTTCCATAACGCTGCAAATAATATGCCAACGAAAGAGATTAATCCAATCTGGATAAAACTATAGTTAAAGTAGACCTTGAATATTAAGCAATTTATGATAATCCCCACAATCGAGATACTTGTAGAAAACAGGGCTTTCACAAACGCTTGCTGATGTAATGAATACGGAATGATCTTCGTGATCCAAAAACTTGCCCCCTCTCTGGAAAAACTGCTTGAAGCCACTACATTGATTGCGGATGTAAATACAATTACCGCAAGCGCAGACAGTACCGCATAAAAGGAAAATTCCGGGGCTGACACCAAGACTCTTATTTGTTCTATACTCTCTGCGTCTGCACTGATCCGAAAAGACAGCGTCAATAAAAAGGGGGTAATAAAAATCCCGAACAATCCGTTTATGACATACGCCGGATTACGGAAAAAAGTTTGATACTCTTTCTTAAAATAGCTTCTCAGCTTTGACGACAAGTTGTATTCCATCGCCTTTGAGCGAATCCGTCCCTCTTTATCATAAATGGCATATTTCTTTCCGATCACAAGATCACTCAAATAGTAGTATCCGCAGATAAACACAGCGGCAAGTATGATGCAGAATAGCTTTAATCCTGGATGAAGACGGATATACGCGTCTCGTTCTGCGCCTATTTGCCCATTTGATAATAGAACCCCGATCATGCCGCCTGCAAAATACACTATGATTCCTGTGACTGCCAGCGCTGTCCTCCTACGTTTCAGAAGCATGGCAATTTTCAAGCATATTGTCACAAGAACCGCCAAAGGGAACACAACAATATGAGGCAGTACCGCTGCCGCAGAGATATATGTAAGTATCACAAAAATGTCTCCCATATAGTGCATTTGGATGATACACACCGGAAGCAGCAGTATAATTTCAATCCCATAGCAAAACAAGATTACTGTAATGTACTTACTTGTAAAAATGTCGCATGGCCTCACTGGAAACAGCAGCAAGTGTTCTATATCCTTTGAAAAGCAAAAAATATTGATCAGCAGGAAGGCGCCTGCTATCGAGAGTATCATTGCCGCTGCAAACAGTGCAAGCCGGCAAAACAAAGCTCCCAGCCCCAGCCTGGAAAGTCCATCATAAAGCCGCCCAAGCATTTGAAAATAATAGTAATAGAATACACCTATCATACTTAAAACAAAGCAAGTCAGCACAATAAAGTGGGTATCAGGGCGTTCTTTTAACTTATACCGAAAATTCAAAAAGCTGAAATTGATCTTACTTATTGTTTTGCTTAATTGAAAAACCTTTCTCCATCGGTACATCATTAACCACCTCCATATAAATATCCTCCAAAGAAGTATCGGAAGGGTTCCCTCGAAGCTCAATTGTCTTCTTAATCGTTCCTGCCTGCATGATAACAATTTTATCACACAAATTCTCACAAATTTCCAATATGTGAGATGAAAACAGGACAGATTTTCCGCAGGCTGCTCTGGATCGAATCAATTCCTTTAAGACCCTGACAGCTTCTACATCCAGTCCCGTCATTGGCTCATCTAACACCCAAATCAGGGGATCATTAACCAGGGATGCAATAATAGCAATTTTTTGCTTTGTCCCATGAGATAACCTTTTAACAGGGCTATTCAGATATTTTTCAACCTGAAATGCTTCTATCAGCGGAGTATAAATTTTACCTCTTGTTTCAGAAGGTACTTCGTACATATCTGCTATAAAATTCAAATATTCCTTTCCCGTAAGATTGTTGTATATATCGTGGCTGTCAGAAACATAGTTAATTTGTTTCTTGTATTGCATGGGATGTAGATACAGCGAATAGTTACCAAGGCAGATAGAGCCTTCTTCAAGCGGCAGCAGCCCCAGAATCAGCTTTAAGGCTGTAGTTTTCCCAACTCCGTTTTTCCCTAACAGGCCAGCGATCTCTCCATCTAATACGGAAAAAGTAAGATCGGTCAGCACAGGTACATGAGGTTGATAATGAAAAGACAGGCCGGATACTTCTAACAAAGAGAACACCCCTTTCGCAGCTTTTAACCATTTAGTTAATTGGTTGTTTATAATATAACACCGAGTCTGAGAAATGTCAATACATACCTCCTTTGCCCCCATGAATTGCCATTCCATTCTCTGTCTCCTTTCTTTCTGGTACCTCTCAGTCTCGCCGATCAGCTCCATGATCTCCTGGTGACGCTTCAGGAAGTCTTCGCTTCCCACTCCCAGGCGTTTCTCTTCCTGTGCTACGAAATCATCCATCATTGTCTTAAATTCTTCCTGTTTAATTCTGTCAATTCTCATGTTTGATCACCTCCATATTAAGTTTTAGCTTTACTTTTATTTACATGATATTGTAAAATAAAAAAGGAAAATCTATGGAAAAAGAAACGACAACAGGTGAATTAATTAAGTTAGCACGAAAAAAAGCAGGACTTACACAAGCTGAATTGGGGGAAAAATTAGGAATAACCCCTGCAGCAATAAGCCAATTTGAAAAGCCGAATCATTGTATTCTTTTGATATGGCAAGTGAAGAATTAGAAAAAATTATTAATCAAAAAGAAAAGCGTCTTGCAGGATGAATGGTACATTGACAATAATATACTTACCCAGGGAGCCGAAGGGGCGATATGCCAGCCGCCGGACGAAAGAAAGGAGGCTGGTGCTTATGGTTACATATTCGGATTTAATCCAGTTTGTGATTATGCTTTGCGCCGTGATCACTCTTGTTGTTTATATCACACGCAAAAAATAGCGCCCTCGGTCTGGTAAACTAAGGCGCTACTTTTGTAAAACCATTTTACCGGCGGCTAGGCTGCATCTAGCTTTCGGCTCTCTTGTTAAATATATTATAGTCAATCTCTCCAAATATGTCAAATACTATCCTTTCATTTCAAAACTGCTACCACGTGCACAGATGAAAGGAAGATGATAGAACGCCTGGGGCATGAACACGTATTCGCATCTTTTCCACTCTCTTTTAATTCCATAAAAACATTATGAAAAGATTGTAAACTCCCCATATTCTGTAGTATACTTTGAATAGTGATGCTTATGCCCCAATACGGCATATTTACCTGAAAAAACAAAAGGGGAATAACAGATGAAAACAGGATTTGACAACGAAAAATATCTTAAAATGCAGTCAGAACACATTCGTGAGCGTATCGAGCAGTTCGGTCAGAAATTATACCTGGAGTTCGGAGGCAAATTATTCGATGACTTCCATGCTTCCAGAGTTCTTCCGGGATTCCAGCCTGACAGCAAATTACGGATGCTGAAGCAATTATCCGACCAGGCCGAGATCATCATCACAATCAGTGCGGAAGATATCGAGAAGAATAAGATCCGGGGTGATCTGGGGATCACATATGATTCAGATGTTCTCCGGCTGATTTCAGCATACCAGGCGCAGGGACTCTATGTTGGAAGCGTCGTGATCACCAAATACAGCGGCCAGGAGAGCGCCGGACTCTTCAAGACCCGCCTGGAGAAGCTTGGGATCCGCGTATACCGCCACTATGTGATTCCCGGCTACCCTTCCAATGTCCCTTATATCGTAAGCGACGAGGGCTACGGCAAGAACGATTATATTGAGACCTCACGCCCCTTAGCCGTCGTCACCGCGCCGGGTCCCGGAAGCGGCAAGATGGCAGTCTGCCTCTCTCAGCTATACCAGGAGCACAGACGCGGGATCTCCGCCGGCTATGCCAAGTTCGAGACATTTCCGATCTGGAACATTCCACTGAAGCATCCGGTGAACTTAGCTTATGAGGCGGCAACCGCGGACCTCAACGATATCAACATGATCGATCCCTTCCATCTGGAAGCTTACGGAGAGACCACCGTCAATTATAACCGCGATGTGGAGATCTTCCCGGTTCTTAAGGCCATGTTCCAGCAGATCTATGGGGAAAGCCCCTACAAATCTCCTACAGATATGGGAGTGAATATGGCCGGAAACTGTATCTGCGATGACGAGGCGTGCAAGGCGGCTTCCTGCCAGGAGATCCTAAGGCGGTATTATAACTCTCTGCAGCGGCTTCTGTTTGGTACATGCTCTGACACAGAGGTCATGAAGATCGAGATGCTCATGAACCAGGCACAGATCACGGTCCATGACCGCCCTGTTGTGGACGTGGCCTTAGCCCGCGCCGAAGAGACGGACGGACCGGCGGCAGCGCTTCAGCTCCACGACGGACGCATTATCACCGGCAAGACCTCGAATCTTCTGGGGGCTTCTGCCGCTCTTCTGCTTAATGCATTGAAAGAACTGGCGGGAATCGACCACAGACGGCACGTGATCTCTCCGGAAGCCATCGAACCGATCCAGAAGCTTAAGACACTCTATCAGGGAAGCAAGAACCCAAGGCTCCACACGGACGAGGTACTGATCGCTCTGTCCGTCAGCGCCGCAACCGATCCTACCGCTCAATTAGCTTTGGATCAGCTTCCTCTGTTAAGAGGCTGCCAGGCCCATACTTCTGTTATGGTCAGCTCTGTCGATATGAAACAATTCAAGAAATTATCGATCCAGGCGACTTTTGAAGCAAAATATGAAAAAAATCCTGTATTTTTTAACGAAATAGGTGTATAATTCATAGATATTTTTTTAACAGAAGGAGGACACTATGGCAGTTAAATATGTATTTGTGACAGGCGGTGTGGTATCAGGACTTGGCAAGGGGATTACAGCGGCATCTCTCGGACGCCTCTTAAAGGCACGGGGATACACTGTAACCATGCAGAAGTTCGACCCTTACATCAACATCGACCCCGGTACCATGAACCCGGTCCAGCACGGCGAGGTCTTCGTGACCGACGACGGCGCGGAGACGGATCTGGATCTGGGACATTATGAACGGTTTATCGATGAGAGTCTGGGTAAGAATTCCAACGTCACCACCGGGAAGATCTACTGGTCTGTTCTTCAGAAAGAACGCCGGGGAGATTTCGGAGGCGGGACTGTCCAGGTGATCCCCCATATCACCAACGAGATCAAGGACCGCTTCTACCGTAACCCTGCCGCAGAGCATACAGAGATTGCCATTATCGAAGTCGGAGGAACCGTCGGCGATATCGAGAGTCAGCCTTTCTTAGAGGCCATCCGTCAGTTCCAGCACGAGAAGGGTCATGATAATGTGATCCTGATCCACGTGACCCTGATCCCCTACCTGCGTGCCTCCCAGGAGATGAAGACGAAGCCCACCCAGGCAAGCGTGAAGGACTTGCAGGGGATGGGAATATGGCCGGACATCCTGGTATGCCGCTCCGAGCATCCTCTGGATATCGGAATCCGGGACAAGATCGCCTTATTCTGCAACGTACCGGCAACCCGCGTACTGCAGAACCTGGATGTGGAATACCTGTACGAAGCGCCTCTTGCCATGGAAGAGGAACATCTGGCAGAGGCAGTCTGTGAGTGTCTCCGTCTCGACTGTCCCGAACCGGATCTCAAAGACTGGACAGAGATGGTCGATTACCTTAAGCACCCCACCACGGAAGTTACCGTCGCCCTGGTCGGCAAATACATTCAGCTCCACGACGCCTATATCAGCGTTGTGGAAGCCTTGAAGCACGGCGGCATCTTCAGCCGCGCGACTGTCAATATCAGATGGATAGACTCAGAGGCATTGACTTCTGAGAACATCTCAGAACAACTTAAAGGCGTCAGCGGAATCCTGGTACCCGGAGGCTTCGGCTCCCGCGGAATCGACGGTAAGCTTGCCGCCATCCATTATGCACGCACCAACAATATCCCCTTCTTAGGCTTATGTCTCGGCATGCAGCTTGCGATCGTGGAATTTGCCAGAAATGTACTGGGCTATAACGACGCCCACAGCGCGGAACTCGATCCGCATACCACACATCCGGTCATCCATATCCTGCCGGAGCAGATCGGCGTGGAGGATATCGGCGGAACCTTAAGACTGGGCGCCTATCCCTGTATCTTAGACGATACTTCCAGAGCTTATGAGATGTACGGCAAGAAAGAGATCAGCGAACGGCACCGGCACCGCTACGAGGTCAACAATGATTATCGTGAGAAGCTTACTGCCTGCGGGATGAAGCTCTCCGGCCTCTCCCCGGACGGCAGGATCGTAGAGATGATCGAGATCCCGGATCACCCCTGGTTTATCGCAACCCAGGCCCACCCGGAACTGAAATCCCGGCCAAACCGCCCCCATCCTCTGTTCAAAGGATTCATCGAAGCGGCTTTGACCTATCGGGATCATAGATAAATATATCTGCCATTCTTATCGGCAGGCTGTCTGAACACTCTTGGGCGATCCAATTTAAACAGTCTGCCGAGAGTCTGCAAAGGAATGTTCTCTCACGCACTTAAGCGCTTCTGCCACTACCTGATGCATATCGTAATACCGATACATCCCCAGGCGGCCGCCGAAGATCACACGCTCTTCCTTGTCTGCCAGCCGTCTGTATTTCTCATACAGCGCATTATTCTTCTCATCATTCATAGGATAATAAGGCTCGTCCCCCTTCGCCCAAGCGGCCGGATACTCCCTTGTGATCACGGTCTTCTGGTTTGCCGGGATACCCGTATTCCCATAGCCGCCCTGGCATCCGAATTCAAAATGCTTGTGCTCGATGATCCTGGTATAAGGTATCTCATATTCCGTATAATTGACCACTGCATTTCCCTGATAATTCTCTGTAGGAAGCGTCTCTGTCTCAAACCTTAAGCTTCTGTACTCCAGTTCCCCGTAACAATACCCGTAATACGCATCGATCATTCCCGTAAATACGATCTTATCCGCCTGGGAAGCCAGCTCCTCACGGTCCTCTAAGAAATCTGTGCAAAGCCTCACCTCGATACTTTCCAGCATCTTCTCGATCATCTGCGTATAACCGCCCACAGGAATCCCCTGATACTTGTCGTTAAAATAATTATTGTCATACACGAAACGAACCGGAAGCCGCCGGATAATGAAGCTTGGAAGCTCTGTTGCTCTCTTGCCCCACTGCTTCTCCGTATAGCCCTTCACCAGCTTCTCATAGATGTCCCTGCCCACCAGGGAGATCGCCTGCTCCTCCAGATTCTTAGGCTCTGCGATCCCGGCCTCGCAGATCTGCCGCTCTATGATCTCCTTCGCCTCTTCGGGCGTGCTGACTCCCCACATCTTGCTGAAGGTATTCATATTAAACGGGAGATTGTACAGCTCGTCTTTGTATCTTGCCACCGGACTGTTGGTATAGCGGTTGAACTGTGCAAACTGCTGCACATAATCCCACACTTCCTGATCCGAGGTATGGAAGATATGGGCGCCGTACTGATGCACCTGGATCCCTTCCGTCTCTTTTGTGTAAATGTTGCCGCCGACATGATCACGCCGGTCGACCACCAGCACCTTCTTCCCGGCCTTATGAGCCTCATATGCGAAAATTGAGCCGAATAAGCCTGCTCCTACTATTAAGTAATCGTATCTCATCTCTCTCTCCTTCTCTGTAACATTTCAGGCAAGCTGCCATCCGGCCCTGCTTCCCTTTTCAGTTCTCGTCACTACAAGTTTGCGTTCAATCTGCTCCTTTAATTCATTTACATGGGAAATGATTCCCACAAGCCTCTGTTCATCCGCAAGCTCGGTAAGCACACGGATCGCCTGTTCCCTTGCTCCGTCGTCCAGCGATCCGAATCCTTCATCCACGAACATGGTATCCAGACGGATGGCTCCCGCCGTATTCTGAACGATGTCCGACAGCCCAAGCGCCATAGACAGAGACGCCATGAACGATTCCCCGCCTGACAAGGTCTTCACATCCCTGACCGAATCGCTTGCCATATGATAGACATCCAGATCCAGTCCGGCCTGTCCCTGGCTTCCAAGATCCTTCATCTCCCGGCACTGGAGGATGAACTCCCCGGAAGTCATCTTAACCAGCCTCTTGTTGGCTGCCCGGATGATCTGTCTGAAATACTGCCTCTGTACATACGTCTCGAAATCCATCTTCACCGTGCCGCTTAGGTTCCCGTTGGCAGTGCGGTGAAGGTTCCCTACCATCTCATACTGCTTCTTAAGCTCTCCGCTCTTCTCCAGATGATGCTTAAGCCTGTCCCTCACCTCCCGGTTCTTCCGGTTGGCGCTGTATAGCTGCATATACTCCGCCTGCTTGTCTTTCTGCCCTTGGAGCGCTTCTTTTAGCTTCTCGCCGAACATTCTAAGATCTGCCCGCTCTTTTCCTGCGAGCTGCTCTGCCAGGGAACGTTTTCTTCCGGATACTTCATTGACCTGCACATGATAGTCATGAAGCTTCTTTTCCAGGCTTTCCATCTCTTCAAAAGACAGCTTGCCGTCCTGGTATGCTGTCTCCGATTCAAATCCCTGGCTTCGGATTGCCTTCTCATAGGCGGATTGACAGTTTGCCAGCTCTTCTTCCTGCCGTCTTAATGTCTCCGCGCCATTGTGCTGATACCCTTCAAGCCTTTGCTTCTTTCTGACCGCGTTATTTTCCTTAAGCTGTGCCTGTTCATATTCTTCTCTGGCGGCTTCAAGCTGCTTCTTAAGCTGCTTCTCACGCTTTTGGGCCTGCTTTAGAGAGGGAAGCGGAAGGCTCTCGCTTTTTACCCGTATCTCTGACTCCAAACGATTTTCCTCCAGAAGAAGTCCGGCACACACCTCCGCTTCCCGCTCATATATCCTCTTCTGTTCCTCGATCTTCTTATCGATCTCCTGCCCTTCTTCTTTGGCGCGCAAAAGGGCTTCCGTCTCCTTTTGAAGCATTTCAAGCTCTTCCTGCATATCCTTTATGGCCTGCCGGCTCTCTGTCTGGGCTTCCTGAATCTGGACTTTCACCGTATCCGAATCGCATTCCTCTTTCAGTGGGCCAAGTATCCTCTCATACTCTCTTGCGAATGATTCTTGCTTTGCCTGGCATCTTGCTGCCTGTTCCTTTAACGCCGCGCCGGAACGCTCTCTCTTCTCCTCTTCCTGGTTCCGCTTCTTCTTCGCCCGCTCTACATCCTGCTGGGCAGGCGCTTCCTTCGGCAGGCTGCGGATATCAGGATGTTCAAGAGAGCCGCACACCGGACATGGCTTGCCAACCTTAAGCCGGCTTGCAAGGATTCCCGCCTGCTCAGCAAGAAATGCCTGGTAT
Source organism: uncultured Dorea sp. (assembly GCA_947388185.1). Taxonomy (GTDB): domain Bacteria; phylum Bacillota; class Clostridia; order Lachnospirales; family Lachnospiraceae; genus Sporofaciens. The sequence goes on along the minus strand of CANDQP010000085.1, from coordinate 5,571 downwards.
ATCTCCTCATAATTATGCAGCGCTCTAATATATGACGCCTGGTCGCATTCCGCCTGCTTCATCCGCAGCGTCCGCTCCTTCAGATCCTTTCGCAGCCCTTCCTGCTGATCCCTTAAGCCTTCCAGATCCTTGTATCTTAATCTCTGATGTTCCTCCAAAAGACGAAGCCTGTCTAACCGTCCGGGACTGTCTCCGTAAGCCTCCTGTATCCTTCGGATCTCTTCTTCCTTAAGGCTCAAAGCGTCCAGCCTGCTTCTTTGTGATCGTTGCTCCTCCTGGCTCTTCTCACGGTTCTTCCTGACCGTCCCTAATTTTTCCTTTAGCTGCCCGATCTGCTCATACCGGGGAAATGCATCCTGGATCCTGACCAGCTCTGCCTTACATTCCTTCTCCTGCCCGGCAAGCTCTGCTTCCTTCTGCGCCTTAAGCTCCCTGCATTTTTCTGCTTCTGCCTCTACAGCGGCCAACTGCACGTTAAGCTCTTCGATGCTCTTCTTACTCTTCCTTACCGATTCCGCCGCCTGCTTAAAACCTGCTTCCTGAACTCTTACCTTCTCCGCCCGTTTGGCAGTCCCAAGCCTCTCCTCCTGCCCGTGAACCGCATCCTTTTCTTTTAAGAGGCTCTCTTCCTTAGCCTTCACCTGCTCCAATGCGTCAAACAGACGGTTCAAGGCCTCTCCCTCGCTCTTTTTCCCGTTCAGTTCGTCAATGGTCTTCTGCAATGCATCTGCTTCCGATTTCTTTTCCTTTTCGCGTGCGCTTCCCTCCCTGATCATCCCTGTCAGCATCTCTGTTATATCCTCAAAGGGGAGCGCCTGACAGCCCTTGTACCTCTCCCATTGCTCCTTGTACAACGGCTCTCCGATATATTCTGCGCGCTCGATCTCTCGCTTTGCATCTTTTAGATTATCATCCAATTCCTCATAGAGCTTACCCGCGCGCTGCTTCAATTCCTCCTGCACACGGTAATACAGCCTGGTCTGGAATATCTTCGTAAATATCCGCTTGCGCTCCTTCGACTCAGCGTGAAGAAGCTTCAGGAAATCCCCCTGCGCGATCATGGCGATCTGTGTAAACTGCGGCGCGTCCATTCCCATGATCTCTGCGATCTTCTGATCGGTCTCCCTCTTCTTTCCCCGGTATGCATTACCGTCTGGAAGGATCAGCTCCACCCCGGACGTCTCCTTCACGTATCTGGGCGAACCGTCTGCATACCGTCTCTTCCCAAGACGCAGATACTCTGGATTCCGGCGGACCGTATAGCTCTTACCCCTGTAAGAAAAGGTAAACTCCACATAAGTATCCACCTCCTCCGAGGCATACTGGCTGCGCATCATATTGCCGTCTCTCTTCCCGCCGCTCGTCTGATCGTACAGGGCATAGGTGATCGCGTCAAACACCGTCGTCTTGCCCGCTCCCGTATCCCCGGTAATCAAGAACAATCCCTGCTGTACATCTGAGAAATCAATGACCGTCTTCCCTGCGTAGGAGCCGAACGCCGACATCTCCAATCTGACTGGCTTCATTGCCGTCACCTCCCTTATAACGGTTCCCCAAGAACATCTTCGAAGATTCCAAGCATCACGTTCATCTCCTGCTCGTTCGGCTTCCTTCCCTGCATCTCCTGAAAGAATTCCGCGAAATTCTCTATCGGATCCTTCATGCTCAGTTCCTCGTCCAATTCTCTGAGCTTATTCCTGGTCCTCATATTATCCACCCTCACTTCAAGAACACGTGAAAATACTTTCTCCAGCTGTTCCTTCGGCTTATAGGGATCTATCTCATCTGTCAGGGTTACACTGATATAATCATTCCTCTCCCCTTCATCCGCCTGGCTTATGATATCCTCAAGCTTACCCGACTTCTTCTTCACATCCCTCAATGGATGAAGCGGCAGAAGCTCTATCTTGGGCTCCGTCCCCTTCTCTCCAAGGGTCACTGCCGTAAGGGTCTTCTCATGGCGGCACTCACTTACCGAGTATTTCAGAAGGGTCCCGCAGTAGCGGATATTCGGACCTCCCACATTCTGAGGGCCATGCAGATGTCCAAGCGCCACATAATCAAAGCCTGCAACCGCTTTGATATCCACATTCTCCAGTCCTCCCACGGCAAATGTCTCTGACTCGCAGGTAGAAGGCACGGCGATTCCTCCTGCCTCCCCTGTATAAAACTGGTGCGAAACCAGCACATTTCTCCGGTTCTTATAATCGATTCCTTCCCGTCGGATCAGTCCTGCCACCGCGTCGGTATAAGTCTCCGGCATCTCGTCCTTGAATACATTTCTCACATAGGAAGGCTTCAAAAAGGGCATAAGATAGAAGTCCGCCTCGCCGTATTCATCCGTCAGCGTCACTTTCTTAAGGTACTCCGTCTCATCCTTAGGAGCTGCTCCCGCCAGGTAGATCTGATGCCGCTTAAGGATCGCAGACGCATATTCCAGCCGCTCGGCGGAATCATGGTTCCCGCTGATAATCAGTATCGGGATGACCGGATCGATCTTAGAAAGCCGTGTGAGGAACTCATCAAATACGGTGACCGCTTCCGCGGAAGGCACAGAGCGGTCATAGACGTCCCCTGCGATAAGGATGGCATCCGGGTGAAGCGAGCCTGCATAATCGGCAACCTGCGAAAGAACCGCCTCCTGGTCTTCTCTCAAATTATAATGGTGAAGCTGCTTGCCGATGTGCAAGTCAGACAGATGAAAAAACTTCATAAAAGATTCCCTTCCTGATCATACTTCCAAAAACATTTATCGGTATTTGCCTTATGTAAGTATAACGTTTCCGGTTGAAGGATGCAAGGAGATTCCTATTCTGCCTATTTACTTTTTCAAGTATTTTGCCTATAATACTTCTAAACGGACATACGAGGAGAAAGTGATGTTAAGAGATATCGATCTAAATAAAATATCAGACGGGAAACTATACGGACTCAACGATATGGCGCGGACGGACTGCAACGGCTGTAAGGGATGTTCTTCCTGCTGCCAAAATATGGGCAGTTCCATCATCTTAGACCCGCTGGACGTCCACCGTCTCACATGCGGGCTTGGGAAAACCTTTGAAGAATTGTTAGACGTCTCCCTGGAATTGAATGTAGTGGACGGTATCACACTGCCCAACCTTAAGATGACAGGAAGTGAATCTATGTGCGCATTCCTCGCCGACGGCAGATGCAGTATCCATGCGATCCGCCCCGGATTCTGCCGGATATTTCCCCTTGGGCGATTCTACGAGAACCGCTCCTTCCGGTATTTCCTCCAGATACACGAGTGTCCCGCACCGGGGAAGAGCAAGGTCAAGATACGCAAATGGATCGATACGCCGGACGTCCGGCGTTATGAACAATATATTACAGATTGGCACTATTATCTGAAAGACTTACAGGAGTACGCTATGGATTTCAGCCATGGGGACAATATCCATAAGCTCAACATGTATGTCCTGCAGCAGTTCTATCTGCGTCCCTTCGATGAAAGCAAGGACTTCTATCAGGAGTTCTATGAGCGGCTTGCGGATGCTGATATGTTGAAAAGTAACTTAGTAAAGATATGAGAGAATACCTCTAAGAACAAATAGCGTATTCTCTCATATCTTTCTGGAAGGTTTGGCAACCACGGGAGAAGGTCAGTTATGGTTCCCACTCTTATAGAAATATCACAAAAGGCCCTCATCTATCATTACAAATCTTCTATTAAGATGCTATACCTATGCCATATTATGAATAATTTATTCAGAATTTAATCCCATCTCATTATCTTGATCGTGACTATACCAAATCAATTCTCTTTTATGTTGAAGATCTGCAACATCTTGAATAAGAGTATAACAAGTTCTTTCAAAATGTGGTTTTAAAATTATGTATTCTGATACGGGTCTAAATTTCAAATTATTGATATAGTATGAAACTATTTTTTTCACATCTTCATCAGATGTGCTTTCTCTATCAGAAAGCTCTTCTTCCAACTCCATATCATAATCTTTACTGTATATTACAGCATTATCGATTTGTCCATCCGTTCTTTGGGCTTCAGAATTGTCTGCTGCAAATAAATATACATATTTACACCCTACTAATTCAGATATTTTCAAGATATGAGGAACAATTATCTCCCAAAAAACATACACCCCAAATTTAAATTCTATTTCAATATCCGGTTTATAATTTGCATCTCTGCACAAAAACTTAATATCAATAGCAGGATATGTTTCTTGAACATTTTTTACAAATTCACTATCACCGACTTGTTTCGCCGCTTCTTCACATTCCTGTTTTATTTCCGCCTGCTCTTGTGCATAAGAAATTAGCAATGTTGCTCTATCTATATCTTCAATTTTTTCATCAAACATCGCATACGCATCACCCAACAATTCATATGCTGCATCTTGTTCTCCCTTACTTAACCCCTCTGAATTATTCTGTCTTATCGCTTTTACTAATTTTTCTACACATTCTTGTTCTACAAACGACATTTTTATAGTATTTAATTCTTTATATAAAATCCCGCAATTAAGAGCATAGTAATATGCAATCTTTCGTGTTTTCCTATCTCTGACCAAAAAAACCTTGGTATCATTATTACTATCATCATTCCATGCTTCATTATTAAGATATTCTGCAATCACACTACCACTTTTTGCTTGTAAAAATCCTTTAACATCTTCCTGATTTGATCCATACATTCTCAAACTTTCAACAATCAAATTTTCAGAAAGATACTTCTTCTGTTTACTAATCGAATCCATATGATATTCTCCAAAAAAGTCACAGGTATCATTATTACCTGTGACTTTTAACCCTTAAATCAAGCTAAAACTACACCTTTTCTTCTAAGCATTTCTCGTTTTGCATCCACTCTCATAGCTCGTAAACTTAATTTCTGCGATCCATTCTCATTAGGCGCAAGCCCTTCCCTTGCCTGCTTCCAAGAAAACTCCTCATGAGATAAAGAACTTAAGTCCCATGCCTCAAACGAATCATACCTCTTAAATACAGAAGAAACCAACTCCTTATCCTTCTCATTAAGAGTTTCACTAACAGACTCAAACATATGATTACATTTGTACTCGTTCCTTACATTCCTAAGCACAGGACCAAATTTCCAAGCCTCAAACGAATCTTCAAACAGAGGATTATCAGTGTTCATCAACGACTCCCTTTGTGAAAAATACATCATTTTATGCATTTTCATTTCATCCATACCACAACCATGACTATGAACATTCAATTCATTCAAATATTTTGCAACAGCTAAAGTCTTACTCATACATAACCCTCCTCTCTTTTAATTCATTATACTTCTTTTTTTCAAATTTGACCATATACATTTTGTTATTTTTTACTTTTTATACTATACTTATGTGCATTTTTAATAATTTTACTCCTCTTATGCAAGCATATGGAGTCCTGTCTCTTGTTTTTTTCTAACCTCCTTCGGCAGCGCTCACAAGCTCGATTCCGCTTCGCTTCTTCTCGCTTGACGGGCATTCGCCCTATGAATAAAACAAGGGACCCTCCTCCTCTTATGCAAGCATATGGAGTCCTGTCTCTTGTTTTTTTCTAACCTCCTTC
>CANDQP010000084.1 GCA_947388185.1 uncultured Dorea sp. | reverse complement strand
TTAAAACTCTGAAAGAAACAGGATATGATGGATATCTTGTGGTTGAAAATGACACACCTACAACAGGCAATTATGAAGGTGCACTGATAAGCAGGAATTATATTAAAGAGAATCTGAATATGTAAAAGTCGGAAAGAAGGGGGGAGATGGAGTGCGCAAACAGGGAATTTTGAATGCGGAAATATGCAAGGTTATCGCTGCACTCGGACACACGGAGTATTTGGTGATAGCAGATCCGGGACTTCCGATTCCAGACGATATTAAGGTGATAGATATTTCGTTGAAGCATGGTGTTCCAGGATTTATGGAAGTATTGGATTCGGTGGTACAGGAGATGGTGGTGGATTCATTTATTTATGCAGCAGAGATGGAGGAATATAGCCCCAAGCTTCTGGAAAAAATGAGAAATATACTTGTTGGAGTTCCGGAGAAAAAGGTTCCTCATGAAAATTTAAAAGAGATGCTAAGTGAAGCCAAAGCGATTATCAGAACTGGTGAATGTACGTCCTATGCAAATGTAATACTTGAAGGTGGAGTGAATTTTTAGATTATGAAATAGAAAGGAGACGGTTATGGAAAAGATGAAAGCAGCTGTATTTGAAGCGGTGGGGAAATTATCCATTAAAGAGGTAGCAGTACCCAGGCTTTGGCGAGAGGATCAAATACTGGTTAAAGTGGAAGCATGCAGTATTTGCGGGACAGATGTGCATATCACAGCGGACCCGCCAGGATACGAGGCGATTCCGGGAACTATCCTGGGCCATGAATTTGTGGGGAAGGTTGTTCAAAAGGGGGATGCGGTAAAGGAATTAGAGGTAGGAGACCGTATTGTAGTGAATCCGAATGATTACTGTGGAATCTGCACTTATTGCAGAAAGAACCTTCCTAATCTTTGCGAACATATTGAACCGCTTGGTATAGAATTCGATGGTGCATTTGCGGAATATTGTCTGGTTTCCCAGAATGTGGCACATAAAATTTCGGAAAAAGTATCTTGTGAGGTGGCTGCATGTGCAGAGCCGCTTGCCTGTGCCATTAATGGAATAAACAAAGTCGCTATGAAGCCTGGAGAGAGTGTGGTGATCATAGGATGCGGTCCGATTGGGCTGATGTTGGGAATGCTGGCAAAGGCGTCGGGAATCAGTAATCTGTTCCTCCTGGAAGCTGCACATTACAGGATAGAATTTGCAAAAAAGCTTGATTTGGGACAAGTCATCGATGTCACGAAGCAGAATGCCCAGGAAGAGATTGAAAAAGTTACTGGTATAGGTGCAGATTATGTATTTGATGTAACAGGTTCGCAGATAATAAATGCAGTTAAACTTGTGCGTAAGGGCGGTGAAGTTGTTTTGTTCGGGGTTAACAAGAAATCCGTGAGCCCTGTAGCACAGTGTGAGATTACAACGAAAGAAATTACAGTGCATGGGACGTGGTTGGCGAACGCCACATTCCCAATGGCAGTCAAAGTGTTAGAGGAAGCAGTGATTCCTATGGATAAGTTGGTCACGGATGTGATTGGTTTGGATGAACTGCACGATGGAATTGAAAAGCTCCGCAGAGGCGAGGCTGTGAAAGTAATAGTGAGATTATAATTAAGAATGGAGGAAGAAGAATGAAGAAAAGACTGGTTACGTTATTAGTGGCGGCTGTTATGGCGTTATCGTTGATTGGCTGCGGAGGCAGCGATGGAGAAACGAAGCCTATTAATGGAAGTTCAGAAGATGAAACAGATACAGGAGACACAGAAAGTAACGGAGAAATCGAAATTGATATGCTTGTTCATGTGTCGAGGAGTATTGTAGGAGAATCAGGGTTTGCTACGGGATTCTATACGGCATTAGATGATTGGATCGAGAAACATCCGGATGTAAAAGTGAATATAGAAGAAATGGATCAGACTGCATATCAGACAAAAATTAATTCTCTTGGCGCTTCCGGAGACATACCTGATGTATTTATGCTCAAGGGTTCATGGACAACCACTTTTGTAGATAATGGATGGGCCATGGATATTACGGAAGAATTAGATGCCGATTCCGAGTGGAAGGATTCATATATTGCAGGTGGGTTTGATCCGGCGATCAAAGATGACAGAATTTATGGCGTGCCTCAGGAAAGTATGACTACAGGTGTCATTTTCTATAATTCTGAAATGTGGAAGGAGATTGGATATGATGAGTTTCCTTCGACTTGGGATGAACTATTAGATGCAGTAGGTAAGTTCAAGGAAAAGGGTATTGCGACATTTGTTATGGGTAATAAACCGAATTGGCCGGCAGAATCTTGTTGGCTGAGTACACTTGGAGACAGATTTACCGGTACAGACTGGACTTATTCTATTCTGGAGGGCAACGGTGCCAAATTTACGGATGACAGTTTTGTAAAAGCATTGACGACATTCCAAGAGTTAGCAGAGGCGGGAGCGTTCAACGAAGACATTAACTCTATTGATGATACGGAGCAAAATAGTGTGTATTTTAACAAGAAAGCAGCAGCGATTATTCAGGGGACATGGTTTATACCAACAGTTGATACAACGGCTCCGGATGATGTGAAAAGCGCCACGAAGCTGGCAATCCTTCCGGCAGTAGACGGTGGAAGTGATGATCAGAACACAGTGTCAGGAGGTGCAGCATGGTTTTTGTCAATGGGAACTAATGTGAAGGATGCAAAGAAACGGGAATTGGTTATGGATTTGATCAAGAATCTGACGGATGAGAGACAGGCCGATATTACAGCTTCTATGGGCGGTGTTACTGCATGGGCAGAACCAGAATATGATGCGGAAAGTGTTGCACCGCTGTATAATGAATATCTTGAGCTGATGAAAGATAAGATTTCGGTTCCGATTTATGATGCATGCATGGAGGCAAGTGTCATTGAAACTATGAATACGGGATTGCAATCTCTCTTGATCGGTGAAAAGACGCCGGAGGATCTTGCAGAAGAGATTCAGATGGAACAAGATATGGTTCAGTAATGAAGAGTCAGGAGCCGTTTCAGACACTATTGCTATGACAGATGATTGAAACGGCTTCTGATCTTATAAAAGGGGGAAAAGCCTTGAAAGGAAAAAGAACTTTAAAACCCAAAGTAAGACTTGGAATATTCCTGTGTCTGTTACCGGCATTCTTAGTATACACTTATGTAGTCATATTGCCGATTTTTGAAGCAATACGCCTGAGTACATATAATTGGTCAGGCGGAGCGATCATGAAATATGTTGGCTTAAATAATTATAAGATCCTTCTTAAGGATTCAACATTTTGGCATGCCTTTCAAAATAATGTTTTAATCACGGTTTACTGTGTGATCGGTCAGATAGGAATAGCCTTTATTTTTTCAGCATTATTGACATCAAAATGGATAAAATTCAAATCAATCCATAGAGTAGTGGCATATTTTCCCTCTACAATTTCAGCAGTAGTCGTCGGGTTTGTATGGATGTTTATTTTTAACTATGATTATGGATTGGTGAATTCATTATTGCGGGCACTTCGTCTTTCTGATCTCGCGAAAGCATGGCTGGATAACCCGGACACAATCATTTTTGTAGCCAGTATTCCTCTTATATGGCAATATATAGGATATTATATGGTCATTATTATGGCAGCTATGACGTCGATCGATCCGTCGATCTATGAAGTGGCGGAGATTGACGGGGCATCTGGAGTGCAAAGAGCGATAAAGATTACATTACCGCTGATAAAGGGACCGATTGCTGTAGCGGTGATGCTATGTATAGCAGGGAATATGAAGATATTTGATCATATTTATGTAATGACAAACGGTGGTCCGGGAAGCAGTTCTATGGTAATGGCATTGCATGTATATAAGACAACATTTATTAAGAATCATTTCGGCTATGCAAGTGCTATGTCTATTGCAATATTGGTCTTAAGTCTTGCATTGGTAGGGGGAAGCAGGCTTTTGATCATGCGTCCGTGGAGAAAGGAGGAGAACTGATATGGGGCATAAAGCAGGTCATAAGATAACAAAAGGATTTTTTAACTTGATTTTAATTTTGTTCTCTTTTACATGTATATTCCCGATTATTTGGATCTTTTATTCATCTTTTAAGACGCAGAGTGAATTTATGCAATCTTCCACAGCATTGCCGGAGGCGTTCAACCTGAAGAATTATATTTCTGTTTTTACACAGACGAATATTCTGCAATATATTTTAAATAGTTTGCGAAATACGGTTTTATCAGTAGCAGTTATTGTTATAGTGTCTTTTTTGGCAGGATATGTCTTAGCGAGATATGGTTTCAGAGGAAGAGCGGCTATTTATAATTATTTTATTATGGGAATGTTGATTCCGATACATGCATTACTGGTGCCGATGTATGTTCAGTTTCAGCAGAATAACCTTACAAACCATTGGTATACATTGTTGCTGCCGTATGTGGCATTCGGTTTGCCTATTTCGATTATGTTGATAGAGAGTTATATTTCCACGATACCAAGGGAATTAGAAGAAGCGGCGGCTATTGATGGATGTGGATTTTTTGGCACAATTTTTCGAATTGTGTTCCCGTTGGCAGGCCCGATTCTTGCAACAGTAGCAATTATTCAGTTTTTTGCGGTGTGGAATGAATTTTCGTTCGCGTTGATATTGGTAAGTAAGGATACACTGAGGACAGTGCCGGTAGGGCTGACGATGTTCAAAGCGGCGTACACGGTAGATTATCCGAGATTAATGGCGGGAATTCTGGTGACGATGTTTCCGGTAATGGTGTTGTATTTTGTGTTCAGTAAGAGGATCATTGAAGGAATGGTTGCAGGTGCAGTAAAAGGATAGTGTATATTGTTTTTAAGGAGGATATTATGTATAAGACGTTAGCGCCGGATTGTATTGGGCATCCGGTATCATTGGATCAATCTGCTCCTTTGGCAGAAAAATATGGATATCAAGGCATCTGGTTTAATGCGGAGAGAGATTTCCAGATGCCATTGGAAGAGACAAAGAGTCTGTTAGAAAAATATAACTTGAAGGCAGCAGGATTCGGGCTTCCGGTGGAGTATAGAAAAGACCAGAAACTCTACGAAAAAGATATGGAGAAGTTGGAAGATTATGTAAAATATGCAAAAGCATGTAACGCAGACAGATGTATTACATGGATTATTCCGTCCAGCGAGACACTGACTTATGAGGATAATTTTAAATTGCATGTGGAGCGGCTGCGTCCGGCAGCACAGATGCTTGAAAAATATGGAATTCTGTTTGGTATGGAATTTTTGGGGCCTCCCAAATTGCGTAAGAATGTGAAATATGAGTTTATCCATACCCTTGATGAGATGTTTGAGCTATGTAAAGCTATCGGAACCTCAAATATGGGAATTTTAATGGATGTATGGCATTGGGATATGGCGGGGCAGGTATTTGAAGATTTTAGGAAGTTCCAAGATGAAAAACAAGTGGTGTGTGTACATATCATGGATGCGCCGGCGGGTATACCAATAGAAGAGCAAGAAGACCTGGTTCGTGCATTGCCGGGAAGTACGGGGATTCTACGTATAGAGGAGTTCTTCAAAGGGTTGAAGGAAATGCAGTACACAGGGCCGGTTCTGGCAGAACCTTTTGAGAAAAAATTGGAAAGTATGACTTTGGAAGAAGCAGTAAAAACAGTCAGTGAAGCCATAGATTCTGTATGGCCTGGAAAATAAATAAGAAATCAGCAGGAGGAGATTATATGAAAGCACTTGTATTAGGAAACCATAAAGCTTATGTAGAAGATGTTCCGGAACCACAGCCACATGGAGAGTGGGTGGTTGTAAAGATAGAGTCTACACCAATTTGCGGAAGTGATAAAACACCTTTTCTATCTGAGACGGAGGTAAGAACTGCCGGACATGAAGGTGCAGGAGTTGTTGTAAAAACTGCCGGATCCAGTCGTGTGAAGGAAGGAGACAGAGTGATCATCAATCCTCTGTCAGGCTGCGGTCATTGTGATCTTTGTCTGTCAGGCAACTATATCCTGTGTCCGGATAAGCCAGAATTTTATACTCATTTTGCGCAATATGTTCTGGTTCAAGATTTCGTTCTGACTCCGCTTCCGGATGATATATCTTATGATATTGGTTCTATGGCATGTTGCGCATTAGGACCGGCGTTTCGTTCCATAAAGAGAATGAACGTGAAAGCATTTGATACACTTCTGATTACAGGTTTGGGGCCAGTGGGAATGGGTGCTACGGTGATTGCAAAATTCCTTGGAGCGAGAGTGATTGCAGTAGAAAGTGTTCCTTTCAGGCAAAAAATGGCAAAAGAAATAGGGGCTGATTTTGTTTTGAATCCTATGGATAAGGATATAAATGAACAGATCAAAAAAGCAGCAGGAGCAGATCCTCTCTTGAAAGCAATTGATGCTTCTGGCAATTCTGCTGCAGAAAGACTTTGTATTGATTCAGTTCAGCCTAATGGGGTCGTTGCTTTTGTAGGTGAGAATCATAGTCAGATCTCAATCTGTCCAAGTGATGATTTTATAAGAAAGAATTTGACATTGATCGGGTCATGGCATTATGATATTAATGACAGAGAAGAAATGTATGCATTACTGCGTCATTGTGAAAATGTTGGAAGGCTGGTGACAGATGTATATGGATTCTCACAGGTACAGGAGGCGTTCGATAAATTCATGGGCGGAGATACCTGTAAAGTAATATTAAAACCGTGGGAATAAAGGCGGTGCTTGTATGGCAGATAAAAAGAAGATCGTAGTCGTTGGAAGTTTGAATATGGATGCTGTGATAAATGTGGAGAACATTCCCCGGGCAGGTGAGACGGTTATGGGATCGGATGTTGAGAAAGTACCGGGTGGGAAAGGTGCTAATCAGGCATATGCAGCGGGAAAACTGGGCGGTAATGTGACTATGCTGGGTGTTGTCGGGGACGATGAAGACGGAAAAACATTGGTCGATAGCCTACGTCAAGAAGCAGGAGTAGAAACGCAATGGATTCTCAGAGACTCAGATGCAGGTACAGGAACAGCTTATATCTATGTACAAAGTGATGGGAATAATTGTATAGTTGTCTCGCCGGGAGCCAATCATCGATGCGATTTGAAGTATGTGAAAGAACAGGAGAAACAACTGAGAGAGTGTGATATACTGCTTACTCAGTTCGAGATCCCGATGGAAACGGTAGCTTATGCGTTGAAAACAGCCAAAAAGATGGGGAATCAGATAATTCTGAATCCAGCGCCGGCACCGGGAATATTAACTCCAGAGTTATTGAAATATGTCGATATTCTGACACCAAATGAGACGGAATTAGAGATTATAACCGGGAGAAAATGGGATGCTGGTTTGGAAGATCTTGAACAGATGTGTAAATTATTGCTTGACAAAGGTGTCGGGTGTGTAATTGTTACGTTAGGTGAAGAAGGGTGTTTTTTGGCGGGAAAGGAATTTAAGCATTTCCCGGCGTACAAAGCAGAGGCGGTTGATACTACGGCTGCAGGAGATACGTTCAGCGGAGCGTTGGCGGTGATGCTGGCAGAGAAAAAGACTATGGAGGAAGCCATCGAATTCGCGATGAAAGCTTCGGCAATTACTGTTCAGAGAAAGGGAGCGCAGTTATCTATTCCTGACAGAACAGAGGTTGAACAATATGGATAAAGAATCTGAGGGTATATTTACAGCGAACTATTTTTAGTGTATATTCTATACAAGAATCCCCATTCGGGCATCCCGTGATGCATGCCCTTCCCGGGGCGGGCGGACTGCCGTCCGATCATGTATACAGAAAGGAAATATACCATGTGGATTGCAGATAACTGGAAAGATTATGAGATCATAGATTGCAGCAAAGGTGAGAAATTAGAACGCTGGGGAGATTACATCCTGGTCCGCCCGGATCCTCAGGTTATATGGGATACGCCGCGGACCGACCGGGGCTGGACGCATAGGAACGGCCATTACCACCGAAGCAGGAAGGGGGGCGGCGATTGGGAGTTCTTCGACCTGCCTAAGCAGTGGCGGATCCATTACCGTGATCTGACATTCAACCTGAAGCCGTTCAGCTTCAAGCATACCGGACTGTTTCCGGAGCAGGCGGCGAACTGGGACTGGTTCTCTGAGAAGATCCGCCGGGCCGGGCGTCCCGTCAAGGTGCTGAATCTGTTCGCCTATACGGGCGGCGCCACTTTGTCTGCTGCGGCTGCCGGAGCCAGTGTCACGCATGTGGACGCATCCAAGGGGATGGTCAACTGGGCGAAGGAGAATGCCGCGTCTTCCGGATTGGCGGATAAGCCTGTCCGGTGGCTTGTGGATGACTGTGTCAAGTTCGTAGAGCGGGAGATCCGGAGAGGGAATCACTATGATGCCATTATCATGGACCCGCCGTCTTACGGAAGAGGGCCCAAGGGAGAGATCTGGAAGATAGAAGACGCGATTCATCCGCTGATCCGGCTGTGTGCGAAGCTTCTGTCAGACACACCGTTGTTCTTCCTGGTCAATTCTTATACGACAGGACTCGCACCGGCGGTGCTGACTTATATGCTGAGCGTTGAACTTAAGGGATATAAAGGCAGCGTTGCCTCTCAGGAGATTGGGCTGCCTGTCGGCCGCACAGGATTATACCTCCCGTGCGGGGCTTCCGGGCGTTGGGAAGCCGTTATATAATCCGTTTTCAGATTCTTTCTGTAAAATTCATCATATACGCATCCAGTATCGTCCGGACCTCATCCATCTGCACCTGAGCCTGCGGATTGGAATACGGGATCCGGGCGATCAGCCGTGCCACATAATCATGTTCACGGATAATATCCCAGGATACCTTATAGTTAATGTCGAAGAAATAAGCCAGATAAGACAGCCAGTAATCCATCTTCGTTCTTCTTATGGAAGAGAGGATGGATTCTTTTCTGCAAAACTGAGCCATAACCTCCGGGCTGACGGAATCCTTGCCGACCTCTTCGGCAGAGACGCCCAGTATGGTTTCGATGGTGTCTTCAAGCTTCACCCGGCAGTTATCCAGCTTGTCAGCGTCTCGGATGATGCGGGCATGCATCAGGGTACGGCTGTCTGTGATGCCGGTCAGCCGGAAATCGCTGTGCCTGGCGATCGCTGTTCGGATAATGCCGTCCCATGAATCTTTTTCTGCGAAGTTCCGGATCATTCCTTCTTGGAATAGAATCCGGACTCCAAAGCTTGCATGATCCATTGTATCCGGTTCGAAGCTGTCGAACCGTTTCAATTGTTCGAATCTGCCGATATCATGCAGCAGGCCGATCAATTGTGCCAGCTCCCGGTCTTCATCAGGAAGATTCAGCCGTTCGGCAATCTGCCGGCTGTATTCAGTTACACCGTAGGTATGCACGATCTTCAGATGTACCTTGTCATCGTTCCGGTCATAGCCGTCCAGATAACGTTCAAATTCCGTTTTTGCGTGTTGCAGATCCATAAGATTCTCTTCTTTCTTTGACTATTTTCGAACAGTTCAGTATAATGATATAGAAACAAACATGGGAGGTACCTTGTCTTGAATATGAATTTTAACCAAATTGCAATGATTCAGAAGCTAAAGGGGTGTATGGAGCATTTTCGCCTGAATCATCCCAAATTCCCGTTGTTCCTCAATGCGATATCGCAGGATGTACTCATGGAGGGTTCGGTTGTCGAGATCAACGTAACGACTCCGGAGGGCAAGAATTATTGCTCCAACTTGAAGCTTAAGCAGGACGACCTGGAATTCATAGAATGCCTGAAGGCGCTCCGGCAGAGCTGATTCTATTCTACCCCGTTCTTCGCGCAGATGTCCTGTAAGCAGCAGCGGTCGCAGTACGGCTTCGTCCTGGCGGTGCAGATATCTCTTCCGTGGTAGACCAGGCGGTGGCAGAAGTCACTGCCTTCCTTGGGAGGGATGATCTTCCAGAGCGCCATCTCAACCTTCTTGGGTTCCTTGATGCCGTCTACCAGTCCCATGCGGTTGACCAGGCGGATGCAGTGCGTATCCGTTACGATAGCCGGTTCGCCGAATACATCGCCCATGATCAGGTTCGCACTCTTACGCCCCACACCCGGGAGCTTCAGAAGTGCGTTGAAGTCCTTGGGGATCTTGCCGTCATAGTCTTCTTTCAATATCTTCATACATGCACTGATATCTCTGGCCTTACTCTTGCCAAGCCCGCAGGGCCGGACGATCTCTTCGATCTCTGCTACAGCTGCCGCGGCCAGTGCGTCTACATCCGGGAATTTCTCGTACAGGCCTTCAACCACGACATTCACCCGGGCATCTGTACATTGGGCTGCCAACCGTACGCTGACCAGTAATTTCCATGCCTGATCATAATCCAGGGTACATCCCGCGTCCGGATATTCCTTTTTCAGGCGTTCGATAATCTCCAGGGCTAATTTCTCTTTTGTCATGTTCTCCTCCAAATTACAGCATAATACAAGCGTCAAAAAGTCATTTAAAATATACACTAAAATTGCTCTGCTGTAAACAGCATGTTGTTGCTCAATCCCGGGCCAATACACAACGAAACCCCTCCAGACCTTGCGGAATGAAGGGGTTCGCTGTTGTTATAGTTATCTAAAAGGAATGAGAGTAAAGTGCTGCACCGTCAGTGTGATCCGGCGATGCGTTACTTTATTGAGGGGGAGATAGTGAGTGTTAATCAACTATCTGGGTTTCAGTATAAAAGAAAATTATGTCCAAAGTATGTTAAATCCATAAAAGAAAAAGAAAAATTCTTAAGAAGGACTTAAGAACTTAATAAGAAAACCTAAATCACTGGTACAGACTTTTGTCTCAAGTGTGCGGTCAATATATCGAAAAACTCGCCTGATGGGGGCTTGGCGGCTAACGGTCTTAAAGCGATTTTTTGTAGTAAGGTCTTGTTGCCTCTATCCCAACATACCTTAATGACAGTTCGTATATCCCTTTCAACACTATAACTGGTGGTGCAGTAATGTTCTGCAATCTGAGGATATAACAACTTACTTACGGACAGGAGATAATCTTCATCTTTTAAGCATAATTGTATGCCATAGGTTAAATAGCGGTATCCACGGTATGTAGCCCCAATACCGAGGGAACGTATCAAGTATTCAATCTGTCTTTCGTTCATTGCAATATCCTTCCGGACCTTATCTTTGAGAAACGACTACATGCTACATCTGTATTATAGCCGAAAAACACGGGCAGATTTGAAATGCTACATAATCCGTAATTTTTCGACATACTAAGACAATATTCGACATCTTTATGAAAATACTTTCAAAATGCCGCTTATATGGGACAAAATGTGTCAAATTGACATTTTCATAATATCTTAAGAAATTCCCTAAATGGCTCTTAAAAAATAGCTGATATTCTTGTATAGTATAAGGGAGGTGATGAACATGGCTAAGATATTAGTATGCGATGATGACAAAGAGATTGTAGAAGCGATAGACATATATCTGTCTCAGGAGGGATATCAGGTGTTGAAGGCCTATGACGGCGAGGAGGCGCTTAAGGTGCTGAAGTCCCAGAAGGTGGATCTTCTGGTGATAGATGTGATGATGCCTAAGCTTGACGGGATCCGGGCAACCCTTAAGATCCGGGAGGAGAATAATATGCCGATCATTATCCTGTCGGCTAAGTCCGAGGATGCGGACAAGATACTTGGGCTTAACGTGGGGGCGGATGATTATGTCACGAAGCCGTTTAATCCGCTGGAACTGGTGGCAAGGGTAAAATCCCAGATGCGCAGATACACACAGCTTGGAAGTACGGTGGATCACACCAACCAGGCGGTCTATGAAGTGGGAGGCCTGGCCATCAATGATGATCTGAAGGAAGTGACGGTTGACGGGGAGCCGGTGAAGCTGACTCCGATCGAGTATAATATCTTATTACTGTTAATGAAGAATCAGGGAAAAGTATTCTCTATCGACCAGATCTATGAGAATATCTGGAACGAAGACGCCATCGGCGTGGACAACACGGTGGCGGTGCACATCAGGCATATCCGCGAGAAGATAGAGATTAATCCCAAGGAGCCAAGATATCTCAAGGTGGTCTGGGGAGTCGGATATAAGATAGAGAAGCTTTAGAAGGGAGTATATATGAACCATCAATGGTATCGGTCTGCGCCCGCGAAGGGTATATTGGTTGCGGCGGCACATCTTCTGGTGGTAGCCGTTGCGGCAGGATTCATGTGGATCATGTCTTACCCGATGCTTAAGAACGAAGTTTTGGCCGGAAGGGCGGCCAGGAGATACGAAGACACGGTGAGCTTCGAGCGGGACTTAAGGAATATCAGCGGCAACGTGTTTGAGGGGATAAGATCGAAGAAGCTGCTGGAGACAGACGGTGTCTACGCATCCGAGAGAATCGTAGATATCCAGGAATTCCAGGAGAACTCACGGATTTCCGACGAGAATATCAACGGTCTGGCGTATTCGCTTAAGAATCTGGAAGAGTGGGGAGAAGAGTGGGGGGACGACTGGATCAATTACGGTGATAATATGAGTGCGGACAGGGCAAAGCAGGATGACCATATCATCGTATGCAGACGGTCTGACAACAGCTATCACTACTATTATTATAGTGAGTTCAAGAAGCTGATCGACAGCGGAGAGCTCCGGTTTGTGATCGTGAATGATGAATCGGGAATTACGGAGGATGATATTCTTGCTGAGCTTCGAGAGGGAAGCTTCCGGAATAATGTGCCTGAGACGGCGTTCAAGGGACTGCAGGATACGGAAGGCAAGGTGGCCTATATTGACTGCTGGAGCTACGACGGATATTGGTTTAGGGAGATGTACCCGCCGCTTGGAGCCAGGAGTATTATGGAGATAGCCAATGACGAACCGGCATGGAACGGGCGTCTGAGCGACGCATACAGTATGCTTCGTGATGTGATCATCTGTCTCTATGATGAGATCGAGAAATATGAGAACATGGGAGGGATGTATCAGGAAGGCGATACGAATATGGCGTATCTGTATGTGGATAAGGATACCAGGCGGGTATTTACCAACCGTGACGCGTACAGAGACTATTCTCAGGCGGAGCAGAATATAGAGAAGATACGGCAATTGGGTAAATATGTGGTCGTCAGGCCAGAGCTTGAGGAGTTTGATACGAATATTGAGGATATCAATGCGCTTAGCTGGCGCGACTCCGCCAAATATTCGATGCAGTACGCAGGAGAAGCCCCGGAGTTCGTCTTTGCCATCGGAGTGGATACGGAATATCCGATTAAGGACGGATTCTACTCGGAGGCCCGCATGTATGAGAAATATGGCTCGAATATCCGGCAGGTTGCGGTGCTTGGAATTGCAATGATGATTGCGCTGCTGGGGATACTGGTCTGGCTTACGGTGACTGCGGGAAGAAGCGACAAGGATGAAGAGCTGCACCTGAATGCATTTGACAGATGGAAGACAGAGCTGGCAGCGGTGTCGGTGATCGTATTATGGGCAGTTCCGATATTATTCATAGGATCGAACTCTATGGTCGACGGAGTATCCGGTGCGTCTGTCTGGACAGACGGCGGTTATGCCGGCGGTGCAGAGCCGGGGACGGTCATGTGGGCAGGGGTTGCCGCTGCGTATACCTGTGCGATGTTTTTGATCGGATATCTGAGTCTGGTGCGGAGGATTAAGGCGAAGACGCTGTGGGAGAACAGTATCTTAAGGAATATGCTGGCGTTTGCCGGACAACTATTATTCAATATGCATGCAGTCTGGAAGGCTGTTCTGATCTTCGGAGTCTTTGTGATGGTCCACTGGATGGGATTCGTAAGCGAACGGAATGTATTCGTGCTGTTTCTGATGCTGATGATGGAGCTGGTTATCTTCATATATATGGTGAAGCAGGCGATCGGACGCCATCGGATCGACACCGGGGTTGAGAAGATCGCGGGAGGCGAGGTGGATTATAAGATTCCGACCGACGGCATGGGAGAGGAGCAGAAGAGTATCGCGGAGAAGATCAATTCCATCGGGCAGGGGCTAGATACGGCGTTGGCGGAGAGTATCAAGAGCGAACGCCTTAAGACGGATCTGATTACCAACGTATCCCACGATATCAAGACGCCTCTTACTTCTATTATTAATTATGTGAATCTGCTGAAGCAGGAGAATTTCGAGGATCCGAGGCTTAAGCGGTATCTGGAGGTGTTGGATGCGAAGTCCCAGCGGCTCAAGACGCTTACGGAGGATGTGGTAGAGGCGTCCAAAGTAAGCTCGGGAAATATTACGCTGGAGTTCATGAATATCAACCTGGTGGAGATGATCCAGCAGACCAGCGGGGAATTCGAGGAGAAGTTCAAAGAGCGGAACCTGACGGAGGTGATGTCGCTTCCGGATCACGAGGTGATCATCCGGGTAGACGGAAGGCGTCTGTGGAGAGTCCTGGCAAATGTCTATAATAATGCGGCAAAATATGCGATGGAAGGAACCAGGATCTATGCGGATGTATATGTATCCGGGAATACGGTGATATTCAGTCTTAAGAATGTGTCGGATCAGCCGCTCAATATCTCGGCGGATGAGCTGACCGAGCGTTTTATCCGGGGAGATATCTCGCGGAGTACGGAAGGAAGCGGACTTGGGCTTTCGATTGCCAAGACGCTGACCGAGATGCAGGGCGGACGGTTCGAATTGTACCTGGACGGCGATCTGTTTCGGGTTACGATCACATTTCCGCTTGCGCTTCGGTAAAAAAAACATTACAATAGTAATGTTATGAGTGAATTAAGAGAATTATTACAAGATAATCTGAATATAGAATTCCGAGCGGCAGTGCTCAGCAATCCAAGGAAGAAAGACGGCCCGGCGAAGGTGAAGGTGCGCCCCCTGTTCGTGCGGCAGCAGTTGATGTTTCAGATCGAGACATTTGAGAACCGCCAGGCATTCCACCGGAATGTGGATGCCGGGGAGGCGTGCGCCCTTCTGGAGGAATATATGGAGAATATGCGCCAGATGCAGATGGAGACGTCAGAATCGGTATTCACGGTGCTGGTGAGTAAGAAGGGCAGAGCGACGGTAAAGAGAAAGGCTCAGAAGGATAAGGGAAAGGAGACGGATATGAGCCATAACCGGAAGAAG
>CANDQP010000083.1 GCA_947388185.1 uncultured Dorea sp. | reverse complement strand
CGATATGCCTGCGAAGCTCCCCGAAACGGTGTATATCCCGAAAGGCAATGTAATAAATGATTTCTATTTTCCATTTGCCGCCTAATATTTTTTGTATGGTAGAAACTGTTTTGCAGCGCTCAACAGCCAGGGCGCTTTTTTTCATTCTTATCACTCCTTCCTGGGACAGTGTAACACACATTTTTTCACAAATCAATGTACCGTCTATGCGAAGAAGAGTAATAAACTGTTTGGAAATATAGTTTAAGTTATAAAGGGGGGAATCGGCATCAGCCGATTTCCCCTGCTATGTTTTGTACTGCCTTTAAAAAATGTCTGCATTGTGTTATAATAGGGTACATGTGCAGGCCGAAGAATCCTGCATTCGCATAGAGAGTGCATTATATCTGGAAAAGAAATATATTGAAAAAGGAGTAGAAGAATATGGAATTGACGACGATCAAGGAGTTATACAAGAGCAAAGAACAGTATTTGGATCAGAAGGTTACGGTAGGAGGCTGGGTGCGCAGCATCAGGGATTCCAAGACTTTTGGATTTATCGTGCTGAATGACGGGACATTTTTTGAACCGCTGCAGATCGTATACCATGACAAGATGGATAATTTTGCTGAGATCTCCAAGCTGAATGTAGGCGCGGCGGTGATCGTGACGGGAACGCTGGTCGCGACGCCGCAGGCGAAACAGCCTTTTGAGATCCAGGCTGATACCGTGGAGGTGGAAGGAGCGTCTGCGCCGGATTATCCGCTGCAGAAGAAGAGACACAGCTTCGAATATCTTCGGACGATCTCACATCTCAGGCCGAGGACGAACACATTTCAGGCAGTATTCCGGGTGCGCTCGCTGACGGCTTACGCGCTTCATAAGTTCTTCCAGGAGAGAGGATTTGTCTATGTGCATACGCCGCTGATCACGGGAAGCGACTGTGAAGGAGCCGGGGAGATGTTCAGGGTGACCACGCTGGATATGGAGGAACCGCCGAAGACGGAGGACGGCAGCGTGGATTACAGCCAGGATTTCTTCGGGAAGGAGACAAGCCTTACCGTGAGCGGCCAGCTGAACGGGGAGACGTATGCGCAGGCATTCCGTAATATCTATACATTCGGGCCGACCTTCCGTGCGGAGAATTCCAACACCACAAGGCATGCGGCGGAGTTCTGGATGATCGAGCCGGAGATGGCATTCGCGGATCTGGATGACAATATGATGCTGGCGGAGGCTATGTTAAAATACGTGATCAACTATGTGCTTGAGGAAGCGCCGGAGGAGATGAATTTCTTCAATTCATTTGTAGACAAGGGGCTGCTTGAAAGGCTTCGCCATGTTGCGTCCGCGGATTTTGCCAGAGTGACGTATACAGAAGCGATCGAGATCTTAGAGAAGAACAATGACAAGTTCGAATACAAGGTTTCCTGGGGCGCGGACCTGCAGACGGAGCACGAGAGATATCTGACCGAGGAGGTGTACAAGCGTCCGGTATTTGTGACGGACTACCCCAGGGATATCAAGGCGTTTTACATGAAGCAGAATGAAGACGGAAGGACAGTTGCGGCGGTGGACTGCCTGGTTCCGGGGATCGGAGAGATCATCGGCGGAAGCCAGAGGGAAGATGATTACGATAAGCTGCTCACAAGGATGAAGGAGATGGGGCTTAAGGAGGAAGATTACAAGTTCTATCTGGATCTTCGCAAGTACGGTTCTACCAGACATTCCGGATTCGGTCTTGGATTCGAGAGATGTGTGATGTACCTGACCGGAATGAGCAACATCCGTGACGTGATCCCGTTCCCAAGAACGGTTAATAATTGTGAACTGTAAGGATTAAGAAGCGTATGAATATTTTAGTTGTAGACGATGAGAGAGAGATTGCGGACGTTATAGAATTATATCTGCAGAACGATCAGTACAGCGTGTTCAAGTTCTATACAGGTGAGGATGCGCTTAGCTGCATAAGGAGCAAGAAGATCGATCTGGCGATCCTGGATATCATGCTTCCGGATATCGACGGTTTTCAGCTTTTGAAGATCATCCGCGAGAAATACACATTTCCGGTTATTATGCTGACGGCTAAGACGGAATACATGGATAAGATCACGGGGCTTACGCTGGGGGCGGACGATTACATTCCGAAGCCCTTCAACCCGTTGGAGCTGGTTGCACGGGTGAAGGCGCAGATACGCAGATATACCCAGTATAATGACGGTGTGAAGGAAGAGGGAGACATTATTGATTTCGGCGGACTTCTGCTGAACCGTACCTCCCATGAATGTGTGTATAACGAGGTGCCTCTTACGCTTACGCCCATAGAATTCGATATTCTCTGGCTTCTGTGTGAGAACAGGGGCAAGGTGATCAGTTCTGAGGAATTATTTGAAAAAGTATGGAATGAGAAATATTATAAGAACAGCAACAATACGGTGATGGTGCATATCCGGCATCTCCGGGAGAAGATGAGCGGACCCACCGGCAAATCAGACTTTATCAAGACGGTATGGGGAGTAGGGTACAAGATTGAAGAATAACTATCGCAAGCTGAAGTTCAGCATATTGCTCCAGACGGTCCTGGTCACCGCGCTGACGGTCCTGGTCGGAGGATTCATTCTCAATTATGTGATCGACGGTATCTATAACGATACCTTCGCGGAGATGTTCGTAGAATTCCTGATGTCTCTGAATATGAAGGAGAAGACGGCTATTAATCTGTACTGGAAGCTGATCGGCAATAATAAGTACTTCTTTATTATCGTCGGCTTCCTGCTCCTTTTTGCGCTGTTTTATTATGCGGCGCTGTCCAAGATGATGAAGTATGTAGACCAGATCGGGGACGGGATCGAGAATATCCTTGCGGAGTCCACGGAGCCGATTCATCTCATCACAGAGCTGAAGCCGATCGAGATCCGGTTAAATGAGATCAAAGCGACTCTAAAACGGCAGGAATTGGAGGCGGAAGAAGGTGAGAAGAAGAAGAGCGACCTGGTGCTCTTCCTGGCGCACGATCTGAAGACTCCGCTGACCTCCATCGTCGCCTACCTGAGTATGCTGGACAGCCATACCGAGATGCCGGAGGAGAACCGGATCAAATATACGCATATAGCGCTGGAGAAATCCATCCGTCTAGGAGAACTGATCAATGAATTTTTCGATATCACCCGGTATAATTTCCAGGATATTGAGCTGGAAGCGGTGGAGATCAACCTGTCTTTTATGCTGGAGCAGCTGGCGGACGAGCTGTACGGGGTTCTGCAGGAGAAGCGTCTGGCCTGTGAGGTGGACGTGGAGGATAACCTGGTCGTATACGGGGACCCGGATAAGCTTGCCCGGGTATTTGACAATATATTGCGGAATGCGATCGCATACTGCCATGAGAATACGGAGATACGGATAGAAGCCCGGATGAAGGAACGGGACGTTGAGATCGTATTTGTGAATCAGGGAGATAAGATCCCGGGAGCGATGCTCCAGACGATATTTGAGAAGTTTTATCGTGTCGACGGTTCCCGTTCCAGCGGGACCGGAGGCGCAGGTCTGGGACTTGCAATTGCAAAGGAGATTGTGGGACTGCACGGCGGCAGGATCCGCGCGAAGAGCGACGATATCCGGACACAGTTTATTGTGGAGCTGCCGGTGAAGACGGAGAAGGAAGAAGGGACAGCAGATGAAGTTCATACACATCGCAGACGTGCATTTGGGGGCAAAACCGGACGCAGGAAGCGCGTACAGCGCAAAGAGGGAAAAGGAGATCTGGAACAGCCTGGCAAGGGTGACAGAGATCTGTAATGAAGAGAAAGCAGAAGTTTTGCTGATCGCGGGAGATCTGTTCCACAGGCAGCCCCTCCTCAGAGAATTGAAGGAAGTGAACAGTCTCTTTGAGAGGCTGACGGATACACAGGTGGTGCTGACAGCCGGGAACCACGATTACCTGAAAAGGGATTCCTATTACCGGACGTTTGAATGGGCGCAGAATGTACATATGATCTTGAGCGGGGAACTGTCCTGTGTTGAACTGCCGGAATTATCGCTGGCTGTATACGGCATGAGCTACCACGCAAGAGAGATCAGGGAAGGAAGATATGACACGGCGCTGCCTGAGGGGCGGCAGAGATATGAGATATTGCTGGCTCACGGCGGGGATGAGAGGCATATTCCGATACAGAAAGAGCGCCTGAGCAGGCTGGGCTATGACTATGTGGCGCTTGGGCATATCCATAAGCCGCAGATCCTTGCGGATAACCGCTGGAATCTGCTGGAGGCGCAGTCCGAAACAGGGACTGTGTATGAGAGCCGTATCGCATATTCCGGCGCGTTAGAGCCGATCGACAAGAATGATACGGGCAGACACGGATATATTCAAGGAGATCTAACCGGTACGGGCTGCCGGATAGAATTCATTCCGTGCGCTTTAAGAGAGTATATTCATCTGCCGGTCATGGCGCAGAAGAAGATGACGGGCCATGGTCTTAGGGAGTGTATCAGAGACAGGATCAAGGAGATGGGAATACAGAATATTTACCGGGTGACAGTGAAGGGGTTCCGTGACCCGGATATCCTGTTCGATCTTAACGATATGGATCCATACGGGAATATTACGGATCTTTCGGATGAGACGAAGCCGGCCTATGATTTTGCCAGACTTCTTGGGCAGAACAGGGGAGACCTTCTGGGGAGATTTATCGAGAGCCTGATGGATTATGATGAGGACAGCGTGGAATACCTGGCGCTGTGTGAAGGCGTGCAGGCGTTAATGGAGACTAGAAGAGGTTTATGAAGATTCAGGAATTGGAAGTTAAAAATTTTGGTAAATTTACTGACAGACGCATACAGATGGAAGACGGAATCAATATCCTGTACGGGGAGAACGAATCCGGCAAATCTACGCTCCATACATTTATCAAGGGAATGCTGTATGGAATGGAGAGGGGGCGCGGAAGGGCGTCTGTATATGATACATTCAGCATCTATGAGCCGTGGGAGAATCCCAATTATTATTCCGGTTCACTGAGGTTTGAGAGCGGAGGAAAGACATTCCGGATAGACCGGAATTTTGACAAATATAAGAAGAATGCAGAGCTGATCTGCGAGGATGACGGAGAGCAGCTCTCGGTTGCGGACGGGGATCTGGAGATGCTGCTTGGCGGGCTGAATGCTGCAAGCTATGAGAATACGATCTCGGTGGGACAGATGAAGGTGGAGACCGGGCAGGTGCTGGAGGCAGAATTCAAGAACTATGCGACCAATTATTATGCGACGGGGAACAACGAGATCGACCTTGCGCAGACGCTTGGATGCCTGCGCGAGAAGAAGAAGACTCTGGAGCGGGAAGTGAAGGAGTCCCTTGTCAGGAAGCAGGCAGAGCGTGAGCGGATCGAACAGGAGGCATCCTATGTCTGGCGGGACGTACATCATCTGGAAGAAGAGTGCGGACGCATCGCGGAGGAGCTAAGACATCGGCAGGAGAAAGAGATATACGAAGAGACCGAGAACACGGAGAATAAGCGGATGATCGACGAGCTGAGGCCGGATAAGTGGAGGATCCATCCCGTGGAGCTGATCCTGTTCGCGGTGATCATCGTCCTGGCATTTATGTTCATCGCAAAGCCCTGGAATTATCTGGTTTCTATCATTATATTTCTGACCTGCGGGGTGTATGTGTGGAATCGGATGAAGGTGGGCAAGAAGCAGGAGAAGACGCTGCCGGAGATCATACTGGAGGAGATCACGCCCGAGGAAGAGAAGATCCCGTTAGAGAAGCTCAGGTGGGAGTACGCGCATGTGCGGGAAGAACTTAAGGAGAGACAGATCCAGTATGACAACCTGAAGGAACAGCTCGCCGAGCTGGATGAGGTCAGCGAGGATTTCCGGGAATTTGACAAGAAGAGGATGGCGATCCGTCTGGCGGAGGAAAGGCTTAACGAGCTGTCCGGCGAACTGCAGAGGCAGCTTGAGGAAAGGCTTAACGGCGCGGCTTCCGAGATTCTCTCTGAGATCACGGAGGGCAGGTATACGAAGCTTCTGATCGAAGAGAAGCTCCATATGAGCGTACTCAAGGAAGGCAGAAGGATCCCGCTTGAGCAGCTGAGCCGAGGGACGGTGGAGCAGATCTACTTTGCGCTTCGCATGGCGGCCGGTGACGTACTGCGGGAAGAAGAGTATCCGGTGATATTGGACGATACCTTCGTCTGCTATGATGACAGACGTCTTAAGAATACGCTGAAGTGGCTTGCCGGGTACAGGAAGCAGGCGCTGATCTTCACATGCCAGAGGAGAGAGGTGCAGATGTTAGATGAACTGGGGATCGAGTATCACCTGGAAATGATTTGAACCGTTACCGGCGGATACAAAGAAGGAGAGACAGCCATCAGACTGTCTCTCCTTTTTTGTATCTGTTCACTACATGGTGGATCCTGTCTACAGGATTCAGGATACTGCTGATAGATCCGTCATGGTTCAGCGTATCGATCATGAGTGCAATATATTTGCTCATATCGCAGTTGACATAATAGGGCCGTTCAAGAAGCTCCGGCGTCTGATAGATCAGGTTGGTCGTAAGAACGGCATCCAGGATCCCCTCTTCGTAAGCCTTGTCGAACTTCTCAAGTCCGTTCGTGAATAATCCGAAGGTTGCGGCGGCGAAGATCCGCCTTGCCTTGCGCTGCTTTAACTGGCGCGCAACATCCAGGATACTGTCGCCGGAGGAGATCATATCATCCAGTATGATCACATCCTTGCCTTCCACGGAAGAGCCCAGGAATTCGTGAGCAACGATCGGGTTGCGTCCGTCGACGATCTTCGTGTAATCACGCCTCTTGTAGAACATCCCCATATCCAGGTTCAGTACATTGGCAAGGTAAACGGCACGTCCGGTGGCGCCCTCATCCGGGCTGATTGCCATCATGTGCTCACTGTCGATCTCGAGGTCGTCGAAACGGCGGAGAAGCCCCTTGATGAATTGATAAGCCGGCCTCACGGTCTCGAACCCGTTCAGCGGGATCGCGTTCTGTACACGCGGGTCATGTGCGTCGAAGGTGATGATATTATCCACGCCCATGCGTACCAGCTCCTGAAGAGCAAGCGCGCAGTCTAAGGATTCGCGGCTGCTTCTCTTGTGCTGCCGGCTCTCATACAGGAACGGCATTATGACGTTGATCCGTCTTGCTTTGCCTCCGATAGCGGCGATCACACGTTTCAGATTCTGATAGTGGTCGTCGGGGGACATATGATTGATATGTCCGGTCAGTGAATAAGTCAGACTGTAGTTACAGACATCTATCATGAGATAGATATCTTTGCCGCGGACGGATTCGTTGATAATGCCCTTGGCTTCCCCGGAGCCAAAACGGGGCACCTTCGCGTTGATCAGGTAAGTATCCCGTTCATAACCATTATAAACAACATCGTCCTTAAAAGCATGTCCTTCGTCTCTGCGCCATTTTACAATATAATCGTTTACTTTGCTGCCCATCTCTTTGCAGCCGTCAAGAGCGATGATCCCCAAAGCTCCTATCGGTATGTTCTCAAGAATACGGTCATTGCGGCGTAGCATCATTCGTACCTCCCAGGTTAAGTAATTTTTTCTGGATGCGGATATCGTCACCTGTCAGACGCAGGATCGTATAATTGCTGCTGATTCGTGAAAATGTCCGCTCCGAGTAGATGGATTGTATATCATCCAATGCGAGATTGGTTGATATAATGGTTGATTTCTGTCGCAGGATCCGTTCGTTCAGACAGGTAAACAGCTGTGAAACGGTAAAGGAGTTCGGCAATTCGGTTCCCAGGTCATCGATGATCAGCAGGTCGCAGTCATAGATATGGCCCTGTATGTCAGGGTTCTGCTCTTCGCGTCTGCCGAACTTATTCTGTGCAAACAGATCGAATAACTGGGCGGCAGTAAAGTAGATCACGGAATAAGAGGTATCGATCAGCTCTTTCGCGATACAGTGCGACAGAAATGTCTTGCCGACCCCGGTGTCCCCATATAGTAATATATTATGAAATTCAGCGGAAAATGTATCTGTGAAATTATGGCATACTTTCAATGCGGTCTGGATTGCTTCCAGTGAAGACCGTCCGGTCCTTGGATCAATATGGCCGCGGGAATAGTATTCCAGCGAAAATGTGGAGAAGTTCTCCTTAGTAAGGATGTTCTGAAGGTTAGACTGCTCATAGAGCAGCCCGATCACTGCCTTCTTAAGGCAATGGCATTGCCGGTCTCCAATATATCCGGTGTCCTGACAGTCCGGACAAGTATAATGAAGCTCCAGATAGTCTGCGGGCAGCCCGTTGGAAGTAAGAAGCTGCTGCTTCTTATGGATCATTGTATGCAGTTCCACGCGCAGTGAATCAAGGGCGTTATCATCGCCGCTAAGCAGCCTGTGCGCCTTTTGAACACTCAGAGATGCGATGGAGCGGTCCAGCTCTTCAAGTCCGGGGATCAGGGCATACGCCTTCTGAAAACGTTCTCTGAGCCGGTATTCATTGTTAAGCCGGCGCTGTTCGTAGACATGCATGATCTGGTCATATTGTGAGTTGGTGAGTGCCATAGTCGGGAAATCTCTCCTTGCAGGTAATGTATTGCTGAGGGTGCAGTATGCAGCCCGTTCGTTACTGTTGGACCAGCCGCCGTTCCAGGGAATCCATGTCGTAAGACCGACCGGTAAAATTGTTGAACTTGTTGGCCTTGATGTCGGCTGCCGGCTTGACGGCAGGCTTCTTGCGGCGTTCCTTCTCCTTCTGGAAATCAGCGTCCAGGCTGTCAATGTCCTTGCGGCAGCGGACCTGCTTGTCCGCCCAGTTCTTAAGGATCGTATCGGTATATTCGAAATTCGGCTGGTGAATGGTATTCATCGTCCGGTTGCAGGCTTCTAAGATGATATCCAGAGAAAATCCGTACTCGTCATTCCACTTCTTAATGTAGGCGGTCTCGGCAGCAGCCGGAGCCCGGCCCTTGATCCCGTAGGCATTCAGTATGGAATAGCAGTTCTTGTTGTACAGAACGGTGCTCGCCTTGGCGGCAGATACCGTGGTGAGCTTCTGCTCGCTCCAGGACAGGGCAACCTTCTGGATATAGTGCATGCTCTTGTGACCGTTCTCGACACAATATTCGATCAGATATTCGATCAGCTCGGCCGACATATGGAGCGTATCGTAGAAGTAAGTGATCGTGTCAATATCTACGGACGAGAGGGTCTTGCCAAGGTACTGCTCTGCAACAAAGAGCAGCTCCTTGAATTCCTTGCGCTCCCGGTACTGCTGGATATTCGGTACGGAGGCAGGCGGCGTGTCAGCGCCGGGCAGAGCATCGGAGGCCGCAGAGGCTGACGGTGCATGTGATGGAGCCGGCGGCTCGTCCGTCTCGGACTGCTCATGGTAATCCACCAGATCCATATTCTTCCAGTATTTTAATGCACGGCGGATATCCTTCTCCGTGCATTCCAGGATATCTGCCATCTCAGAGACCGACAGAATCCCTTCCGTCCTGTTCATGTGACGCAGAAGAAGGAGATATACTTTCACGTATTCGCCGTTCGCCATGGGCATATAACGGTCTATAAATTCATTCTCAAGCACAGTGGTATTGCACTGTGCGTAATTAGTCAGGGTTAATTTCGTCATGATATTTATGCCAAGCCTCCTTTTGCGGTTGGTTCATTCGTAAGAGATATTATAGCATCAGAAGGCCGGACAAAAAAGTAATTTTTGAGTCAAAATCCATGTTTTTTGTGGATAAAAATCTGTGGAAAATGTGGATAACTAACGCTTCAAAAGCTCTTCCCCAATATTTACAACGTCTCCGGCGCCCATAGTTATCAACAAGTCCCCGTTCTGGCATCTCTCTATACAGAAATCCTCGATCTCACGGAAGGAAGGATAGTAATATGCATCGCAGCCTTTCACCCTCAGCGCCCCGGCAAGCTCCTCCGAAGTGATCCCAAGCGTGTCCGTCTCCCTTGCGGCATAGATGTCGGCAAGGATTACATGGTCGGTATCCGCCAGGGCGTCGACGAATTCCTGGAAAAGCGCCTTGGTACGGGTGTAGGTATGAGGCTGGAAGACACACCAGAGCTCTCTGTGGGGGTAATTGCGCGCGGCTGCCAGGGAAGCCCTGATCTCTGTCGGGTGATGCGCATAATCGTCGATGACGGTAACGCCGTCTCTCTCGCCTTTGTATTCAAAACGCCGGTCTGTTCCGTGGAAATCCTTCAGTCCTTCCCTGACCGCAGCGGGAGGAACAGACAGGAGTCCGGCTGCGGCGATTGCCGCCAGCGCATTGGATACATTGTGTTCTCCGCCTACGGAAAGAGAGATCCGATCCATATATTCCCCGTCTTTGTACAGGTCAAAGGAAGCTTCGCCCATCTCATTGTAAGAGATATTCCCTGCGCTGTAACAATAAGAAGGATCATTGCCGTATGTTATGATCCGGCAGCGCAAACCGTCCGTGATCTCGGTAAGATCCGGGATGGACCCGTTGACGATCAGGGTCCCGTCCTCCGGAAGAAGGGCGGCGAACCGGCGGAAAGAATTGCGGATGTCGTCAAGGTCCTTGAAGAAATCAAGATGGTCCGCGTCAATATTCAGGATGATGCTGATCTTAGGGAAGAAATGCAGGAAGCTGTTGGTATATTCACAGGCCTCCGTGACAAATACTTCCGAACCTCCGACCCGGATGTTGCCGCCGATGGCCTTCAGGATGCCGCCAACGGAGATGGTCGGGTCTTTCTTGCCGGCAAGCAGGATATGGGACAGCATGGAAGTTGTCGTCGTCTTGCCGTGGGTGCCGGATA
The DNA here is from genome assembly GCA_947388185.1 of uncultured Dorea sp. GTDB lineage: Bacteria > Bacillota > Clostridia > Lachnospirales > Lachnospiraceae > Sporofaciens. The sequence goes on along the minus strand of CANDQP010000083.1, from coordinate 4,795 downwards.
CTGCAACAGGAGTAGCGTAATTGGTCATAAGCTGGCCGAGAAGCTCGGCGCGGCTCAGCATAGGAAGTCCCTGACGCTTTGCCTCCTGGTATTCTTCGTTGTCTTCGCGGATCGCTGCCGTGTATATTATGACATTGATCCCGGATATAATATTAGAAGCTTTCTGCCCGCAGAACACTGTGGCGCCCAGGCTCTCCAGATGATGTGTCAGGGCGGACTCTTTGTTGTCGGATCCGGAGACGCGGAATCCTTCCTTCAGCAGGATCTCGGCAAGACCGCTCATGCTGATGCCGCCGATGCCGATAAAGTGTACGTGTACAGGCTGTTGAAAATTAATTTTATACATAAGATACCTTCCTCATAAAAAAATAGCGGTCATAAAAATAATATTCTATTCATATTATTATATACATATATGGTAAAAAAACCAAGTCAAAATTTTTTGTGATATTTTAATAAAATGTTTACAAATTATTCAATTTTTTTTGTAAAGATTGTTCACTAAGAGCGAAATATGTGGTATAATGAAAACCAGACTACTGAGAAGGGGTGATGACATGAGGAAAAAAGAGATGATAGCGATGCTGCTTGCAGGAGGCCAGGGGAGCAGATTAGGAGTCCTCACGGCAAAAGTGGCTAAGCCGGCCGTTGCATTCGGAGGCAAATACAGGATAATTGACTTCCCGCTCAGCAATTGCATTAACTCAGGAATTGATACTGTCGGTGTGCTAACGCAATATCAGCCGTTACGACTGAATACACATATTGGAATCGGTATTCCGTGGGATTTGGACCGTAATTTCGGCGGAGTTACGATTCTTCCGCCTTATGAGAAGAGCAGCAACAGTGAGTGGTATACGGGTACGGCGAACGCCATATACCAGAACCTTGATTATATGGAGACATTTAATCCGGAATATGTGCTGATCCTGTCCGGCGACCATATCTATAAGATGGATTATGAGGTGATGCTGGATTATCACAAGGAGAACCAGGCAGATGTGACGATCGCGGCTATGCCGGTGCCTAAGGAGGAAGCGAGCAGATTCGGTATCGTGGTGACGGACAATGAGGGCAAGATCTCAGAGTTCCAGGAGAAGCCGCCGGAGCCTAAGAGCAACCTGGCTTCCATGGGGATCTACATTTTCACCTGGAAGGTACTAAAGGAGGCGCTGATCGCGCTGGAGAATGTACCGGGCTGTGATTTCGGGAAGCATATCATACCGTACTGCCATGAGAAGACCGGACGGCTGTTCGCGTATGAGTATAACGGATACTGGAAGGACGTAGGGACACTTGGGTCTTACTGGGAAGCGAATATGGAGCTGATCGATATTATTCCGGAATTCAATCTCTACGAGGAATACTGGAAGATCTATACGAACAGCGGGATCCTTCCGCCGCAGTATATTTCCGGACAGGCTGTGGTTGACAGGAGTATTATCGGCAATGGCTCTGAAGTATACGGAGAGGTGCATAACTGCGTGGTCGGATCAGGCGTAACGATCGAAGAGGGCACGGTGGTCAGGGACTCTATTATTATGAAGGACGTCCGGATCGGGAAGGGCTGTGTGATCGACAAGTCGATTATCGCAGAGAATTGTGTGGTCGGTGACAATGTAACATTCGGGATCGGCAGTGATGTGCCGAATAAGCTTAAGCCGGCGATCTACTCATTCGGTCTTGTAACGGTGGGTGAGAACTCTGTGATTCCGGACGGAGTACAGGTTGGTAAGAATACGGCCATCAGCGGATTGACAGCGAGAGAAGACTATCCAGGCGGTATCCTGGAGAGCGGAGAGACATTGATAAAGGCAGGTGGACGAGTATGAGAGCAGTAGGTATTATTTTAGCAGGCGGCAACAGTCCTAAGATGCGTGAGCTGACTCAGAGGCGGGCGATCGCAGCCATGCCGGTTGCGGGAAGCTACAGGGCGATTGATTTTGCATTGAGCAATATGTCGAATTCACATATCCAGAAGGTGGCGGTCCTGACGCAGTATAATGCCCGTTCACTGAATGAACATCTGAACTCATCCAAATGGTGGGATTTCGGAAGGAAGCAGGGGGGACTCTATGTATTTACCCCGACGATAACGGCAGATAACGGATACTGGTACAGGGGAACGGCAGATGCGATCTATCAGAATCTGGATTTCCTTAAGAAGTGCCATGAACCCTATGTGATCATCACATCCGGGGATGCCGTATATAAGATGGATTACAATAAGGTGCTGGAATATCATATTGAGAAGAAGGCAGACGTGACGGTCGTCTGCAAGAGACGCAATCCGAATGATGATGTCAGCCGTTTTGGAATATTGAAGATGGATGAGACCATGCGCATTGAGGAATTCGAAGAGAAGCCTATGCTGGCGTCTTCGGATATGATATCGACAGGGATCTATATTATCAGAAGGAGACTTCTGATCGATCTGATCGAGCATTGCGCAGAGGAAGAGAGACATGATTTCGTAACGGATATCCTGATCAGATATAAGAAGCTGAAGAGGATGTACGTTTATGAGATAAAAGATTACTGGAGCAACATATCAACGGTAGAGGCTTATTATGAGACGAACATGGATTTCCTTAAGCCGGAAGTGAGGAATTATTTCTTCAAGGAGGACCCGGAAGTTTACTCCAAGGTGAGTGACCTGCCGCCGGCAAAGTATAATCCAGGATCGATCGTAAAGAACAGTCTTGTGGCGAGTGGAAGTATCATTAATGGTACGGTCGAGAATTCTGTTTTATTCAAGAAGACATTCGTCGGGAATAATTGTGTGATCAAGAATTCAGTTATTCTGAATGATGTGTATCTAGGGGATAATACTTACATTGAGAACTGCATCGTTGAAAGCCGCGATACAATCAGAGCGAACACACGGCATGTTGGAGCAAATGGAGTTAAAGTAGTTGTTGAGAAGAACGAGAGATATGCGCTGTAGTGCTGTTTCGAGTGTGCGGACTACTTGGGAGCTGTACAGATTATTTCTGCACAGTTCCTCAATATCTGGTGAGACTTGCGAAAGAATTCTATCGATATGTTAGTGCACGAAAAAGAAAGGGGCAAGTGAAATGCAGATCACAGATGTACGAGTGAGAAAGGTGGCAAAAGAAGGCAAGCTCAAGGCTGTTGTGTCTATTACCATGGATGATGAGTTCGTAGTACATGACATCAAGGTCATCGAGGGTGAGAAAGGTCTTTTTATTGCCATGCCTAGTAAGAAGGCACTGGATGGAGAGTATCGAGATATCGCGCATCCGATCAATTCTGGAACGCGGGAACGTATACAGAGTATTATACTCGAGAGATACGAAGAAGCACTGGAAGAAAACGAAGAGTAAAAGAGAGAGGGATTGATCCCTCTCTCTCTTTATGTATCGGCATTTTCCAATCGGAATTGCAGCAATTCGCGGGTTTGCGGGTGACGGAATTCAAGGCGGCAGGCGCACAGGCAGATGTTCTGCCAGGTGGAGCCGTGGGGATTACAGTTTGGGTTATATTTGGTGTCGCCGGCGATCGGGCAGCCCATATGTGATAATTGTACGCGGATCTGATGGTGACGGCCGGTGTCCAACCGGATCTCAAGTTCCGTATGATCCCCGTGAAGCAGCGGCTTTGGCGTACCGGATTGCGGCCCGGAGATACCGTGACCGGCCGGATCGCCGGACGGCTCCCGGAAATAACGCCTGTCTTCGGGGACAACGCGGTAGCAAAGCCTTGCAAGCTTGGCGCCGGCGGTATCAGGGGCGCAGATATAAGACAGGTTCGTCCGGTTATCCTTTACCATATAATCTTCCAGGGTGTCCGCATCCTTGGGCGGCCGTCCTTCCACAAGCGCCCGGTAGTATTTGCCGAATCCCTGATGCGTAAGCTGGCGGTTCAGTTCCCTGGCGGCAAAAGGGGTTTTGGCGAAGACGAGTATGCCCTTCACAGGCTGGTCTAAGCGGTGGATGACAGCCAGATAGGGTTCGCCTTTGTCCGGAGTATTCTGATAAATGTAGTTTTTCAGCAGCTTCACCATATCGGGCTTCCCGGCCTGCCGGCTCTGGGTAGCGGTTCCATGGGGCTTGACGCATACCAGGATGTGTGCGTCTTCGTATAATATTTCCGGAAATTGGGTGCGTGAGTTCATTGATGTAACTTCTCCTTGACTTTAATTGGAATTGCTCTTATCATTTAAGCATAATCTGTTAAAATATGCAAATAGAATAAGATAGAATGAGGATTGGGATTATGGATTATATATTGTTGATTCTGGGATTTGTATTGCTGATCAAGGGAGCCGATTATTTTGTAGACGGGAGTTCCAGCGTGGCGCGTATCCTGAAGGTGCCGACGATCATTATCGGGCTGACGGTCGTGGCGTTTGGAACCAGTATGCCGGAGCTGTCGGTCAGTGTCACCGCGGCCCTTAAGGGGGAGAATGATCTTGCAGTGAGCAACGTACTGGGGTCTAACATCTTCAATCTGCTGGTTGTCCTGGGCTGTTGTGCGCTTGTGAACCCGGTGCAGGCAAAATGGTCTCTGCTAAAGAAGGAATTTCCGTTTTCGATATTCGTTGCGGTTATATTGCTGCTGCTGAATTCTGATTTTTCTATCATGAAGGTATTAAGCGGAAGCGGGACATTCGTACTGGGAAGATGGGGCGGTATGTTGTTTCTGATCCTGTTTGGGATCTTCCTCTACGCGACTGTGAGAGAGGCGCTCACATCCAGGGGCGGAACGGATGGAGGCGAAGACAGAGAGGAATATAAGGTGCTGACTCCGGCAAGAAGTGCGGTATATATCG
>CANDQP010000082.1 GCA_947388185.1 uncultured Dorea sp. | reverse complement strand
AAAAAATATCTTCCAGAGTATATTCCTGCACCTTCATAATCGGTACATCATACTCCACAGTACCACCCGGAGTTTTTATCACATATCGCATTTTATCAGGTGTCTTTTTATAATTCCTTAGATATAAGACTGCTGTATTGGGAAATGTCACTGTCAATGTTTCATTGATGACCTCACCTTCATCTAAAGCGATCTGCGCATCATATTCAAACAACCTGATTATCATCCGCCCATCCGGCAGACTGCTCTCACACTCCAGATGGTATTTCTTCTTTTTCTTTCCATAGATTAGAAAATTAGTATCTGTTATTCTTTCCTTGTCTGCTGCATCCTGTTGGTCAATAAAATGTTCATTGGGATGAAACTCTATTATTTCATTTCCTGTATAGTCTTCCTTGAAAATCTCATTGATTACCGGAATAATCATCTGTCTGCAGTCATTTAAAATTGTCCGAAACGCCCCGTCATATATATTTCCCATAAACAATCCTCCGTATTTCTTATTTACATCATATCATTATCATATTGTATACACAACTATATTTGAAATACCATTTGCATTTTTCATATCTCATATGTTTATTTCATTTGATTTATTTTGGATTAACACATAATAAGCACTTTATACAACACCATATACTATAAAATAACATACGTTTTATCCCAAAATCTCCCTCATTTCTACCTCGGCAAACTATTTTCGACACAAAGCGCCCCATACCCAACCAACGGGTTCGGATACTCCGTAGCTATTTTCTATGTATTTATATTTTGGGGAATCATTTTCTTGAAAATTTAACCAACGGTTAATTTTCAATGCCGAATAAATACAACGATTCAATTGTCCTCTCTCTGCCGCCGCTGTTATAATGGAAGAAAGATGAATGCAAAGCATTTTTCATACCTTTCAAAGGAGGACTGCCACAATGAAAATCAATGAAATCATCCGCCAAAAGCGAACCGAAAAAGGCTACACCCAGGAACAGATAGCTTCCTTCCTGGGCGTCTCTGCCCCGGCCGTCAACAAATGGGAAAAGGCCATCTCCTACCCGGATATCACGCTGCTTCCCGCGCTGGCAAGGCTGCTTGGCACAGACCTTAACACGCTGCTCTCTTTTCAAGATGACCTTACAAAGGAAGAAATCGGGATTTTTATAAATGAATTGGTTTCTATTGCCGACACGGAAGGGATTGACGCCGCATTTCACATGGCGCAGGATAAGCTTCACGAATATCCCACCTGTGATCTTCTTCTATTGAACACTGCGCTGACTCTCGAAGGTCTGATTATCATGTCCAAAATCACTGTTCCAAACTGCCGATATGCAGCCGATATCGAAGAGATGTACACACGGGCTTCCAAAAGCTGTGACCCCGCGGTGAGCAGCCACGCCAAAGCCATGTTAATCTCAAAACACAGAAAAAGAAAAGAATTCGATGCTGCCAGAAGGTTATTGAATGAGCTTCCCGACACGACGCTCTACAACAAGAAACAATTAGAGGCCACCCTATGCCAGGAAGAGGGGAACTTAGAACAGGCCGCACAGATCATCGAAGGGAAGATTCTGTCGGAGATCAGCGGGGTACAATCAGCTCTGTTCACACTGGTGGAGATCGCTGTCAAAGAACATCACCTGTCTGAAGCCGAACAGCTGACGGAAATTGCCAAAGAAACCGGCCGGTTATATGATCTGTGGGACTGTAATTCGCATATTGCAGATTTTCAGCTTGCCGTTGCACGACAGGACACAGGCGAATGTCTTCGTGCCCTTGAGAAGATGCTGCCGGGACTTTGCCAGGAATGGAAGCCAGATCACTCACCTTTGTACCGGCACCTCTCCATGAAAGGGACAAACATGGGGAGCCGGATGCTGTCTGGAATACTGAATGAACTGGAAGACACAGAAAACCGCGAATATGATTTCCTGCGGGAAGATACAAAAATACAGAACTTGCTGGACCAATACCATTCTGCTGTAAAAATGCCTTAACCGCTTCATATCCACCGCATCAATAAGCCGAAGTATGATAAACCGCCATATGATAACGGAAAATCCAAACTTCCAGATTTTATTCGTCATCATATGGCGGTTTATTCCTTTACTTATCCTCATTCCGATACCATGGAAATTGAGTGATCCTCAGCTTGGTACAGCCATAAGGGATAAGGCTGATCTCCTCCTCTTTCCCATCCGTACAGATTGGACTGACGGGAAGAAGCCCTGCGCTGTTGTCCACTATTTCCCAGGAATCCAACCTGCGCCCCCTGGTTCTCAGGCGGATCGGGGGATACTCCTTGGAAAACGGGACCGCCCCCACATGGCCTTCCTGCATTTCAAAAGACATATTTTCTTCCAGCGCATAATTCCAGGCACTTTCAGGATAGATCTCATAATCTCTGACACCTGCCACAACCTTGGCTGTCTCCCATCTCTCCTTCACATCCAGTGCATACACCAGCGGGCCTCTCTCAACCGCCACACTATTATGGAACCAGTGAGATTTTTCAAATTCCATGGAAAACACCGCTTCAATCGTATCCCCTGTCTGGATTCCTCTGCAGACAGATACCACTTCGCCTGTTTTTTCTCTGTTTTCTTCTTCTTTAACACAAATTCCGTTTTTATATATTTTATATGCACTGCACCATCCTGGGATCCTGATCTTGAATTCCAGCTCACTATGGGACGCATTCTCCACATGGTATGTAATTCTTTCTTTAAATGGATACTCTGTCTCCTCCCTGATGCACAGTTTCTTCCCCTCAGCCTCCGTCTCCAGCCTGCAGGGGGCAAATACCATGGAGACCACTTCCGAATCATTCCCTCTGTACCACAGGCTTTTCACGAACTTCGGCCACCCCTGATGCATATTCGCTGTACAGCAGCCAAAATTCGGTTCCAGGCCGAACATATTGGATTCCTCATTGTTATTGAACCAGTTCCGCTTTGCTTTGCTCACAAGTACCTGGTTTGCCTGCTGCAAATACTGATGCGCCATGAAATCTTCTGTGATGGTGGCCGGCAGCGCATTGTAGGCCAAACGTTCCATTTTATCCGCAAAGCAAGGAAGGCCGAATGCCTCCAGCATGGTCTGCAGGCTGAACATATATTCCACTATAGAACAGAGCTCCGCCCCCTGAGACGGGTTATTTCCGCTTAAATGCTCATCACCGTTGACAGCACCGCTTGCCACACCGTGATATTTATCAGCACTCTGCATCCCTGTCAGTGAAACTGCCTCATAGTCCATGTCATCAAAGAAGTAAGACAGCATTGCAGGGTATTTGAATCCCATAGTCACATTTACAATATGATTTGCATGGTATTTCATAGTGTCATGGTAATTCTCCCAGGAAAAATGGGTGTATTCTTTGTTCCAGTCATAGTAGTAAGCCGCGGGCCTTGTAAAAGGGAACTCCGCAAAAATATCCACCCAGTCAAGAGCCTGCTCTCTGAGCATTTCCACAAGTGCCGGAATATAGTTTCTCTCTTCCCGTTCACAATACCACTGGATGCAGTACAGCAAATCTCCTATTCTGGCGCTTGACCACTGCTCCATAGGCGCATCTGGAACCTTTTTATACAAATACTGAAAATATCTGTCGAAAAACGGAAGTACCCTGCCGTCTTTTTTGATCTCATAGTATTGAATCAGGACCTTCAGCATGACAAATCTGGACCAGTAGTCCTCCTTGCTGGCTACAGGACCGAAGTTTCCCTCCTCGTCCTGGCTGTTCAGAGTCCATTCCACGAACCTGCAGGCAGTGTCCCAGTGTTCCTTATCCTCCATATAATAGGAAAGCGGAAGAAACCCGTCCAGGTAATAAGGCGCTCTCTCCCAGTTTTCTCCTGTACCGCCCAGCCATCCAGAATAACTGCCCACACTGTCCCAAATGTCAAACAGTTTCCCGGTAAGCCCCTGCATCTGAATTTCCAACTGCCGTTTCAGCCATCCCTCCGGTTTCACTTCAGGAATGGCAAATGTATGTAATGTTTTCTCTCTTTTCTTACTCATAATGGTTCCTCCAGGGTGCCTTTTATTTTAATGCTCCGCTCAGCATTCCTTTGATAAAATATTTTTGCAGGAATACAAATAGAATCAGAATAGGCATCAGGCCTATAATGGAACTGGACGTCAAAAGTCCCCAGTCCGTACCGTACTGGCCGATCGCCAGATTGGTAAGTCCCACATTGAACGTCTTGATGGAATTGCTGTTAGCAAATACTAGCGCGATCAGATAATCGTTCCATGTAGTATACGCCGCATAGACGGCAATGGTCGCCGCAGATGACCAGGTCAGCGGCAGACATATATTGGAAAACACGGAGAATGCTCCCGCGCCGTCCAACTTTGCAGACTCCAACAGACTGTCCGGCACCATGTCAAAAGCGTTCTTCATCATATAAATACAAAACGGTGACTGGAAAGTGGCGTAGATCAGCACCATACTCGGAATCGTATTTAAAAGATGCAGCTTTGACATAATGGAGTACAGTGGATTCAGCAGTGCTTGGAATGGAATCATAATCGCAGCCAGTATACATGCCATAAAAAAGCCCTTTCCCCTTAACTGAAGCTTTGAGAACCCATACCCGGCCAGCACGCTGACAATAACTACCAATAAAATCGTGATTGCGGTAATAACAAAGGAATTCATCAGATATCCTCTGTACAGACCGTCATCCAGGGTAAATATCTTAATATAATTAGCCAATGTTGGATGCTTCGGAATCAATGTGGGCGGCGTCCCGTATATCTCTGTCTTATCCTTCAGAGACGTCACTATCGTCCAATACAGCGGCAGGAAAAAGATGACTGCCAGAGCTGTATTCATCCAGGTTTTTCTCGTCACTCTCTTCATATTTCTCCTCTATTTCGTGGGGTCCTTAAGGACCTTATTTTCAAAATAACTCAGAACACCGAGCACAAGCAGCAGGATCATCGTTATAGCAGACCCATATCCCATCTTAAAATACTTAAATGACGTGTTGTATATATAATGGACAATCGTCGTTGTATCCTGTGCCGGACCGCCTTTTGTCATAATCAAAAACTGCTCAAATGCCAGTACAGAGCCGATGACTGACAAGATCAGCGCCAGGGCTGCATGCGGCTTGATGATCGGCAGAGTGATCCTGAAAAATTGTTTTACCTTATCGGCTCCGTCCACACTTGCAGCCTCATAGATCTGTTCATCTACAGACTGGAATGCCGCCAGGATGATCAGCATAGAAAATCCCGCCATCTTCCAGGTAACCATAAATATCACGGCGGGCAAGGATGTCTTAGCCGAATTCATCCACAGGATCGGATCCTGTATGATACCCATAGTCTGGAGAAGATAATTCAGCACACCGTACAGATCATTGTAGATCCAGAGCCATACCATACTGCAGCATGTCATGGATATGACCACCGGAGCGAAATACAAGGATCGGAACAGATTCACCCCCCTAAATGCCCCATTGATCAGAAGCGCCAGGATAAAGGCCAGAATAAACAGACACGGGGTCACAAAAACCGCATACTTCATAGTGAACAGCAGTGAATTCCAAAACTGGGCATCCTGAAACAGCTTTATATAATTATCCAGAAAGACAAAGGTCTTCTCCCCCATCACCGGCCAGTCATAAAATGACATAAGCAATGACTGAAGAAATGGAAATACAAAAAACATGAGATTCAATATCAGCGCCGGAAATATGAACAAATAGGATACCAGCGGTATTTTCTTTTTATGTCTTCTCTTCATCAGCTTCTCCTTACCGGAGGGGTGCCTGCAAGCGCCCCTCCTTTTTGTCACTGCATTATTTTATTGATAGCCTCCGCAGCATCCTGGAAGGCCTGTTCTGGTGTTTTCTCTCCGTTTAGACATGTCTGCATAGCCTCCAAAATGGGTACATACATCTCGTCATATTTCAAGGATACCGGAGTATGTCCTACCTCCAGCGCCTCTTTCAGCACCTGGTATTCCGGTGTACTGTTAAAATATTCGTTGTCAAAGAAATCGCTTCTTGCAGGGAGCAGACCGCCCTTTGCCAGCTCATCCACCTGAATTTCCTCTGACAAGCTAAACTGTATGAATTCCCAGGCTGCGTCCACATCTTTGCACTGGGAGGTAATGCCAATGGAATCCCCGCCGGAGAAGGATGCATAATCTGTACCCTCCGGTCCCTTTGGAAGAAGGCAGGCGCCCCAGTTCATATCATCGTGTTCCCCGCTTATGAAGGAATAAATGGCCGCACTGCCCAGCACTACCTGGCTAGCTTTTCCTGTGAGAAATGCATCCTGTGCCTCATTCCAGGAGTATGTGGTAACACTGGGAGGCGTTACTTTGTAGGTATTTGTCAGATCATTGAACATGGAAAGGGCTGCAACCGCATTTTCAGAATCCAGCTCACATGTTTTTCCGTCTTCTGAGAGCACTTCCCCTCCGTTGTTCCATACATAGGGCATGAAGGTAAACATATGGCCTCCTGCATCACCCCCTGCATAGACATAACCGTAACGGTCGGCTGTAGTCAGCTTCCGGGAATCAGCGATCAGCTCATCCCAGGTCTCGGGCGGTGTTTCCGGGTCAAGCCCTGCCTCCTGATAATGATCCTTATTATACAAAAGCACGGAAACATCCGGCGCAAACGGTACGGCATAGGTCTTGCCTTCAAGCTGTCCTGACTTTATCATGCCTTCGCTGAAGGTATCTTTATAATCCAGAGCCTCATATTTCTCAGAAATGTCTGCAAAGGCGCCTATGGATGCAAAGTAGGGAACCTTTGTACAATCCAGGGAGACAATATCCGGCGCCTCGTCTGAGGACAATGCCAAGGAGAGCTGATCCGCCATCTGGGTTGCCGGCTGCTCCACGATCTTCACTTCCACGTTTTCGTTCTGTTCATTGTATTTTTTCGCAGCGCTTTTCACAGCCGCTACTGTGGAATCCCGTGTCCACACAACAATCTCTGTCTTTCCGGAGGCTGTCTCCTCATCCTTTTTTTCATTGGAACTATTGCCGCCGCAGCCCGCCAACATGGACACTGCTATAAGAGATGACATGGAAAGAGTTTTCCATTTCTTCATTTTCCCTGTTTTCATAATGATCCTCCTTGGATGCAGGCTCCTTGCGCCTGCATTATTATACATTTTGATAGGTTTTGCGTGGTATCGGGCCGATATCTTGGATATATTATATAAAAATTCTTTTTGTAAGTAAATTCATATTCTTTACCCAAAATAGCAAAATATTAACAATATAAAATTGTAATAATTTAACATATATACAAACCATAATTTCTTCTTTTCTGTTGATTTACAACAAATATTCATTTATAATTATATTAAAATATAAACATATAAAACAGGAGGCCGTCATGGAATATGTGAACTTTTCTACTCCCCCTTACCCGCACTTCATCATTGCCGGATCTGCCCTCTACCGCCCTGGAGATATACATGGAAGACGGAGCAATATCGGAATCTTTGACCTGATCTTTATCGAATACGGAGAACTTTATATTACAGACGGAGACGCCTCGTATCATCTCAAAGAAAATGAATTGATTATTTTAAAACCAGATTCCACCCATTACGGCCATAAAAAAGTGACGGAAAAAACAAAATTTGACTGGCTTCATTTCAGAAGCGCAGGGGAATATCATTACTCCGAAGAGTTTCATCTGGTGAAAGAAAAACGGCAATCCCTGAATATATATGAAGACCGGAAAAACACGCTTACGCTCCCTCTATATAAAAAAATGACAGCGCTGGAGAGCAGCGAATTTACATCCATATTCTCGAAATTAATATCTACCAACATAGATAAATACCAGCAGAAGGAGACGCAGGACCAGGCGCTCTTCTCTCCCCTGGAATGTCAGGAACTATTCTTCCGGCTTCTGAGCTTCGTACAGGTATTTCAGCCGCAGCGCAACTCATCAGAGCTTCTGGCAGCAAATATCATGGAATACATCCTGCAGAATTTCCACACACAGCTCACCCTAGAAAATATTGCTGACTATTTTAATTTTCATCCAGTCCATATCATACGGTGTCTGAAAAGAGAATACGGAATCACCCCAAACAAAGCCATCATACAGATCCGGATCGACAACGCAAAAAAAATGCTCATCACTTCAGATCTGAGCATCAATAAAATATCGGAATTCGTGGGCTTCTCCTCTCCTTCTTATTTTAACAAAGTCTTCCGGGAATATACAGGCATGACGCCAAAGGAATACAGAATACTGAAAAGGCCCGGAACATAATCCGGACCTTCTTCACTCTGGATCAATTACATCCCTTTCGACATCTCCTCGCAGACCTTCATAGCCTCAAATACCGCACTCCTGAAACCGCGTTCTTCTAACACACGCACAGCCTCGATCGTCGTTCCGGCCGGAGAGCATACCATATCCTTCAGCTCTCCCGGATGCTTTCCGGTCTCTAATACCATCTTCGCGCTTCCAAGCACCGCCTGGGCAGCAAACTGATAAGCCTGCGGTCTTGGCATCCCGCCGGATACCGCAGCATCCGCCATAGCCTCGATCAGCATGAACACATATGCCGGAGAACTTCCGCTGACAGACACCACCGTATCCATCAGACGTTCCGGTACGATCTCTACCCGGCTGAAGCTTTCAAGCAGCGTGCGCACATATGCCGTCTCTTCCTCGGTCATATGCTCATTCGGGCAAGCTGCCGTCATTCCTGCTCCCACCATTGCCGGTGTGTTCGGCATCGTCCGGACAAGCTTCACATCCTTGCCGAACTGCTCTGCAAGCCATGCCAGCGTCTTACCAGGCGCTATGGTGATCACGATCTGATCTGCACGGATCACATCCTTGATCTCATGAATCACATCTGCATAGAACTGCGGCTTCACGGATAACACGATCACATCCGCTTTCTCTACAACTTCCTTGTTGCTGTCCGTTACATGAATGCCAAACTGCGCCTTTGCCCTCTCCCGTCCCGATGCAAACAGGTCTGCGCCGATGATCTCCTCTGCCGGAATGATCTGGTTCTTGATAATTCCTCCCATGATAGCTGACGCCATATTACCCGTTCCGATAAATCCTAATTTCATTTGAAACACCTTCCTTTTCTTTTTTTCATTATAAAATCTCGCTAAGACTGTCTGTAACGGTTCAAATCTGTCCTGCTGCAGATCATCCGTCACAAATCATCTTTTTGTATACAATTATATATTTTGTATACAATATGTTATGTACTGACTATAACATGGAAATGGGAGCAAGTCAATCAAAACCTTACTTGTTTATCTTGATTCTCCATGGTAAAATGAGACTGAATTAGTGTAGTGTCTCATCTCTACAGGAAAGGAGATTCTTTGCATGAGAAAACGATTCAACATCACGGGGCTTTGCATTCCGGCCAAACATTATATGGTTGACTTAAGCAATAGACTGGCAGAAATCCACAGTATGGTTGACGAAGGTTCGTATTTTTCAATAAATCGCGGAAGACAGTTCGGCAAAACTACTATATTGCATGCCTTGACTAAGGTACTGTCAGACCGATATCTTGTAGTACACTTGGATTTTCAGGCCTTGGGCAGCGCATCCTACAAGGATGAGAATACCTTTTCGGTGGCATTCGCATCCATATTCGTAAGAGGTCTTAGTATAGCTAATGAAAACGTACTCGAGGAATATCCCGTTCTTCAAACACTTCGGGATATAGACGCGTCCCCCTCTTTGCAGTTTGATCTCCGAAAGCTATTTTATCTGCTGCTGACATTTTGTCAATCTTCAAAAAAACCGGTAGTCCTCATAATAGACGAAGCAGACAGTGCATCAAATAACCAGGTTTTTCTTGATTTCCTTGCACAGCTGCGAAATTATTATCTCGAACGGGAAGCTCTTGGAACAATTACATTCCAGTCCGTTATCCTGGCCGGAGTATATGATATCAGGAATTTAAAGAGGAAACTTCGCTCAAACGATGAACATAAGCTTAACAGTCCATGGAATATTGCTGCAAAATTTAATGTTAAAATGAGTTTCAGTAAAGACGATATTGAAGGTATGTTAATGGATTACGAGAAAGATTACCATACCGGCATGGATGTGCTCGAGATTGCCGGTTTAATCTATGATGATACCTCTGGCTATCCATATCTGGTATCTGCTTTTTGTAAACTGATCGACGAAGAGGTCAGCACTGAAGACACACCCGAGAGCAGAAAAAATGCATGGACAAGGGACGGTTTTTTCCAGGCGGAACGAATGCTTTTGGAGGAAGAAAATACATTGTTTGATTCATTAATCGGAAAACTCAGCGATATACCCGAACTGAACACCCTAATCAGAAACCTTTTGTTTACAGGTTCAAATACCGTCTACAATGCTGATCTGCCTGCCATTAACATTGCGGCAATGTTAGGATTCATCAAAAAGCACCATCATACTATAACGATTGCCAACCGTATTTTTGAAACCCGCTTATATAATTTCTATTTGTCAGCCGCAGATATGCAAAACCTGGATATTTACAAGGCATCGCAGCGGGACAAGAACCAGTTTATCATAGACGGACATCTGAATATGCGGCGGATCTTGGAAAAATTCGTCGAACATTTTCATGATTTATATAAGGACAGTCCGCAGACCTTTATTGAAGATACCGGCAGAAAGTTTTTCCTGTTATATCTGCGTCCAATTATCAATGGAACCGGAAACTATTATATTGAATCACAGACAAGAGACCTTTGCCGAACTGATGTGATCGTGGATTACCGCGGCGAACAATTTATCATAGAAACTAAAATATGGCACGGTAATGAATATAACAAACGCGGAGAACAGCAGTTGATTGATTACCTGGATGCATATCATAAAGACAAAGGCTATATGCTCAGTTTTAATTTCAACAAAAAGAAACAGATCGGTGTACATGATATAGTCATTGGCAATAAAATTATAATTGAGGCAGTCGTATAGACAATTTTGACAAAACGGAGGACCCCCCATGGCTGAAAAGACCGCATCCCTCGCCGCCCAGGCTTACGAGAAGATAAAAGAGAACATACTGAATCTGACCTATTCCCCCGGCATGCCGCTGACTGAAGCCATGCTTGCCACGGAACTTGGCATGAGCCGAAGCCCCATCCGGGCAGCGATCCAGATGCTCAGATCAGAAGGTCTGATCGTATCCGATTATTACAAGTCCATGACCGTCCGGGAGATCACCGACAGAGACATCAACGAACTGTACCAGATCCGCGAATTGTTGGAAGGAGCTGCTTTCCGGCTAATCTTCTCTCTCGGCCGCAACGAAGAGTATTCCTACCGCATCGAGGAGAAGGTCGTCCGTATGTGCGCGGCCGCAGAAGACCCTTACGAGTGGGAGCTTGCCGATACCGCCATGCACATGGAGATCATCAGTATTTTTGACAATGAGCGTATTAATAAGATCTATGAAAATAATCTGTGTGAATTGATCCGTATCGGACAATGTTCCGTCCAAAACGGAATGAAGATTTCAAAAACCAATGAGAATCTCAAGAAAATGATCGGATATATGAGAGACGGGAATTCCGAAGAAGCATTCGCGCTCCTTAAGGCAGATCATTTTAAGATCGGACGGGACAGCGCATTAAAGGCAGAGATCATCGAACGGCTGTCGTAGAATAGACTTCCGGTTCCTGACAAAAGCAAAACAGTTCAGGAAAGTTCACCCGCCTGAACTGTGAGCAATTACCGCTTATCTCTACCATCCCCGCAGCCGCGCCGCCGGCACATCCCTCTTCACGATCTCAAGCGCCTGCTCCATAATACTGTCATTATACCGGTGAAGCCCCTCCCTGATCACTCCCTCGGAACAGATAAAACGCTGGAGATAATAGCGCTCTGCCCCTGCGATCCATCTTCCGATAGATTCAAAATCCGACCTCCTGTGATACTCCAGTACAACCGTCGTACAGAACTCATACGGCACCGCGCCACCAAGCAGATATTCCACACTCTTCTGCACCTTATCCACATCATATCCCTCAATTCCAACGGTTCTGCCGTAACTCTCCCGGGAATTCTTAATATCCATGGCAACATAACTGACGAGTCCTTCCGAGACAAGCTTCTTAAGCTTATCCGGGAAACTTCCGTTCGTCTCCAGCCTTACATCGTATCCGATCTCCCTGATCCGTCCCAAGAACTCTTCAATCCCCCTCTGAATCAACGGTTCGCCTCCGGTCAGGCAGATCCCGTCCAATATCCCGCTGTACTTCTTCAAGTATGCATAAATATCTTCCAACGGTATATCCCGATTCTCATGAGTATCTATTACAAGCGGCTTATTGTAACAGTACGGACATCGAAAATTACATCCTGCCGCAAACAGCGTGCAAGCCATCTTTCCAGGGTAATCTAACAGTGAGAATTTCTTCAGCCCTTGTATCACCATACCACTGCCTCCTATTTGTACCGCCCCTCACCTTCGTTCGGCGGCATGTTGCCGAAAAGCGCCTGTCAGTCTGCGCTTTTACATTTTAAAATGTTCCAGCATATATGGCATACATTCCCTGCTATACTGCCCAAGCGAATATTTCCCCTTATTCAGACACCAATCCGACACAAGCGCGCGTTCGCACATGGCATAATACCTCGTCACCTCACTGGCCGGGACGTCCTGCCGGATCTGTCCGCGCATCTGCCCCTCTTCCACGACCTGATTCAAGAGCCTGTAGTAATTGCGGTTCTGGTCAAGAAGATGGCTCGGCCTCTCCGAGACAAGCTGCGTCGAATACAGAGAAGCCAGCAGGTCTATATTGATCTTCTCCTCCATCATCTTATGCATCTCATAATTCAGATATAATAACTTAGAGAAACTGTTCATCTCCGGGTCCATCTTCACTTCCAATTCTTCATAATAGTCATCCAGGATCATTGCCAAAGTATCCAGCAGCTCATCCTTCGTACTGAAATAATAATAGAAGGAGCCCTTGGATGTAGCTGACAATTCGATGATATCATCCACCGTCGTGCCATTGTATCCCTTCTCATAAAATAACTGCCACGCCGCCGACACGATCCGGCTCTTCACGCCCTTTTTCTCAGTATCCCTTCCCATTATCTTATCCTCCCTCTCTTATTAGCTTGTGTATTCTAGCGTACACAAAAACCGCTCTCCTTCTCGGCCGGAATCTCCTCATCATCGATCCAGTCGATCGATATATAGCTTCCCCGGTTCAGTCCTTCCATCAGCTTGTAGATCATCGCCTTAGTCCCCTGCACCTCCATATGTACCGTTCCGTCGTATTCATTCCTGACCCATCCGGTCAATCCCAGGGATCCGGCAAGATGCTTCGCCCTGTATCGGAACCCCACTCCCTGTACTCTTCCGTGAAAAATCAAGCGTTTTCGTATCTCTGCCATTGCAACCACCATTTTTCGTCTTATATTTACATCATTGTAATTGGTTTCCGAGAGAAAAGCAAGCAAAACCAAACAACTGTAAAGAAATAACAAGAACCGGCATTTTTACAGACGATTTTTTCACATCTGCAAAAATGCCGGCTCGATTTTATTTCCTATTCAAAGCTCTGCTCTGTTCTCTCGATGATCTCATCCTGAAGCGGTTTGCTTAAGTTACGGAAGAAATCACTGTATCCCGCAACACGAACGATCAGATCCTTATAATCCTCCGGATTATTCTGTGCATCGATCAAGGTCTGCCTGTCGATCACATTGAACTGGATATGATGTCCGTCCATGGAGAAGTAAGAGCGGATCAGGCTCGCCATATGCTCGAGTCCTTCCTCACCAGCAACAACATCCGGTGTAAACTTCTGGTTCAGCAGAGTTCCCGCCGTTGCCAGATGATCCATCTTCGCACAAGACTTCACTACCGCCGTAGGTCCGTTGGTATCCGCGGATTTCTCCGGGGAAATACCCTCAGATACCGGCTTATGCGCCTTCCTTCCGTTCGGTGTAGCAAGGATCACGTCGCCGAAATATACATGGCATGTAGTCGGAAGCATATCCACCCCGTATTTGCCGCCCTTCATATTCGGACGCCCCGTGATAGAGCTTCTGTACAGCTCAAATACATCCTGCATGATATCATCCGCATAGTCGTCGTCGTTGCCGTACTTCGGAGTCTTATCATGAACCATACGGTAGATCACGTCATATCCTTCAAAATCATGCTCCATAGCTTCGATCAGCTCTTCCATGGTAAAATTCTTCTTGTCAAATACATTATATTTGATAGCGGAGAGACAATCCGTGATCGTTCCGATCCCAACACCCTGGATATAATTGGTGTTGTATCTCGCGCCGCCGGCATTGTAATCCTTCGCATTGGAAATGCAGTCGTTGGTCACAACAGACAGGCACGGCGCCGGCATCTCCTGCGCATACAGCTGCTCGATCACATTGTTGCCGCGGATCTTGATATCAACGATATGTTCAAGCTGCTTCTTAAACGCATCCCAAAGCTCCTCGTAAGTCTTGAAGTCCTTCGCATAACCGAGCTTCAATCCGATCTGCTTGCCGGAATACTGGTCAAATCCGTTGAACAGCGTCAATTGGAATACCTTCGGGATATTCAGATATCCTGTAAGGATATAAGCCTCGCTGCCCCATGCGCCGGTCTCCACACATCCTGAGGAACCGCCGCGCCTTGCGTCTTCAAGCTCCTTGCCCGCATTGACAAGCTCCATGATCTGCGCCTCTGTATTATAGAACGCAGGCTGTCCCCATCCCTTTCTGGACACCTCGCATGCCCTCTTAAGGAACTTAGCCGGGGTCTTCTTGCTGATCGTAACATTCGAATTCGGCTGCACCAGCTTCATCTCATCCATACAATCCAGGATCAGATAACTTACATTATTCACTCCGTTGCGTCCGTCCGGCGTTACCCCTCCGGTATTGATATTGGCAAAATCCGTATAAGTCGCGCTCTCCTTCAAGGTGATACCGACCTTCACCGGAGCCGGCTGGTTATAGAACTTCACCCACAGGCATTCAAGAAGCTCTAAAGCCTTATCGTCGTCTAAGATGCCTGCCTCCACATCCTTCTCATAATATGGGTTCAGATGTTGGTCAAGCCTTCCCGGGCTGAATGCATCCCACGGATTCAGTTCCGTGGTAACGGCAAGGTGGGTGAACCAGTATAGCTGAATCGCCTGCCAGAACGTCTGCGGCTTATGAGCCGGAACCACCTCAAGGTTCGCCGCGATCTGCATAAGCTCTGCCTTCCTGGTCTCGTCTGCTTCCTTCCCGGCCATCGTAAGAGCCAGCTCGCGGTAACGCTCACCGAGAATGATCACCGCATCACAGGAGATATCCATTGCCTTCAGCTCTTCGCATTTATTTACCGCATCAGGATCATTGATATAATCCAGAGCATCCATAGTCTCTTTGATCTTCGCTTTATAATCCAGGTATCCCGTCGTAAATACCTGCTCTCCGCCGCATGTATGTCCCGGACCTCTCTGCTCCATGAACTCTGTGAACATACCCGCACTGTAGCACTCATGCCATTCCGGCGTCATCCTCTCAAGGATCTTCTCTCTCATGCTTCTTCCAGTCCAGTAAGGAATGATCTCCTCGGCCTGAAGCTTCCTGTCTTCCTCCGTCGTATGGAAGGATACCAGTTCACGCTCGCTCATGACCGTCATATCCTCCACGCTGTGACAGCACAATTCCGGGAATGTAGGGGACGCCTGAGGGTCTCTGCCCTTCTCGCCGATAATAAGCTCTCCCTCTCCCAGATACAGCGTCTTCCTTGAGAAATACTCCTTAAGGACCATCGCTCTCATGACCGGGATGGAATATTTACCGTCGTTCTCTTTGTAAAAATCTGTCTCGATCTTCGCTCTCTCCAGGTCAATATGTACCGGTGTCGTCACACTGACCTCCCGAAGTTTCTGGATTCTTTCATTCATACCGCGCAGTTTCGCCATGTCTTTACCCTCCTATTTTTGTGTTCGCAAATCCGGCATCTGCGAAGAGTTGTACGAAGCTCTTCATCTCTTCCTTGTCCGGCGCATGCAGATCTGTTCCCTTATATTCCATATCCAGCTTCGAATACTTGCCGCTTCCCGTATCATGGTACGGCAGCAGATTCACCTGGGCCGGATGA
>CANDQP010000081.1 GCA_947388185.1 uncultured Dorea sp. | reverse complement strand
GTTTAATCCTGCCCTTTACGCAGTCTTTCCACCACACTTTCTCTTGAAATATAATGATAGACCAACACCGGTACGCTTCCCGAGATGAGGATCATCAGGACAAACACGATGCATAGGCTCACAATCGGTATCCCAAATTTGGCAAAATATACGAACGCCGTCCTAAAAAGCCATGACGCGCCATACGACACAGCAACGCCTATGGTACATAAGAAAAGCATCGTAATCACGCTGTAATAGATCCCCTCCAGCATCAATACTTTTTTCATCTGATTCCTTGTCATACCGATACTTTCCAATGCAGCCAATTCTTTTTGTCTGGCGTAAATATTTGTAAAAATGACATTTACAAAATTGAGCGTGCCCATGAAGATCAAGAATACGGCGAACAGATTTCCGATCGTTCTGATCGTGTCAAATGCGGCGTCTGCCCGATCCTTCGTTTCTACCTGTGAGCTGATCTGGATAACAGTCGTCGCAGCAAACATTGCCTCCAATTCCTCCAATATTTCTTCGTCTCTGCTTTTGTCCGTCTGAATACGAAGCGTCTGGACCAGCATTTCCCCCGATACTCTCTCCATGGCTCCTGCCGTCATATAAAGAGGGACGTCATCGTCTCTGACGTCTCCGTAAAAGTGAGGAGTATTGACATACTTATTCCCTTTATCCCCTATCACACCAAGCACGGTAAACTCCGCAGTCTTCCCGCCTTCGCGCCTGCCGGAAAGTGTGATCTTCTTTCCGCAGATCTGCCGGATATCCGCCTCTGCATATTCGTCAAAAAATACACCCGTTCCATCTTCCAGATACGTCTGGATTTCTGCTTCCGAAAATGTGCTCTCATAAGAAAAATCCTCAAATTTCTCCAACGGAAGTCCGATACTTCTTGCCCGCAGATGTTCCCTGATCTGTTCTTCTGACAAGCCTGTGTACTGTGCCTGAAGTTTTATAAATGGCTCTAAAAAAGGCTCTTCATTTTGAAAATAAGCAGGCTCTACATAGTCAGCGGTTATCTTCTCTACGCCCTCAAAACCGCATATCGTATCTGTCACCGATTCGTTCAGGATATTTTCAATGCCGCCTGCGTCTGCCATCTGAAATGTAAGATTTTGCAGGGTAAAGCTTTCCGGCTGCTCCCTATCGTATTTTTCTTCATAATCTGCGCCAAAGGTACAGACTTCTACGATCAGAAAAATCAAAAATCCAAAGAAAAGAGAAGCAAATGTTACCCCCGCTTTCTTTTTACTGCGAAATACATTCCGATATGCCATGCGGTATAATTTCCCGCCGCTGCCTCCTCTATGGGCTTTTATCGTCTCTGTCTGTTCCACGTATTTGAGCGCCTCTATCGGAGACACCTGCGCCGCCATTTTCGATGGTTTCTGATTGCTAAGTACCGCGGTAAGATATGCGAAGGCTACCGCAAACACATAGATCCACGGTGAGATTATGATCCCGGTTTCAAAGGTAGTTCCAAATCCATTTCCTTCCGTCATCCTTCTTAGCAGTCCCGGTACTACGGATTCTGCCAATACCGTGCCAGCCAGAAGCCCTGCGGGGATCCCGATCACAGCCACCAGATTGCTCTGTCTTTTTACAATGGATCTCAACTGCTTCGAAGTGGCACCCAGCGTCTTTAACTGCCCGAACATATGCATTTCCCGAAGAACAGAAATATTGATCACATTGAAGATCAAAAGATATCCCGCAATCATAATCAAAACAACGGATAATACAGGAATCACCGCCAAGGCGAAAGACTGCGCCAGGGTTTTCGATAATCCCGTCACAATAATATCCTGCCGGTCCGTCACTTCTCCGATCAATGCAAAGGCTTCCTCTGTACTCAGGCTGTCGTCGATCTTAGCCGTGCCATAAAGCCCCTCCGCTGTTCCGTACCGATCTGCAAACTCCTGAGAGACTGCCATATTACCGATGGCTTTTTTCGTACTTCCCTGCTCTGTATAATACAGATTTGCGGAAATTGTATTCGCGCTGTTTGGCGTTATGTTCGGAGCATAATTGATATAATCCACATAATATCCGCTTAGAATAAACGTCTGCTCTGTTTCCTCCCCGGCTAAATCCACAAAGGAAACAGGGATCTTCATACCGATCTTTGGTTCATCAATTTCTAACTGCCCCAGCATCCACCGGGACATCATAATCTCATTCTCATTCTGCGGATAGGTTCCTTGTATGTCAGAAAGCGTAGGCACAATATGCGTCTCCCATTCTGTTTTGTCATAAGCTGTCATGGCAAATACCTGACTGTCAGACATCCCCTCCTGCATAGCTGCCGCCGCTACAAACTGCTGCCGCCCTATGCTTGATATTTCCTCAATCCTGTCAAACCGCTCCATCTCCGCTTCTTCCATATGCGGAATGATCACATTCGCTTCCGTCCCTTTCATTCTCAGATTCGCCAGCTCCAGATTATGGAAAAGACTGATGCCCGCTCCGAACATGACCGTCATTAAGACCGTCACTAACAGGATCGAAAGAATCAGCACCATGTTCTCCATCCGTTTTTTCTTAAAATTCCGCTGTACGATGCGCCTGATCGCTTGCTTTTCTATCTGTTTTTCTATCTGCTTTTTGCCTCTCATGATTTATGCCTCCTTTACCACCCGTCCGTCTCCGATCCGTATCATACGGTCCGCCTGCCGTGCAATTTCCGGATTGTGGGTGATCATCACAATCGTCTGATGGAATCTTTCCGAAGTCTCCTTCAACAGCTCCAACACCTCCCGGCTCGTCTCAGAATCCAGATTTCCGGTCGGTTCGTCGGCAAGTATCATAGACGGTTTGCTTGCAAGCGCTCTGGCGATCGCCACCCTCTGCTGCTGTCCGCCCGATAGCTGCGAGGGCATCTTATACACCTTTTCTGTCAGTCCCAGAAGCTCTATGATCTGCTCTATGAAACTTTCATCCGGCTTTTTGCCGTCCATCTCAATCGGAAGCGTGATATTCTCCAGTACGTTCAATACCGGTATTAAATTATAGTTCTGGAAAATGAAACCAATATTCTTTCTGCGGAATACGGTCAACTCATCCGGCTTCATCTTCCCGATCTCTTTCCCGCCAATACATACCTGTCCAGAGGTCGGCACGTCCAGACCGCCGATCATATTGAGCAGTGTAGATTTCCCGCTGCCGGATGCGCCGATAATCGCCACGAATTCTCCCTGCTCAACATCCAGGTCGACACCATCCAGCGCCTTCGTTAAATTGTCTTCTGCTCCATAATATTTTTTTAAATTTCTTGCACTCAATATACGCATGTCCTCTCGCCCTCCTGCGGTTCTTTCTAATAATCTTTAGTATATTGTTGTAAAAGATTATTTCAATATCTCCCGCTTACTTTGACTTCTACAACGCTTACTTTGACCTCCTGCAACGCCTATCCGAGATCAGTTCCCCGTCTGTCCTCTTGGTAAAAGCAAAGACTATTTTCAAATAAGCAAGAGCCCGACGCATAAACGCAGAGCCGGCAGACTTGTGAAAAATCACAGTCCGCCGGCTCTCTTTATATACCAAATATTAAACCGTTTCTATAAAATATCTCCTTTTTCGGAAAAGTGTTCCCTCTGGCTCACCTAACACTTCTTCAAGTTATGCTCCTTTTCAAAAAAAGCTTTTTCCAAAATAATATATTCCTGCTCAGAACAAACTTCCTTACACTTCTTTTTATACTCAGCAGAACGTTCTAACATAGCATTAATCTTTCCGCACGGAAACTCATTACATTGATTACATTTATATACACCGTGCTCTCTTGTGCATTCCACTAATTGATATGTACATCGTTTATGTGAAGAACAACCACAGCATGCAATTTCTTCATTTGATACAACACACTCTCGCCATCCTACTTTGTACCACAGTTCTGCAACTGACTTTAATTCTTCGTCAGTATGCGCATTATATCTTGGACACTCAATACAATTATCACCACATAATGTTATTTTCTCTTTCATTAATTGCACCTCCAACTTCTAAAAACATGTGCCTAATGCTTACAATATATTATTATAAACTTATATTCCATGAGTACACAATTACGAGAAGAAAGTAAAATATTTATTTTTCCTCTGTCATAGGTATGAGAATGGACAGAGAATAAATCCCTTCCGTATAATCCCACTGACAACTGCCCTGATACTTTTCTACAGCTTTCTGGATATTTTTCTTTCCAAACCCGTGCATAAGTGTGTCTGCTTTTGTTGTCGGATTTTCCAAATCTCCTTCTTTGGCAGGATTTTCAAACTTCACGATCAAAAACTGATTCCTGACGCCCGCCCTGACCGTAATAAACCTCTGTTCTTCCGGCAATTTCATACAGGCTTCCATGGCATTATCCCACGCATTTCCAAAGATCGTACTAATATCCAGCCCATCTATAAACTTCCCTTTCGAAAACTCCACCTCAGCCTGGACATCGATCCTGGATTCCTTTGCCTGCCTCATCTTGTCCCGCAAAATAATGTCAAGATACGCATTGCCCGTCTGGATATAGTTCTCATAATCTTCTACCTTTTCCTGTAATCTCTGTATCATCTCCTGCGTCTCCTCCTGATGCCCTGTGCGGGCTTCAAGCAGCAATAGATGATTCTTCATATCGTGATAAACTGCCCGGACACGTTCCTCTTCTTTCAGGCGTTCATCATAAAACTTCTGGAGCATTTCCATCTCTTTTGCATGATGCACCACTTCCATCGTTCTGCAAATATAAGATACAAGATAGATATATCCGAAGCTGGAGGCGATCACAGTTATGCAGATCGGATAGATCACCGCAACATCCGTCGCAGTGAAGCAAAGAATCCCAAAAGTCGCCGCGAACGGAACTAAGAGTAAAATATCCAGTACGATCCACATACTAGCCGTCAGAACTTCTTTGATCCGGCAAATATATTTCTTAAAAAACGGATATACCGCGAATGTAAGCAGCAGGCGGAGCACATCGATCAGCAGAGCAATCAGGCTTGCCGCCGTCAATTCCTGTACAGACCATTCAAGACCGCCCGGATCACCTGTAACCCGGTAATAAATGCTATCCGACAGGTTGAAGGTGATGAAATTTACCGCAATCATCAACGGACAGAACACGAGTACCGCAAATATCTTTTTCGTCCAATTTCCGCGAAAGAACACGGCAACGAACAGGATCATTCCCGCCAGCGCATACACAAACTGAATACTGCTGTAATTGTAGATCGGCAGCGTCCATAAAAACACAAATGCGATATATGCGGTCACTTTTATCAAGATATTTTTACGAATCTCTAACAGCTCCAAAAATATCCGAAAAAACAAATAACTGTACAGCGCATTTACCCCGATAGAAAGAATATGTACTATAAAGTGAATCTGCATCATAGCATCTTCCCCCAGTATCCGGCTAACGCTTTCATGAAGTCTTTCTTCTTCGGCTTACTGACATAGACCGTCTCGCCGGAAGATAAGGTAATCTCCAATTTTTCCACCTTCCGGACCAGTCCCATATTCACCAGATATCCGGCATGACAGCGGTAAAACCCAAAAGGGCTCAGCCTTTGTTCCAACGCTTTCATGCTCTCATAACTGATCACTTCCCCTTCGTCTGTATGCAGTAGTAGATTCCGCTTATAGGTTTCGATATAGTGAATCTTATTTGCAGCCACCTTAAAAGTTCCCTGATCGTTGGCAATCACGATACAAGGATTCTTCTTCCTGCATTTCTCAATCCAGCGGTCAAGCTCCGTTTTCAATCTGATATACTTCATCGGCTTAATAAGATAATTGACCGCCTGATACTGATATCCCTCTAGCGCGTACTGTTTCAACGAAGTCAGGAAGATGATGCCCGCCTCTTCGTCTTTCTCCCGAATACACTTTGCCGTCTCTAAGCCGTCCATCTGATCCATCTGGATATCCAGGAAAATCAGGTCCGTGGACGGATCATAATTCTCAATCAGTTCCAGACCATTTCTGAATACCAGCACACGGATCTCCTCACCGCTTTCTTCCTGATACCGCTGTATGTATTGCTTCATTTCATCAGCAAAATCCTGTTCATCATCACAGAGTGCAATGTTGTACATGATGCTCACCTCATCAAAAATTTCTTCTATTTCTCAAAAACAACAAAGCCGCATTCATAAGGATGATCGCAATACACACTTTCTTTCTTATCCGTGCGGTATAACAGGATTTTCAGTATAATCAGAAAATCTCCGCCGCCTGACAGAAGCATGATTTCCGCCAGGAAAAACAGCAATAATTGATCTGTTATCACCGCAGCTGCCGCAGCTGCGAATCCTAAAATTAGTGTAGGCATAGCCGCTCCTAACAGATATTGCCACTTTTTCAACGGTTCTGAGCACGTGCAGTATGGAGTAAAACTGCTCCGAATGAATCCAAAATTAATCGAATGAAAATGATCTTTTGCAAAAATCCCCCAAGTGATTCCATGTATTAACTCATGCAGTATAATCAAAACTAGAATGAGCAGATATGCTGCTGCGACAATTCCGATAGAGATTCCGTCTATATCCAAACCATTCACATAATAGTATCCCCCAAATGCCAAAACCATAAATGGCAGCATACTCAAAGGCCCCTGAAAATTCGCCTGTTGTATATCAATAATCATATTCTTTATTTGATATCCTTTTTGCTGCATTTCAGCGTTTAATTTTTCAAAGTGATCTTTACGTTTCAATTCTTTATCTGTTAATTTTCTTTTATCTTTTTCCATCCCCAACTCCCTCCGAATTCCGATTTTGTATCATGCTCTGTACATTCTACATCCACAATGCCGTTCTTATTATATCGCAATCATTTCTATTTCATCAACCGTTGGTTGGGAAATATTTTTAATTCGCCGTCTAACAGCCCCTGCCAGGAGCAGCATCTTCATGAAGACTTATTTCGTGTTAAGTAGGTCTTTTTTATTGCACTCCTGTCTGAATACAATCCTTGAGGCATGCTCTTTCCCCCAGTGTATGCTGTTTCTGGCAGTTTTCATCTCCACACCGTTGAATCCGTTCCTCATATTCCGGTTTGGGAAGATAAAATTCTCTGCTCCGGATGTAAGCGTCACCCTGAGTTTATGTCCCTTCTTAAAGGTATGGGAAAACTTTGTAGTTCGTATTTTTACCAGGTATATCATCCCGGGCTCCATGAATTCAGGATGTGTAAATTGATTCCTGTAGCGGACACTGAGCACGCCGTCAGCCAGCTTGAATGACCGTCCGGCTTTATCTACATCTGTAATCCGTACCATAAGATCCGTATCCTCACAGTCAGAGGAAATATAAATTTCTGCAAATGCATCTCCGGTAATCGTTATTTCCTCCCTAAGGGTCTCTGTAGAATAACACAAAATATCCGTTCTCTTTTCCTCCTCCGTATAATCGGCAGGTACCTCCAGCTCATTTTCCGACAGGTCGATGATATGCGTTGCCGGATCCTCTGGATTGTACAGGTAACTGTCCGCTCCTTCTCTGTCCGGCCGCTCTGTCGATAACCTTCCCTGATTAGAAACTGCTGCATCATCCCGGTCACCGTCAAGATAAAGGATAAGCTTTTCTGTGCCCTGGACAGGCCAGTTCTCTGCTGTTTTCCATTCATTGCTGCCCATCGTATAATATTCAACCTTCGGTGTCCGCTCGATTCCGTTATCCACACCCTTCAGGTAATGCTCAATCCAGGAAAAGCAGATGAAATCTATGTCGTAGCGAAGTGCATTATTACCAAGCGGAAAGCCGTGAATATCATAATCCGCATTGCCGCTGTGCATCCACGGACCGAGGATTACCTTCTTTTTGTCATAATTCTGATACAGCTCCAAAGCCTCTGTCGTACCCATGCCGTTATCATCGAACCATCCGGACATAATGAGCGCCGGGACTTTTTTCTTTCCAAACCGTTCCTTCCAGTTACCGCGCTTCCAAAGTTCATCGTAATCCATATGAGTGATCCATTTTTTAAGAAATGGCACGTCATATCCCAGAGCCTTTACCGCCAAATCCTCCAGGGGACGTATCTTTAATACCTCGTCCCAGTCATCTCTTATCATTTTCTCTGCATCCATACGTTTGCCGGAAACTGCAAAGGCCCATGCCAGCATCCCGGAGTTAAAACACCCTCCGCGCCTCGGAACATCCACGAAGGGACTCCCGGCACAGACACTGCTGAGCATTGCTTTCAGATGGGGATTCCCGCTGGCAGCCGCAGCCCACTGAACATAGCCCAGATAAGAACCGCCGGTCATCGATACATTCCCGTCACTCCATGCCTCACCGGCAATCCAGTTAAGTGTATCATCGCCATCCTCCACTTCATAATACATGGGAAGCCATTCCCCCTCACTGTCTTCTCTTCCGCGGACATCCTGGATTATTACCGCATATCCTCTTTGGACGAACCGATAATAGATCTCTGTTCCCATCGATTTCCCATAAGGAGTACGGACAAGCACTGCCGGCACCTTTCCCTCTTTCCCCGGGAGATATACATCGGTCGCCAAACGGACGCCGTCACGCATAGGAACCATAAATGTCTTTGGAGGAAGTACGCTATACAAAGGATTGGGATACATTCTGCGCCACTTTGCCAAGATCGTATGTTCCTCATAACCTTCACGAACAAGAAGAGTACAGAAATCCCGCCCCGGCGTTACAAAGGCTATGAGACACCCCTCCTTTGCAAGCAGGTTTGCAGGATATTTTACCTCCCGTTCCACATATTCGTTTTCACTTTTCTTCTCATAACGTGCTCCCGCCTCTGTCACAAAGCATTCCTTTCCCTCATGAAGGAGACTCTCATATTCCGCTACATGGCGCAGCGCTTCAAGGGCATCCAGCTTCCCCAGCCGCTTATACCATGTTTCCTCTTCGGTAAGGACACTTTTTTCTCCCAATCTTCCCTCTTCCACCAGAAGCGGCCTGTGATAAATACATCCGTCCTCTCTTTCGCAAATCCCATATCGGATTCCTGACACATAATATCCCCATCGCTCCATAACATTTCTCCTGTTCTTAATCTCTGAAAAGAGTCCTATACTGATCAGGCGGTTCCAGCTCGCACTGGATGCCACCGGGGATGCGGTCGGCCCATCTGTAATGGCGCCTGTAATTCCGAGGATCACATACTCATATGGCGCCTTACATAACCTGCTAATCAGCGAACCCAATATTTCAATAATCCATTTATATCTGCTTCTTCCTTCTGAATTATATGGTTATTTAGGTATATCCCATATATCATCATGCAGAATACTGTTTTTATTATACTTCAACTTTCAATATTTTCATACATAAAGTTCCCTTGAGTTTCCGCAGAACACCATGAAGCATATCATGGCTATACTAATATCCGTCTTTTCTCTTGGATATCATGGAAAAACGATTGACTTTGAAAAATACAGCCCATGCCACCGTACCACAATTGCCCATTTCCTCAATGAAGGAAAATGGGATGATGCCAAAGAGGATGTTTTGGCATTGGACACATAAACTTATTGTGCAATTTTCTGAATTTGCTCATTTATAGTAAAATGCACCAAAAGATACCTTTTAGATAACTATAACAACGGCAGAAACCCCACAATTCATTGGATTGTGGAGTTTCTGTTATCTATGGTGATACCCTTCATGGTTCTTCAATGAATCCAGCCACCCCTAAATCACATACTTTGCGTAAGATTACTAAACTATTGTGTCATCATGCGTATGATAGTCTTATCGGTCTCCCTCATCCCCTGTTTTGCCAACTCCCCTATATTTTTGATGGTATTCTCCACCCCTTTCTTCACGATTCCGTCTCCGTCATAAAATTGCCGGCCGTTCTTCTGCATCTGTACGCCCAAAAGCCCGGCCTCCACCGCAGAGGCTATTTTCGCGGCGCAGCTTGACTTCGCCCCGTCACAGATGACTCCTGAATTGATAGCAATTGCGTTGACGATGACATGGGATATCTCATATTCCCTGCCGCCGTACAGATAACATACCCCGGCCCCTGCACCGCACCCTGCACTGATAGCTCCGCAATAAGCGGACAGACGTCCAATACCTGTCTTTAGATGAATCGTCACCAGATTAGATACTGTCAGTGCACGGAGGAGTTCCTCCTTCGATACCCCCAGTTCTTCGGCATAGATAATAACCGGAAGTGATGCTGTCATTCCCTGATTGCCGCTTCCGGAATTTATGACCACCGGAAGCTCGCACCCATTCATCCGTGCGTCTGACCCCGCCGCAGCCATTGCTTTTGCCCGGTTATGTACTCCCTCACCATATGACCTGATCAGAAGCTGCCCAATACCGGCGCCCCATTTTCCTGTCATACCTTCTTTCGCAATGGTCATATTGCAGGCAATCTGTCTTTCCAAAACATCTGAAACATCTTTCATACGCACACAATCCGCAAAACGGACGATATTCCTGACATTAAGGGTATTCCGGTCAGTGGCATAAATCTGTTGCTGATCCACATATTCCTTTTTCCTGAGAATCACTCCATCCTTTTTTACACAGACCACATTGGTATGAAAACCGGCAATCTGTGCATACGCACTGTGATCCCTGGTATCTGCTCTGACCTGGATATCGAAGATATAGCCGCTGTCTGATTCTTTTACCTGTACCGGAAGTATCTGCATAAGTTGACCTACTTCATTCTTCTGTGCCTCTGACAACCCGGCAAGAATCTCCAGCTCTTTTCGCGGGTCCGCGGATATGATCCCCGCACATACAGCCGCTTTTATGCCCCGCATACCGCCTGTACAGGGGACTACGACACTTTTAACATTCTTAATGATGTTGGCGCTGACACTAATCTCCACAGCTTCCGGGCGCTCTCCCAATGCATATGCCGCTACCGCCGCTGCGTATGCTACGGCTATAGGCTCTGTACATCCCATTGCCATGACGAGCTCTTCTTCCAATATCTTTACATATTCTTCATAAATTCTCTGTTCCATCCCACACTCTTCTTTCTGATACATCAATATCATTTCTAATTACAAAAAGAATGGACTCCTGCCATACTGCCTGTCCATCCTGCAGCAGCCGGGTCCATTCATAAAAATTATGAATCTGTGTGATTTTCAAGCCATTCCTTTGCCGCCTGGGCATAGACCGCCGACCCAAGATAAAGGATTTCTTCCTTAAAATCCGCTTTTGGATGATGCAGCGGATACCGGTAACCCTCCTGTGGACTGCCGCACATAAGCAATGCGATAGCAGACGGTACTTCTTTTGTTATATAAGCAAAGTCCTCTGTCCCCGTTGTAGTAGCAAAAGCTCCATCCGCTACATCCCTTAAACAGGCAGCGCTCTGAGGCCCTAATATATTCTGTACAACTCCTATCATTTCTTTTGTCAGCGCCTCGTCACATCTGGCAGCCGGTGCACTGTTCGTATAAGTCACTTCTGCCGTACATCCTCTGGCCACAGCAGTGTGGTTTGCCATCTCTTCCAGATTCGTTTTCAGCATCTCACGAACTTTTTCATCCAACGTCCGGATTGTACCGCACATATAAGCCGTATCAGGAATGATATTTCCGGTGGTTCCCCCATGGATCTCTCCCACTGTCATGACTGCATTTGCAGCAGGGGCCAATCTCATGGCAACGATCTCGTGGATGCCGCTGTTTATCTCACATAGAACGTCAATAGGGCTCTTAGCCAGATCAGGATTCGCTCCGTGTCCGCCCTTTCCCTGGATATCAATTCGAAACCAATCCGCCGAAGAATAAGACGGACCCCATCCGTAAAATGCAAATACACCGGAAGGAACCGGATAACCGGCGTTCACATGAATCATCATAGCCGCATCGACCTTAGGATTCTCAAGGATTCCGTTCTCAACCATACTCTTTGCCCCCTCCAGCGTCTCTTCCGCAGGCTGAAACAGAAGCTTTACCGTTCCGGAAAGTTCATCTTCACTTTCTTTTAACAGTTTTGCCGCTCCCAGCATCATAGCTGTGTGGCAGTCATGCCCGCAGGCATGCATGCATCCGTTGGATGAAGCGAATGAAAGCCCGGTTTCCTCCATTATGGGCAGGGCATCCATGTCTCCGCGGAGCAGGAATACCTTTCCGGGCTTTTTTCCTCCCACAGTCACAGTCACACCCGAATCCCCGATTTCCACGGGCTCATACCCCATTTCCCGGAGTTTTTCCATAACGTATGCTTTCGTCCTGGGCAGATGCAGTCCTGTCTCCGGGCACCTGTGAACCGCTCTTCTGTTCATTATAATCTCTTCTTTTAATTCTTCTGCACGTTTTAGATAATCAGACATCGTGCTTTCCTCCTTTATCACCGCATTCATCTGCTGCTCTCTCTTGATTTTATACCAAAGCTAAGGAACATAAATACCATGCATATCAATGACGCAATTCCCATCAGGATCCACAGACTTGCATAACTGCCTGTAACCGTAAAGAGAACTCCTCCCAGCACTGTTCCGATCGGAAGGCCCAAACCTGTCATGGCATTAAGTATTCCGAGAAATCTACTGTAATCCTGATTTCCGAAAAACCATGCCACTGCAAGCGGTACGCCGACTGTAGCCATGGAGCCCCCGATACAGTAACAGAGCACATGGATATAGATGGAAGCCGGGAAGAAGCTGGTCAGATATAATGCAATGATAGAGAGCATAAGCAAGAAGGAACTAATCATAGTACCCGCCTTCAGACCCAGTCTGTCGCACAAGGAACCCAGCAGAATCTTTCCCACTGTTAGTGAACCTATACCGATAGCGCCCATATTCGCTGCCATCGCAGGCGAAAATCCAATATCATTCAGATATGAAATCTCATTACTGGAAATGGATGCCATAGCAGAAGCAGCAAATAAAAATGCAATCAAAACCATCCAGAAATACCCTGTCCTTCTTGCTTCACTCAATAAAAGCCCTGATGTCTCCTTTTCCTCGTTTACAGAATTCTCGGCCTCTCCCAGTTTTTTAAGTCCCTTTTCCCCGGGGGTACTTACGACCACAAAATATATAAGCGGAATGATAATCAGCAAAATCAATAACATATTGCATCGGTATCCCCAACGCCAACCGTAACTCTGAATAACCGCATTAAGGAGCACTGTCATGATCATGGATCCGATACCGCTGCCTGCGAGGGCAAGGCTATTTGCCAGCCCTCGTTTTTTTATGCCGAACCAGTTGTTGATAAGAAGCGGAATCGGTATAATGGATGCTGCCGCATAAGCGATTCCCATAATCAGGTCACAGAGACATAATTGCCATAGCTGTGTCGCAGCTGATTTGGCAAAAAGATCGGCGCATATGACAAGGCATCCCATGATCATTACATTTTTTATCTTGTGCTTTTTAAATACGTTTCCCATAATTGCAGAACCCGCTACGAATCCTGCCGCGGCAAATACTGAACAGATGGAAAACTGCGCCCTGTTGATGCCAAGGCCCTCCGTAACCGGAATCAGGAATACTCCTGTGGTAGATGCCATAGAATAAACAAGCCCCATAATAAGAAATCCAACAGCAACTATCTTCCACCCATAATACATCTTTTTCTTATCGTCCATGTTCTATAATCTCCTGTCTCTCCATCCGTAACCTGTTATTCTTCCGCATCATCTTCAAAGTAATCCAACAGGTAATCGTCCAGCTCCACACCAACGATATTGTTGAAATAATTGTCAGACAGCATATGTACGCCATGTACCACCAGAAGCACCAGCGTCTCCTCATCATAACGCTCCCGCAGCTTGTCATAGATCTCGTCCGGCACATGATTGGCATCCTTCACCAAGGCATCCGCGAAATCGATCAGTTCTTGTTCCTGCTCTGTCAGATTCAGCTTGCTGAAGTCTTCGATCCCTACCTGCTTCATAACCATAGTGAACAGAGTTCCGCAGATCAGACACTTGTTGCCTGTGGATACCACGTAATTAAAGAAAAGTATCATCCGTTCTGTAATACCATGTTTTAGCAGCTCGCGCTGAATCTTTTCTGAAGCATTGATCATTCCGTCAAATGCCACAGCACTGTGCAGCAGGGTCTGTTTCATATTAGTCAGCTTAAATCCTCCTGCAAGGTGCTGGTCAAGGGCGGCCCTTGCTTCGGGCGTCGCATCTTCTCTCGTTACCAAACTAATCGGGTTTTTTCTCTTCATAGACTTATTCTCCTTTTATTTTTATAAGCGCTTATCATGATATAAAGTATATCTGTTTTTGTTGAATAGTTCAACAATTTTCATCCTCTACTATTAATTTCTCTATTTTGTTGAATTGGTAAATAATTTTTCTTCTGTTTTTTGTTGAATATGTCAATAATTTGGTGCAAAAAATTTGTTTGTTGAAATTCTTTACTATCAATGGTATTGTTATATCGTGAATGTCAATAATCGGAGGAACGCATATGACTGACGAATTGAATGAAAAAAGCGACGAGATTTATGATAATGAAAAACTCATGGATTCTGTAGACGGTCTATACCAGTTCGTTATGTACAGCATGGATTTTTATAATGTCCCACAGAACTACGGCAATGGTGAATACCTGAATATGGTAGAAATGCACACATTGGTTATGATCGCAGAGCACCCGGGACTACGTGTTTGTGATGTCGCCAAGTTATGGAACCGCACTTTAGGCGCTGCTTCTAAGAATGTCAATAAGCTGGTAAAAAAAGGATATGTAACAAAACAGAAACTTTCAGGAAACAATAAGAACATCCATCTGTATGCCACCGAGCAAGGGGAAAGGCTCGTAAAGCTTCATAATGAATATGACAAAAAGCATGTCAAAAGCTGTGTAGAAGATCTTCTTAAGTACCATACACCGGATGATCTATATACCTTTAGCAGGGTCATGAAGTCTCTGACTGCTCAATATGAACAGTATTTTCATAACTCCTCAGCCCCATCAAAAGAGTAGACATCTGGTTTTCTGCGGCAAACCTTAATCCATACTATCTTCATGAACATTCTTCATCGTTAATGCCGCATAAACTCCTTTCTCTTAATTCCCACTATTACCAGCAAGAGGTACAACATGATCTGTATGGCGGCGGGTGGGCGGGACGTGGAGAAGGGTAGGTACAAGGGATGCTTTTCAACAGTCACATTTGATGGTATTGTATGTTACAGAAAGAATGCTGGAAACAAACACTCCTGTTATCATTGAAGGGAATTTTGTCCCTGCCGGTGTTAAAAAGATTGATGAAGCCGGTGCGATAAAACACTTAGTTGCTAAATACAATTACACTTCCTTGGATTTTAAATTTATAGGTAATACGCAGGTTTTACATCAACGATTTTTACAAAGAGAAAAAACTGCTGAATGCGGCGAAGTAAACAAAATTGGGATGGATGTTTCCTATGACACATTTACTGAAGTAGGATGATTTTAGATACTTGCACCATGAACCTTTTCTATACGAAAAAAGCCCCAAAAACCTTATAACCACTAGAAAGTACAGTGTTTATAAGGCTTCTGGAGCCCATAAATACTTTAATTAAATTTGAATTGAAAAATTCGCTTATTTGCCCATCTGTTTTGCGAACTTTCACTTTTTCATGTTCCAGTCATATATCCCCGGAACTATGTATTTTACTGGCTTTGCAATGATTTTTGACTGTTATAAATCAACGGCTCTTGCTTTTTTAAATTTCTTGTTGCATATTTTTCAGATTTGGGGGATAGCCATTTTCCATTTGGGGGATATTGGGGGATAAAATTCTTCCCCCAATATTTCTAAGCTTTTTTCTTACGATTTCTTTGCACAACCGCACTCTTAAACGCCTTCACCATGGCTGGCGACAATTCCTCACAATCCTCATCGAAGTTAATTGGACTTTTTTTCGCCTCTTCAACCTCTTTCAATTGTTCTTCCGTAGGTTTTTGTCCACTCTCAATAATTAATGTTCTGATCATAATAAAGCTCCTTTTCTGCATTTGTTGCAAGTCTGGCTGAAATTAATCGAATTGTTTCTTTTCGTTCTGTAAATACTACAAACAATACATCTCCAACTTTCCCTATCGCAATATATCTATCCTCTTCAACACTATGCTCAAAATCATACATCTCAATATAATAAGGATCGTCAAACACATATGCTGCTGTTTCAAAAGAAATCTTATGTTTCTCTTTATTTATAAAGCTCTTATGTTCGTCCCACTCAAATTTCATTTTT
>CANDQP010000080.1 GCA_947388185.1 uncultured Dorea sp. | reverse complement strand
AAGGAGATGCAGGCAGACCAGAACCATATAAGGATTGTGCTGGATGAATACGGACAGACGTCAGGGCTTGTGACGATGGAGGATATCCTGGAAGAGATTGTGGGCAATATTCTGGACGAACATGACGAGGCTGAGGTAAGGATCCAGCGGCAGCAGAACGGCAATTATCTGGTCAATGGAATGGTAGGCTTAGACGATCTGGAGGATGTGCTTGCGATCTCATTTGATCAGGAAGAATTCGAGACGCTGAACGGATTCTTAGTCCATCAGTTAGACCGGATCCCGGGCGAGGACGAACGGTGTGTTGTTGATTACGGAGGCTACCGGTTCACGGTCCTTTTCGTGGATAACAATACAATTCAGAGAGTTAAGATTGAAAAACGCTGGGAAGAGTGATAGAATAAGAAACCGATAAAGAGTAAAAGATAAGAGAGGGATGGATTATGTCAGGACATTCAAAATTTGCGAATATCAAGCATAAAAAAGAGAAGAACGATGCGGCGAAGGGCAAGATATTTACCAAGATCGGGAAGGAGCTTGCGGTGGCGGTCAAGGAAGGCGGAAGCGCGGATCCGGCCAATAACAGCCGCCTGCGGGACGTGATCGCGAAGGCGAAGGCCAACAATATGCCGAACGATACGATCGACCGTAATATCAAGCGTGCAGACAGCGATGCCAATGCCGCCAGTTATGAGCATATTACATATGAAGGTTACGGGCCGAACGGTACGGCGATCATCGTTGAGACGCTGACGGACAACAAGAACCGCACCGCTTCCAACGTAAAGAACGCATTTACCAAAGGGAACGGCAATGTGGGAACGCCGGGCTGTGTCTCCTTCATGTTCGACAAGAAGGGACAGATCGTGGTAGACAAGGAAGAGTATGAGACGGACCCGGATGAACTGATGATGATGGCGCTTGATGCGGGCGCAGAGGATTTCGCGGAGGAAGAGGACAGCTATGAGATCCTGACATCCCCGGAGGATTTCAGTTCTGTGCGCCAGGCCATGGAGGACGCGGGGGTTCCCATGGCGGCGGCTCAGGTGACGATGATCCCGCAGACCTATGTGGAGCTTACCGACGAGAAGGATATTGCGAATATCCAGAAGACGCTGGATATGCTGGATGACGACGATGATGTCCAGGATGTGTACCATAACTGGGACGAGTAGTTTTCGTACCGGTCACGGTTGTATTCAGTATGGAGGAACAGGATGGAAGAGACCAGAAAGGCACTGGAGGACTTCTTCGACAAGATGCTGGGGAGTATCCAGTATTTTAAGAAGGAGGCTTATGAAGACTTTTTTAAAGAGGCGTACGACAGGCATAGAAGCCTGATCATGTCCCTGCCCGCTCTGTGTGAAGAGCAGGAGGCGGATGAGGAACAGGTGATCGGGGAGCTTGCGGCGGTGATCCCGGCATATGTGAAGCAGAAGGGCCAGGAGATGTCTAAGAAGCAGAAGAGCAGGGCAGGTATGGATTATAACCTGACGATGGCCGTCTATGTGGTTCCTATGCTTTGCTATCAGAGGGTTCCGGTGAATGAGCGGATCGCCGGGCGGATGGTGGAGCTCTGGAACGAGACGAAGGTAACGGAGTATACGCTTCTTAAGTCGGAATTCGACCAGATCGCCGGCGGTTTCAGGAAGAAATTGTTTGGTATATTTTAACGGAAGGAGAAAGCGATGAGCGATTATAAGATAGAAACCAAATGTATACAGTCGGGGTACGAGCCCGGCAACGGTGAAGCGAGGGTATTGCCGATCTATCAGAGCACAACCTTCAAGTACAGCTCCAGCGAGCAGATGGGGCGTCTGTTCGATCTGGAGGAGTCAGGGTATTTCTATACCCGTCTCCAGAATCCGACCAATGACGCTGTAGCGGCGAAGATCTGCGATATGGAGGGCGGCGCAGCGGCCATGCTTACTTCTTCCGGTCAGGCTGCTAATTTCTATGCGGTGATGAATATTGCGAAGGCGGGCGATCATATCGTATGTGCATCCGCACTCTATGGAGGGACTTATAATCTCTATGCCCACACGATCCGGAAGATGGGAGTGGAGGCTACATTCGTGGAC
The DNA here is from genome assembly GCA_947388185.1 of uncultured Dorea sp. Classification (GTDB taxonomy): domain Bacteria; phylum Bacillota; class Clostridia; order Lachnospirales; family Lachnospiraceae; genus Sporofaciens. The sequence continues at coordinate 14,309 of CANDQP010000080.1, read as the reverse complement.
CCGGACTGCACGGAAGAAGAATTAGACGCGGCATTTCAGGAGAATACCAAGGCAGTGTTCGGGGAAAGTATCGCCAATCCGGCCCTGGTGGTCCTGGATTTTGAGAAATTTGCGAAGGCGGCTCATGCACATGGGGTGCCGTTTATCGTGGATAATACGTTTGCAACGCCGATCAACTGCCGGCCTTTTGAGTGGGGAGCGGATATCGTGACCCATTCCACTACCAAATACATGGACGGACATGCTTCCTGCGTGGGCGGCGCGATCGTGGACAGCGGTAATTTCAACTGGGCGGCTTATGCAGATAAGTTCCCGGAGCTTACAAGCCCGGATGAGACTTATCACGGAATCGTATATACCGAGCGTTTCGGGAAGGGCGCTTATATCACGAAGGCAACGGCGCAGCTGATGCGTGATCTTGGATCGATCCAGTCTCCGCAGAATGCGTTTCTTCTGAATATCGGACTTGAGACGCTTCATCTTCGGATGGCGAGACATTGCGAGAATGCGCTTGGGGCGGCGAAGTTCCTTCAGGGGCATGAGAAGGTGGCGTGGGTGAATTGTCCGTCCCTGCCGGGTGACAGGTATTATGAGCTTGCGAAGAAATATATGCCGGGCGGAACCTGCGGCGTGATTACCTTTGGCTTAAAGGGCGGCAGAGAGGCGGCGGTCCGCAAGATGGACGCTTTGAAGATGATCGCCATCGTAACGCATGTGGCGGATGCAAGAAGCTGTGTGCTCCATCCGGCGAGCCATACTCACCGCCAGATGAACGACCAGGAGCTCTTAGAGGCAGGCGTGCAGCCGGATCTGATCCGCTTCAGCGTGGGGATCGAGAATATCGAAGACATCGTGGCGGATCTGACGCAGGCGCTTATGCAGGTATCATTATAGATCATAGTATATCCGAACGGGTATAAAAAAACAGAAACACTTCCATACTAAGCACGAGAGAATATGTATGGAGGTGTTTTTTATGTCAGACGGAGCGCACGAAGAGCAAAAGAGAGAACAGATCAAAGAACTGGGAAGCGTGGACTTAGAGGGGAATAAGAGCAGGCACAGGATCAAGCTTCTGACGGTGATCGGCGAGATCGAGGGGCATGAGGCTGTATCCGGCAACGCGAAATCGACCAAATACGAACATATGCTCCCGCTGCTTGCGGAGGTTGAGGACAGCGATGAGATCGAGGGGCTTCTGATCCTCCTGAATACGCTGGGAGGGGATGTGGAGGCCGGGCTCTCTATTGCTGAGATGATCGCATCCTTGAGTAAGCCTACGGTATCGCTGGTGCTTGGCGGCAGCCATTCGATCGGAGGGCCGCTTGCGGTGTCTGCGAAGTATTCCTTCATCGTACCAAGCGGGACCATGATCATCCATCCGGTCCGGTCTAACGGGATGTTCATCGGGATTACCCAGAGCCTGCGCAATATGATCAAGACGCAGGATCGGATCACCCGTTTTCTGGCCGACCATTCGCGCATGACGCAGAAGAGGATCGAGGAATTGATGCTGAATCAGACGGAGCTTGTGAAGGATGTGGGAACCCTGCTGGAGGGAAAGGACGCGGTGAGAGAAGGTTTGATCGATGAAGTAGGGGGAATGAGCGATGCATTGAATAAATTGCACGAAATGATCGATCAGTGGCGGGAGAAAAAGAGTGAAAATAGGTAATGACAGCCCTTTTCAAAAATGCTATACTAATATATAGTATTGCCAGAATAAGGGGGAGAATATGATGGCTGCTAAAGCAAATAAACGGGGGAGCAGGAAGCAGACAAAAAAGAAGAATACGGAGACAGGTTTTGTCGGAATAGAGATCGTCATATGGGTGACACTTGCGGTGAGCGTCCTGATGATGATCAGTAATTTTGGATTCGGAGGATTCATAGGCGAAGCCATTGCCGGGATCCTGGCAGAGTTCTTTGGATGGGCGGCATATGTGATACCGATTGTATTATTCTGGGCCGTGACATTTCTAATCTCGAACCGGGGGAATCCCAACGCCTACCTTAAGGTGGCTGCAAGCCTGTGCCTGGTGGTTCTTTCCTGCACGTTTCTTGAGCTAATTGACGACGGCGGCGGACGGCTAGGCCAGAGTCTTGCCGGGATGCTGACGCCTGCCATAGGAGTCGCAGGAACCTATGTTGTGGCCGTTACATTTATAATCATCTGTCTGGTGATCATCACCGGCAAATCAGCGCTCAAGGGTGTTAAGAGCCAGAGCGGCAAGGTGTACGACAGGGCCAGAAGGGATGCGGCGCGAAGACGTGAGCAGGCCCAGGAACGAAGACAGATCCGGGAGACACAGATGCTTGACGGGGACGGCGGGAAACCAAGAGCCCGCAGGAGAAGCGACAGGCATGTGGAGGGCGTCTCTTTTGACACGGAGATCGCGAAGAAGTCTCCGGACGTGAAGGAGCTGACGATCGATCCGCCTAAGGAGAAGACTAAGGGCAGAGGAAAGAAGGCGCAGCCGGCAGAGGAACCGCCGATGGAGATGGAATTTGAGATCAGCCGCGGCGTGGATGAGGCAGTTGACCATGAGACGGAGGAGCCGGCAGAGCCGTATGTTTCTGCGGATCCGCGGAGTCATACGGTTCCGGATATTGGGCTGCAGCCGGACGGCAGGGCAGAAGACGGGGACGATGCCCCAAGGAAGCGCAGTAAGAAGGCCAGCAGGGAAGAAGAGATTAAGGACGAAACGGCGGCAGTGGCATCCGCGGTCCTTACGGAGAATCAGAAGCCTAAGAAGGCGTATCATATCCCACCGATCTCCCTTCTTAAGAAGGGGACGAAGCAGAAGGGAGAGTCTGACGCACAGCTTCGGGAGACTGCTATGAAGCTGCAGCAGATCCTGCAGAATTTCGGGGTGAAGGTCACGGTGACCAATGTAAGCTGCGGTCCTTCGGTGACCCGGTATGAGCTCCAGCCGGAGATGGGTGTGAAGGTCAGCAAGATCGTAGGACTCTCCGATGATATCAAGCTTAATCTGGCGGCAGCGGATATCCGTATCGAGGCGCCGATCCCGGGGAAGGCGGCGGTGGGAATCGAGGTTCCCAACAAGGAGAATTCTGCTGTCATGCTGAGAGATCTGCTGGAATCTTCGGAGTTCAAGAACAGTCATTCCAAGATCTCATTTGCAGTGGGCAAGGATATCGGCGGGAAGACGGTAGTGACGGATATCGGCAAGATGCCTCACGTACTGATCGCCGGCGCTACCGGTTCCGGTAAATCGGTGTGTATCAATACATTGATCATGAGTATCCTGTATAAGGCGGAGCCGGATGAGGTGAAGCTTATCATGATCGACCCCAAGGTGGTAGAGCTGAGTGTCTATAACGGAATCCCGCATCTGATGATCCCCGTGGTCACGGATCCTAAGAAGGCTGCCGGAGCCCTTAACTGGGCGGTGGCAGAGATGGATCGCCGGTACCGGGTGTTCGCGGAATACAGCGTCAGAGATATGAAGGGATATAACGAGAAGATCGCGTCCATGCCGCCAAAGGACGGGGTGAAGGAAGATCCGCTGCCTCAGATCATCGTGATCGTGGACGAGTTGGCGGACCTGATGATGGTTGCGCCGGGAGAGGTAGAAGGGGCGATCTGCCGTCTGGCACAGCTTGCCAGGGCAGCAGGGATCCATCTGGTGCTGGCAACCCAGAGGCCGTCCGTGAATGTCATTACGGGTCTGATCAAGGCGAATATGCCGTCGAGGATCGCATTTTCCGTGTCATCGGGAGTGGATTCCAGGACGATCATAGATATGAACGGGGCAGAGAAGCTTCTTGGCAAAGGAGATATGCTGTTCTATCCGTCCGGCTATCAGAAGCCGGCAAGGGTTCAGGGGTCCTTTGTCACGGACAGGGAAGTACAGGATGTGGTTGAGTATCTCAAGGAGAATAACGAGGAAGTTACATACGACGAGGAGGTTGTGAACCATGTCAATACGAGCCCGGAGGGCGGCATGGCCGTGCCGGCGGGAGCAGCGGAGGAGGACAGCCACGACGCGTATTTTATAGATGCGGGCCGGCTGATCATCGACAAGGACAAGGCATCGATCGGGATGCTGCAGCGTGCCTTCAAGATCGGCTTCAACCGTGCGGCAAGGATTATGGATCAGTTGGCAGAGGCCGGAGTCGTAGGGCCGGAAGAGGGGACGAAGCCAAGGAAGGTGTTGATGACCCCGGAGGAATTCGACCAGTATGCGGCGGAGAATTAGATATGTTTGCAAGTGTAACCATGAAATGATAAAAGAAAGGGAAGGGGAAACCAATGAAAACAGATATTCAGATTGCACAGGAAGCACAGATGGCGCACATCAGGGATGTGGCGGCGAACGTAGGGATCATGGAGGAAGAATTGGAATTCTATGGAAAGTATAAGGCGAAGCTTTCCGATGAGGTGTGGGAACGGATCAAAGACAGGCCGGACGGGAAGCTGGTACTTGTGACTGCGATCAATCCGACTCCTGCAGGAGAGGGGAAGACGACGACGACGGTTGGCCTGGGGCAGGCGTTGGCGAAGCTCGATAAGAAAGCGATCATCGCCCTTCGTGAGCCGTCCCTTGGCCCTTGTTTCGGGATCAAAGGAGGAGCTGCCGGAGGCGGATACGCACAGGTTGTTCCTATGGAGGATCTGAACCTTCATTTTACAGGAGATTTCCATGCGATCACGTCGGCCAATAACCTGCTTGCGGCTATGCTGGATAATCACATCCAGCAGGGGAATGCACTTGAGATCGACCCAAGACAGGTGATCTGGAAGCGCTGTCTGGATATGAATGACAGGAACCTGCGCAATATTGTGGTTGGCCTTGGCAGCAAGATGGACGGGATGGTAAGAGAGGATCATTTCGTGATCACAGTTGCGTCCGAGATCATGGCGATCCTCTGTCTTGCCGAGGATATCAGGGACTTAAAAGAACGCCTCGGCAAGATCATTGTGGCTTATAATTTCAGCGGGGATCCGGTGACGGCCGAAGATCTCCAGGCGACAGGAGCCATGACGGCGCTCCTTAAGGATGCGATCAAGCCGAACCTGATCCAGACCTTAGAGCACACGCCGGCGCTCGTCCACGGCGGGCCTTTTGCCAATATCGCCCATGGCTGCAACAGCGTGAGGGCAACTAGGATGGCGCTGAAGCTGAGTGATATTACAGTGACGGAGGCCGGGTTCGGCGCGGACTTAGGCGCTGAGAAGTTCCTGGATATCAAGTGCAGGAAGGCTGGTTTTAAGCCGGATGCAGTGGTTTTGGTTGCAACTGTGCGCGCTTTGAAGTATAATGGTGGAGTTGCCAGAGAAGATCTCTCCAAGGAGAATCTGGATGCACTTGCCAGGGGAATCGTGAATCTTGAGAAGCACATCGAGAATATCAAGAAATACGATGTTCCGGTTGTGGTGACGCTGAATTCCTTCGTGACGGATACGGAGGCGGAGAATGAATATATCCGCAGCTTCTGCGAGAAGAAGGGCTGTGAATTCGCGCTGTCTGAGGTATGGGAGAAGGGCGGCGAGGGCGGTATTGCCCTGGCCGAGAAGGTACTTCATACCCTTGAGAGCAAGGAGAGTCATTTCCATACTCTTTATCCGGACGAGCTGTCTCTGGAGGAGAAGATCGAGACGATCGCCAGGGAGATATACGGCGCAAGGGGTGTTATCTATGAGCCGGCGGCTAAGAAGCAGCTTGCGAAGATCGCATCCATGGGATTCGGCAGTCTTCCGGTCTGCATGGCGAAGAATCAGTATTCTCTGTCTGATGACGCGAAGAAGCTGGGACGCCCTGTGGATTTCGATATCCATATCAGGGAAGTATATGTCAGCGCCGGAGCCGGATTCGTTGTGGCTCTCACAGGAGCGATCATGACGATGCCGGGATTGCCCAAGGTTCCGGCGGCGAATGGGATCGATGTGTCTGACGACGGAAAGATTACCGGATTGTTTTAGGAATCTGGGGAGTGGTGTATCAGCAGTAGGTAGGGGGTTCTCTTAAGATGAAATGCAGCTATTGCGGACATGAGATACCAGAAGGAATGGTATATTGTGGAAAATGTGGTAAGGAAGTCTGCATTGTCCCGGATTACAATCCTCTGGAGGATATGCTCACAGCGCAGATCAAGGACGCCATCAGCGGTGAAGAAGGTTATGGAGATTATATAGATTATGATTCTATAAGAAATACAGATCCCAGAAGAGGCGGAAGTGTTCCGGGACGCAATACCGGAAGGAACACCGGGGGAGGAGTGAGCCGGAGCACAAGCCGTAACATGGGAGGAGTGAGCCGAAGCACAAGCCGTAACATGGGAAGTGCAGACCGGGGAATAAGCCGGAGTACGAGCCGTGATATGGGGGTGAGCCGAAGCACAGGCCGCAACATGGGCAATACAGACCGGGGAGTGAACCGGAGTACGAGCCGTGATATGGGAGTGAGCCGGAATACTGGAAGCAACAGGCGGGATACGGGATTTCAGCGCGGGAATACCACAGGCAATCTGTCGGAACGGGAGAGGAAGCGCCGTCAGGCGGAGCGCAAGAAGGCGAAACGACGCCAGAGGATGGGCTGCTTCTTCCTGATATTTCTCCTGCTTGCGGCGTTGGCCGGAAGCGGGATCACGCTGTATCTGAATTCCTATACCGGGTTCGTTGCCAGAGGAGACGAGGCGCGTAAGGCGGGAGAATACAACAAGGCGATCGACTTCTATGAGAAGGCCGTCAAGAAGGATGAAAGCAAAGCGGAGGCATATGTAGGGCTTTCCAAGGTCTATATCGGTAAGAATGATCTGGACTGGGCGGAATCTATTTTCCGGGAGGCAGTTAAGAAGCATCCGGACAATGCGGATATCTATGAAGGCTATGTGAAGTTCTATATGGATACGGATCAGAAGGATGAGATTCCGCTGCTTCTGGAGGATGTAGACGAGAAGGTGGCAGAACGGCTGGCGGGCTATATAACCAAGACGCCGGAGTTCAGCCTGGATGACAAGGAATCATTCGAGGATGTGCAGGAGCTGTCACTGAATACGGAGGATGGCTATACCATATATTATACGGATAATGGGGAAGAGGCGACGGTTGCGAGTACGAAGTATACGGAGCCGCTTCTGATCGGGGAAGGCGAGACGGTGATTACCGCTATCGCTGTGGATACCAAGGGAGTGCCAAGCCTTCCCGTGAAGAAGACCTATACGGTAGAGCTGCCCATCGTGGATGCGCCGGCGGTATCTCCGTCTACAGGACAGTATAATTCGGCAGTGCCGATCGAGATCAAGATACCGGAAGGGTATGCAGCGTATTATACGACCAACGGGGAAGACCCGACGCTTTCGTCTGCCCTGTATACGGGGCCGGTCGAGATGCCGGAAGGCGAGACGCTGTTCAAGGCGGTCCTTGTGAACGGCAAAGGCCGGATGAGCGGGGTTACGACCAGGAATTATGTGCTGGAAACAGAGCCGGCGGAATAATTCTCTGGTTATACTGAGCGGCAGATTTATCAGCCGTGAATATAAATTTAAAAAAAGGAGATTAGGATTATGAAGTATGTATGTGATGTATGCGGATGGGAATATGATGAGGAGCAGGGATATCCGGAGGGAGGAATCGAACCGGGAACAAAATGGGAAGATGTTCCGGAGGATTTCCTGTGTCCGCTGTGCCAGGTAGGTAAGGACGAATTCTCAGAAGTATAGGGTTCTAAGGGCTGTTGTCTGTGAGAGCGGGCGGCGGCCTTTTCTTTTTCAGATATTTTCAAATTACATGCACCCAAATGTCGGTTTCATTTGTCTAATAGATATAAGAGCAATAGGAAGGAGGATAATAAGATGGATGCTTTGCTTGTGAAGCGCGCACAGAAGAATGAGATGGACGCGTTCGTGGCTCTGATAGAGAAGCATAAGACGGGACTATATAAAGTGGCAAAGAGCTATCTGAGAAACGAGGAGGATGTGGCCGACGTGATGCAGGATACGGTATTATCAGCATATGAACATATCCGGGAGTTGAAGAATGTGTCGTATTTTAAGACCTGGCTTACCCGGATACTGATCAATCACTGTAAGAATATGTTAAGGCAGCAGAAGCGCTGTATTGTCTCAGAGGAGGTGCCGGAAATTTCCGATACGGTGCCGCCGGATGACAGAGAATTCTATGCGCTGGTGGGCGAGCTTCCGGAGGATTACCGTATGATCTTCCTGCTGTATTATGGGGAAGGTTTTCGTACCGGAGAGATTGCGCAGATACTGGAATTGAATGAGAATACGGTGAAAAGCAGGCTGAGAAGGGGCAGAGAGAAATTAAAACATGTGCTGTGTTACGGAGATGCAGTTGGCAGTCAACACAATGGAATAGGAGGTTGTGTAAATGAGAATATCTGAGAATCAGTTAAGGGAGACATTAAGCAGGGAAGTTCAGGTATCCGATCTGGTAAATGAGAGGCTTCGCGATACCTATGGGATATTGGAGAAGAGACAGGAAGATTCAGGAAAAAAGAAGTATTACGGAAGGAATCTGCGGGCAGCGGCGGCAGTGGCAGCGATCATTTGTTGCGGAGTGCCGAGTATCGTCTACGCATCTGTGAAGACAGGGTTCTTCGAGGGAATGTTCGGCAATACCACCAAGAAATCCACAGAGGTGATCCACAGGGAGATCGACGACGGCAAGGACGGAAAGGTTGCTGTTGATATTCCGTCCAAAGAATTCGTACCGGTAGATGAGGCAAAGGCAGAAGCCATGATCGGGCAGTGGGTGACGGACGAACCGATCGTGAGGGAGATCGGGGAGCATACTCTGACGATAGAGAGCTTCGCTTATGACAAGAACGGGGCATGGATGTATTTCACCCTGGGACGAGAGGGCGGTGTGACGGCTCTGCAAGGTGATATGGATACCAATCTTACCAAAGGAGCATATTTTACGGATGATGCGGAATTCTATTTTAATCTGAACTGCGGCGAAGAGATATTCGGATGCGATAACATCTATATCGATATGGAGAAGAGTACGGATGATCTGCTGTACTGTTCCGACTATATCCTCTGGTCGGAAGGATTGGAGGAAGGCGATACGCCGAAGCTTTACATCGAGAGGTATCCTTGTACACGCGGGGAACTGGATGCTATGTCTGACGAGGAGCGCGCGGCGGCGGATATTCAGGCGGAAACCATCGAATTGTCGGATAAAGGGCAGATCCCGGTTCAGAGTATCGACCTTGGAGAGAATGGATTCCTTGAGTATTCTCCGGTATCTGTCAGTGTGGATATGTCGAAGGGGATGGGGCTTTCAGATGAAGAAATACAGGATCCGTATTATATGAAGCATCTGGAGATCAGGTATAAGGATGGGAGCAGTTATGTCGTATCGGATCAGGAAGACTGTATCGAGAATAATGGGTACGTGATGGGAGCCGGCGTGTGGTTTAAGGCGGCATTCAACCGGTTGGTGGATACGGATGAGATCGCGGAGATTCTTGTGAATGATGTGAGGTTTCCGGCGGAATAGATAGAGGAGAATCCCTGCGGGAATCGGATATTGTGATGTTCGGTTCCTGCGGGGATTCTTTTTCAGATGAGGATGTTCCTAATCTTGTTTTTTTCATTTCATTTTTCCTCCATGTCTGATAAGATATTCAGTAAGATCAGAAGATAGAAGGGAGTCAGAGGGAAGATGAAGAAGTCAGAGGGAGTTCAGAGAAGTGATCTGAAAAGTATTCCGGGAGTGGGGGCGAATATGGAGCGCCACCTTAATAATATCGGGATCAATTGTGTTGAAGATCTGAAGGGGAAGGACCCGGAGGAATTGTATCGTCTGGACAGTATCAAGAAGGGATACCGGGATGACCCTTGTGTGCTGTATGTGTATCGTTGTGCGGTGTATTTCGCGGAACATGAGCAGCATGAGGCGGAGAAGTTGAAATGGTGGTATTGGAAGGATAAGGAGTATCCGGAAGGCGGGGGGAAGTAGTATAACCACGTTGGAAAGTTTTGGTTGACATAGGACCGTTTATATATTAGACTGAATTTTATAGAAGAAGATGAGATTATCAGAGAGACTGTCATAGTCTTTAACTCGTCGTTTTTAGGCGGATTCTATTTTCTAAGAAGTCAATCCCAGGTTCAGGGAGATATCCATGATATGACAATGAAAGTGAGAAATTTATTCAATATCATTGTTTATTTGGTTGCTTTTTGCTATAGTAAACTTAGAACAAAAGAAGATATTGGTTCAAATAATTGTTTGTAGATTTTCTTAAGATAGTTTCTCTGTATCGAGTCTTAGATAAGGAGGAACTGCGTTTGAGGAAAAGGAAAAAGGAGAAAAACGGGACAAAAGATAAGACGGGAATAAAGAACAGGGAAAATACGAAGGATAAGAATAAAAATGAAGCGTCTGCTATTCAGAAGCATGAAGATGCTGCACTTAAGACTGCGATGAGGTATTTTGCGGAGGAGCTGCTTCCGTATTTCGGAATCAAGGGAGAGGTGGAAGGGTATGCGCCGACAGAAACCGTACACCTGGAGTTAAAGCGTTTTTTGCAGGATTTCAATCTCATAATGAGTGATGGCTCCTGGAAGCATTTTGAGTTCCAGAGTACGAATGATGGGATGGAAGACCTGCGCCGATTCCGAAGCTATGAGGCGGTAATGAGTCAGCATTATAAGGTGCCGATCACTACATATGTATTATATTCGGGAAATATCCGGAAGCCTATGACGGAATTGCAGGAAGGAGAGAATACGTATCGGATTGTTCCGATCATCATGAGGAATAAGAATGCAGATCGGCTCATCGAAGACCTTGAGCAGAAGGTGGAGGCAGGAGAGACCTTGAGCAGAAACGATCTGGTGCCGTTATCTTTGTGTCTGCTGATGGGTGGGAAGATGCTGCCTGCGGATCGAGTGAAATCAGCATTCGGGATTACCCAGAAGGTAAAGGGAGTCAGCGCGCAGGATGTAGCAAAGCTGGAAGCGGTGCTGTATGTGATGGCAGATAAGTTTCTGAAGCAGGAAGAGATGGAGAGGATAAAGGAGGGAATCGGGATGATGAAGTTAAGCCAGGTGTTGTTTGATATGGGTAGGGAAGAAGGAAGAAGTGAAGGAAGAAGTGAAGGAAGAAATGAGGGAATAAATGAGGGAATTGATCAGGTAAACCGTTTGTACCGGAGATTGGTCGATGAGAAGAAATATGAAGATTTGGAACGGTCGACCAGAGATAAGGAATACCAGAGGTCTCTATTTAAGAAGTATAGCATCCTATAATCATAAAAATTACCAGAATACCTTGCAGAATCAAGGGATCTGGCAATTTTTATAATTGATAATATTTGTTCAAAAATGTAATGAATTATCATCCTTCATTACAAAGAACCGCTATATCCTTATTTTTCGTACCCTCCAAATGCTTTGACTAGAATTTTGACGGCTGTAAAAACAATATCTCCCGACCCGCCCCTGAATTTTATTCGATTTTTGCGTAAAAAGTAATCTTTCAAATTTTGACTAGAATTTTGACGGCGATTAAATGAATTTCGCTCGGATTTATTCGATTTTTCTACAAATAGGATATATGAAGACATACATTTTCCAGATTTCAAATGATTTTTTAGATGATTTTTACAGAAATGGCATTAGAAACCCCATGCACAGCTTCCCAAAATATTGACAAATCCATTTTTGCATGGTAATATAACGTAGATAAACGAAGTTTTGACGTTTTTTTCGTATAAAAAAATGTAATGAAGGATGATACTTCATTACATTTTTGACGGAGATAATGTGGATTATGACGAAGTTGCAGCTTGTCAAATGTACATCGCAGCCGTCAGACATTACTTGTAATAGGAAAGGAGCCGCGGATATGAGAATTGAATTATTTGAACATAATCAGACAGCGTATCAGGCGGCTTTGGATATGCTGCAGACTGCGGGAAGAGCGGCGGTCGTACATCCTACAGGCACAGGGAAATCTTTTATTGGATTTAAACTGTGTGAAGATTTCCCGGATAAAATAATCTGCTGGCTGTCGCCGTCGGAATATATTTTCAAGACACAGGTAGAGAATCTTGCGGTGAGCGGGGCGTTTCATGGGGATGACCGGACTGTCAGCGGTGATCAGGAAAGGCCTGTTCTTAAGAATGTCAAGTTCTATACCTATGCGAAGCTGATGACTATGACTGATGAAGAATTAGGGGAAATAAGTCCTGACTATATTATATTAGATGAATTCCACCGCTGCGGTGCGAAGGTTTGGGGGCAGGGAGTAGAGAAGCTGCTGGAGATGTACTCGGATGCGCCGGCACTGGGGCTGTCGGCAACGGCTATTCGTTATCTGGATAATCAGAGGGATATGTCCGATGAGTTATTCGATGGAAATGTGGCTTCGGAGATGACCCTTGGCGAGGCGATCGTGCGGGGAATCCTGAATCCTCCCAAGTATGTCCTGTCTGTATTCTCTTATCAGAAGGATCTGGAAAAATACCAGAAACGGGTAAGGATGGCGAAGAATAAGGCGGTCCGTGATGAAGGAGAGCGGCAGTTGGATGCTCTGCGGCATGCCCTTGAAAAGGCAGACGGATTGGATGAGATCTTCCGAAAACATATGAAGAATCCGGCAGGGAAATATATTGTCTTCTGTGCGAACTACGAACATATGATGGAAATGATTGAGAAAGCGCCGGAGTGGTTTGCGAAGGTGGATAAGCAGCCGCACATTTACACCGCGTATTCCGAAGATCCGGCAGCAAGCCAGGCATTTGCAGATTTTAAAGCAGATGGAAGCGGTCATCTGAAGCTATTGTACTGTATTGACATGCTCAATGAAGGGGTTCATGTAGAGGATGTCGAAGGGGTGATTCTGCTGCGTCCTACGGTGTCGCCGATCATCTACAAGCAACAGATCGGGCGGGCATTGTCTGCAAGTAAGAAGAAGGATGCGGTTATCTTCGATATCGTATTGAATATAGAGAATCTGCACAGCATCGGTACGATCGAAGAGGAAATGCAGATTGCAGCGTCGTATTATCACTATATGAACCGTGAGGAAGAGATCGTCAATGAACGATTCAAAGTGGTAGATGAAGTGCGGGATTGCGTGGCGTTATTTGAGAAGCTGAATGAGACATTGACGGCATCCTGGGATCTGATGTATGAATGCGCAAGGCAGTATTATCAGAAGAATGGGAATCTGGAAGTACCAGTAAGATACCGGACAGAGGACGGTTACGGGCTTGGTCAGTGGATCCTTACGCAGCGCAGAGTCCATGCCGGTGAGAAATACGGAGTGCTGGGCAAAGACCGCATCAGGAAATTAAACCGTATCGGGATGATCTGGGGAAGTTATCGAGACCTGTCGTGGGAGCGGTATTACAAAGAAGCGAAGAACTATTATGAAAGGCATGGAGATCTGAATACCAATGTTAATACAAAGACAGATTCAGGAATCCGGCTGGGTTCATGGATCTGCCAGCTTCGAACCTACAGGAAGAGTGGGATCCAGCGGGGCTATCTGACGGAAGAAAGAGTGAAAGCGTTAGATGAGATCGGAATGATCTGGGATGTGCCGGATTATCTGTGGGAAGAGAATTACGCGGAATGTCTGCGGTATTACCGGGAGCACGGGAATCTTAATATTCCCAATGCTTACTGTTCGCCGAAGGGATTGAAGATCGGCGGATGGATTAGAAGGCAGCGTTTGCTTCGCAGGGGCAGCCGAAGCGATGTCGGAGACGGAATCATCGGTGAAAAGGGCGGCAGTACAGGCGCGGGACTTACGAAGGAGCAGATCGCACGGTTAGATTCCATTGGGATGGTCTGGAAAACAAAGCCGGAGCAGCAGTGGGAGAAAGGCTGTGCCGAGGCGTCAGCCTATTATAAGGAGTATGGCAACTTAAACGTACCGGCAGGTTATGTAAGCCCGACGGGATATAAGCTTGGAAGCTGGATTGCGGACAGACGGGAAAAGGGGAGAGAGAAGCATTCCCTGGAACGTCAGAGGCAATTGGACGAGATCGGGATGGTCTGGGTGAAGCCGGATTCCTGGGAGGTTCGCTATGGGCTTGCGAGAGCGTACTATGAAGAGCATGGCAACCTGAATATTCCATCGAAATACCGTGCGGAAGGCATTTGGCTTGCGAAATGGGTCAACGAGCAGAAGCAGATATTTGCCGGGAAGCGTAAAGGTAAGGCGCTGCGGGAAGACCAGGTGCGGAGATTAGAGATGATCGGGATGGAATGGGAACGGCGTAAAAAGGATGGCCGGAATCAGGAAAGTCGGGATTATAATGAGACGTTGAAGAATGGTCAGTCTCAGGAAGAGATTC
>CANDQP010000079.1 GCA_947388185.1 uncultured Dorea sp. | reverse complement strand
ATTCTGAATCTCCTTCTCATCCTCAGAGAAGATGAAATTCATCCCATTGTCAAGCCCTGCAAGCAGGATTCCGCCGTCTTTCAATATCCGGTAGCATTCCTTGAAGATCGGCTTAACCTCTTCCACATAACAATTGGAAACCGGATGAAATATAATGTCAAAACTTGCATCCTCGAAGGGCAGTCTCTTCGTCATATCTGCCCGAATGATCTCGATCTCATACCCCTCTCGCTGGGCCACCATACGCTCGCTTTCCAGTTGGCGTTCAGAATAGTCAAGCACCGTACACTTCGCCCCCGCCGCTGTAAAGATCGGCATCTGCTGTCCGCCGCCGCTGGCAAGCCCAAGTATCTTCTTCCCCTTAAGCGCTCCAAACCAATCCCCCGGGACCGGCTTTGTGGGTGTCAGCAAAACAGACCAGTCGCCCTTAAGCGCACGTACATATTCTTCATGGGATACAGGGATTCCCCATTCCCAGCCGCCTTCCACCCATTCGTCAATTGTCTTCGCATTGATCTCCTGATATTCCATTATTGCTCCTCTATTCTCTCCATCTTTTTATCCACTGTCCAGATCGATATCCATATGGCCAAAGCAATCACAAACCCTGTGACCGTACACCATACAGGAAGCTTTATCTCCATCTCCATAAGCAAAATCATTATCCCAAGGGATACCGAACTAAAAATCTCCAACACTCTGTACAGCTTACTCTTATATTCCTTTAAACACTCTCTTTCCTTCCACCGCGGTCCCCGCCAAAAATACAGGCTCTTCATATCTTCCATATTCTTAATCTCTTCATCCGAGATAAGCTCATCCAGAGATATCTGAAGTTCCATCGCAAGCCGCTTCGCCGTGATCAAGTCCGGGCATCTCGTCCCGCTCTCCCAGCGTGATATCGTCTGCCTGGAAACATATAACCGGTCTGCCAACTGCTGTTGGGTAAGCTGTGCCTCTTCCCTCAGCTTCCGTATATTCTCACCTAATGCCATCTCATCGTCTCCCTTCCATAATCCTTGGTAACAGTTCAGACAAGTTGCCCTGTCACAATCCTTGCACACTAAGAGTATAGCACTGTCGGTATAATTATAGAAAGCACCGCCCCGGTTTTGTCTGTTTCCAATCTGGTAACAGCTGACATTTTTCTGTATAGAGCAGGAGTTGTGATCTACGGCAGCTTCTTAAACTCTGCCTTGCGCCCAACAAACTCCGTATAATACCGGAACCCGCAGCTCTTCAGGATCTCCGGCACCTTCTGGAAGTCATAAGCGACGTGCTCCGGCTTATGGGCATCTGCCCCGATCGTTAAGATCTCCCCGCCAAGCTCGCGGTATCGTTTCAGCACATCCCTATGCGGATGCGCGTAAGGAAGGCCGTATTTGAGCCCCGCAGTATTCAGTTCGATCCCTTTCCCGTGTTCGATCAGATATCGTAGGATCTGATCGATGATATCTGCAAATCTTCTATAAGAATATTCCTCTTCCTTATGCTTTCCATAGCGAGTCACATAATCCAGGTGTCCCAGCACATCAAAGTCCTCCACCTTCCGGATATTCTCATAGGTCTCTAAGAAGGTCTCCTCATATGCATCCGCATCACTGCGCCCTTCAAAGAACTCCTTGTAATACGGATCCCTGGTTCCGATCAGATGAACAGATCCGATCACGAAATCAAACGGATTCTGCCCGACATACTCCCGGTAATATGCTCCGAGATGCGGCTGCAGGCCGATCTCCACACCGATCCGCACCGGAATTCTGGCATGGTATTGCTCCTGCAATGCCCTCATCCGGTCAAAATATTCCTTCACATCGAAGGTCCACTGGTTTCCATCACTTATGTAATCCTTATCCTCATGGTCTGTAAAGCAGACCGCATCCAGTCCCTTTGCAATGGCGCTCTCTACCATATCCCCCGGATTCGCATCAGAATCCAGGGAAAATCCTGTGTGCATGTGACAATCTGACAGCATAATCCCACCTTCTTTCTATATTCTCTTCCGTACCAATGTCAGTTAACTGGCCCCCGTAATCGTTCCCCCGCCCAACACGTGTTCCCCATCATACAGCACCACCGCCTGTCCCGGAGTGACCGCACGCTGAGGCTCCTCGAACACGCACAGGATCTCATCCGCTCCCGTCTTACGGACTCTGCACCAGGCGCCTTTGTGATTATAGCGGATCTTCGCCCAGACTCTCCTCTCCTCCGTCAGATCCTCCACCGACATGAAATTCACCCGGTTCGCCCGTGCCTCGTAAGCCAGGGATTCCTCATGCGTCCCGATTACGACCTCGTTGGTCTCAGGCCGGATCTCAAGGACGAATACAGGATGTCCAAGAGCAAGTCCCAATCCCTTCCTCTGTCCCACCGTGTAGTGGATGATGCCCTTGTGCTGTCCGACGACCGTTCCGTCAGACAAGACAAAATTGCCCGGCTCTATTCTCCTGCTCGATTTAACACATCTCATAATATAGGAAGCATAATCTCCGTCCGGCACGAAGCAGATGTCCTGGCTGTCCGGCTTATCCGCTACCCTAAGGCCGATGTCGTTCGCCATCTTGCGGATCTCCTCCTTGGTATACTCTCCCACCGGCATCAGGGTATGCGCAAGCTGCTCCTGTGTCAGATTATAGAGCGCGTAAGTCTGATCCTTGGCGTCGGTCTGAGATGTGCGCAGCGCATATCTTCCGTTCGGCAGGCGGTCGATCCTGGCATAATGACCGGTCGCAATATAATCCGCGCCGATCTCCATACTTCTCCTTAGAAGCGACTCCCACTTCACATAACGATTACAGGCAATACAGGGATTCGGCGTTCTTCCGTGAAGATATTCGTCTATAAAATAATCAATCACGTTCGTCTTGAATTCCTCCCTGAAATTCATCACATAATAAGGGATCCCAAGGGAAACTGCCACCCTTCTGGCATCCTCTACCGCGCTGAAACCGCAGCATCCACCCTGTTCCTCCTGAGCCGCTTCCCCTTCCTTCTCCCAGATCTGCATCGTGATCCCTGTCACGTCATAGCCCTGTTCCTTTAACAGCCAGGCTGCCACAGAGGAATCCACCCCTCCGGACAGCCCGACTACCACTCTCTTCTTATCCATATTCTCTCCGTCTTATCCATTTATCCTTTTAATCGGCTTTCAATATCTGATGCACTATATAATACATCGGTTACAATCACTTTATCACCTTGAATTACAAAAAAGACAGAATAATTGTCTACCAACAATCTTCTCATCTCTTTGCTTCGTTCCGGCTCTGATTCCATAATACGAATTCTCTCAGCCATAGTATCCAATGTCAAAATAACGTCTGCAATCCGGTTGTATTGATCCATTGCATTTTCCGGTGCCTGAAGGACATAAGCAATGTGATTGTATAATTGATCCATATCAGCCAATGCTTCATTTGTAATCTCAACCGTATATTGCTTCATATCAATGATACTCCCTAAATTTTGCGAACGCTTCCGCTGCATTTTGCACGCTTCCTGCAGCTATATCATTGTAACCTTTTTCCAATTTTTGATGAATTTCTTCTGTTGTCATGGCTTCTGCATGAATCGATATTGGTGCTTTTGGTAAAGAAACGGAAAAAGGAATTCCACCTGTAAGAGAAATCTGATTCAAATACATATCAATCGCTATTGACATGGGAACACCTAACTGAGACAATACTTTTTCTGCCCGTTCTTTAACAGTTGGGTTTACTCTTAAGTTCAATGTTGCTGTTTTTTCCATAATTACACCTCCTTGTTTCTGATATTGTAACGCTTTTGTCATTACAATTCAAGCACTATTTTCTTCCATGTATAAGACATAACAAGAAGGCAATCCATATATCATCTTCTCTCGCCGTCGCCCAGATTCTCGGCAATATCCCTGCGGTAAAATCCATACCTTTCTTTTGCGCCAATAACGATTAACTTTTATACTTATCCGGGATAGCAGGTATGGAATCTCGGATTACAATTCAGGATTTTTAGGCCATGATTAAATATGAAATCACTATACATATAACAAGCAGGCAATCCATAGATCACCTGCCGCATAAAATTAATATTCCTCTTCTTCTTCCTCATCCTCATGGATATCCGACTTCGGCTTCTCAAGCCCCTCGATCTTAATTCCATGCTTCTCTGCATAATCCCACAGCGCCGCATGGATCGCTTCTTCCGCAAGCAGCGAACAGTGCACCTTCACCGGCGGCAGCCCGTCAAGCGCCTCCATCACCGCCTTATTCGTCACCTGAAGCGCATCATAGATAGATTTGCCCTTCACAAGCTCCGTCGCCATGCTGCTCGTCGCCACGGCGGCGCCGCACCCAAAGGTCTTGAATTTCACATCCTGTATGATCTGATCCTTATCAATATCCAGATAAATGCGCATGATATCGCCGCATTTTGCATTGCCTACCGTACCTACTCCGCTGGCATTCTCAATCTCTCCTACATTCCTTGGATGCTGAAAATGATCCATTACCTTCTCTGTATACATTCCTGAATTCCTCCTATATCATCTCTTTCATCTGCTTTACTTCTCTTTCTTAAGGAAATCCTCATAGAGCGGCGACATATTCCGGAGTGTACCTACAATCTCCTTCAGACAGTCCACCACATAATCAATCTCTTCCTCCGTCGTCTCGTCGCTAAGCGTCATCCTAAGAGACCCATGGGCGATCTCATGGGGAAGCCCGATGGCAAGAAGCACATGGGACGGATCTAACGACCCGGAAGTACATGCCGAACCGCTGGAAGCACAGATCCCCTTGCCGTCAAGCAGGATCAGAAGCGACTCGCCCTCCACGAACCGGAAGCTTACATTCACATTATTCGGAAGCCTGTCCGTCTTATGTCCGTTCAGACGGCAATACGGAATCTCTTCCAGGATCCGGCGGATCATATGATCCCGAAGTCTGCCCTCCTTCTCTGCCCGCGCTTCCATCGTAGCCGCCGCCCGCCGAACTGCCGTGCCAAGACCGATGATCCCCGGCACATTCTCTGTACCGGCACGGCGCTTCCGCTCCTGGGCTCCGCCGTGTACGAAAGAACGGATCTTAACACCCTTGCGGATATATAAGAAGCCGATACCCTTCGGCCCATTCAGCTTATGCCCGCTGGCGCTCAGCATATCAATATGGCATTCATCCACATTGATCGGAACCTGACCAAATGCCTGGACCGCGTCGGTATGGAACAGGATCCCCTTCTCATGGGCGATCTCCCCGATCTCACGGATCGGCTGAATGGTCCCGATCTCATTATTGGCGTACATCACCGAGATCAGGATCGTGGTCGGCCGGATCGCTTTCTTCAAATCCTCAAGCCGCACCTTCCCGTCCTCGTCCACATCCAGATAAGTGACCTCATATCCCCTCTTCTCCAGATATTCTGCGGTATGGAGGATCGCGTGATGCTCGATCTTCGTCGTGATAATGTGATTCCCCTTATCCCCGTATGCTTCCGCCGCCGCCTTAAGCGCCCAGTTGTCGGACTCTGATCCGCCCGCTGTGAAATAGATCTCGTTGCTCTTCGCGCCAAGCACATCAGCGATCACATCCCTCTGCTCGCTGATCGCCTCCTTATTGCCAGAAGCAAATGTGTATACACTGGACGGATTGCCGTAATTCTCCGTAAAATACGGGAGCATCGCCTCCACTACCTCCGGCGCCGTCTTCGTTGTCGCCGCATTATCCAGATAAATGAATCTTTTCATCTCTATTCTCCTCTTCTCTATTGAATTTATACATTACACTTCGGATTCTCCAGTTCACCCTCCGGGTTCAGCTGTCTGCTCTCCCGGACCAGTTCATCTAACATCATCCGATCCACCGTCTCGTTAATGCTGTCATTGATCTTCTGCCATACATACTTGGTCACACAGCCGTCCGCAGCCATACATCCCTCTTCGGAATAGAACGCCGCACATTTGACCGGCTCAAGGCTTCCTTCCAGCGCCCGCAGCACATCCCCGACAGAGATCTCGCATGCGCCTCTTGCCAGGACATATCCCCCCGTCGCACCGCGGATACTGCGCACCAGCCCCGCCTTCTTAAGAAGCCCGACCAACTGCTCCAGATACCGCTCCGAGATATCCTGCCTTGCCGCAATACTGCTGATGGAGACCGGCTCCTTCTCACTGTATCTGGCAAGATCTATCATGGCCCGAAGACCGTATCTTCCTTTTGTAGAAAGCTTCACTCACTCACCTTCATTCCAGTTAATCATTTTTAATTCCTAGCAAATTGCTAGGATATTTCCATATGTAGAATAGCACTGCTTTTTTGTTCTGTCAAGTCCCCTTTTGGAATATGCTGTAATAATATGATAAACCAAAGGAGCCCGCCATGTCACGAAAACGTGCAATCATCAAGGGGACTTTTATCTTAACACTGACCGGATTCGCTACCCGGTTCATGGGATTCTTCTACCGCATTTTCCTGAGCCACACCTTCGGAGAGGAAGGAGTCGGCCTGTATCAGCTTGTATTTCCTATCTACGCACTCTGCTTTTCCCTGACCTCCGCCGGCATTGAGCTTGCCCTGTCCCGCTGTGTCGCCGCCCGGATCACGCAGGGAAAACGCCGGGAAGCAAGGGAGATCCTATATACAAGCCTTCTCCTGTCCGTCTCCCTCTCTGTAATCGTCACTCTTCTTTTACAGAAATACGCTGTTCCCATATCCGAAGTTTTTCTTAAGGAACCGCGGTGCGAAAGCCTGCTCATCATCCTCTCCTATGCATTTCCGTTTGCATCCGTACATAGCTGTATCTGCGGCTACTACTTCGGGCTGAAGCAGACCGGAATCCCCGCCATATCCCAGTTCATAGAGCAGACCGTCCGGATCTTAAGCGTCTGCCTGCTCTATCTGTACGGGATCAATCACGGGATCCGTTTTGGCGTCGCCATCGCCGTTACAGGCCTGATCGCGGGAGAGATTGCTTCTTCTGTCTTCTGTCTCAGGGCTTTGATCGGCAAAAAGGTCTTAAAGACCCTGGCAAGGTTCCGCCTGCGCGGTTCCTTAAGGCACAGCCGCGAACTGCTTACGCTCTCCATCCCCTTAACCGCAAGCCGGGTGCTCTTAAATGTCCTGCAGAGCATTGAGGCCGTATCCATCCCTGTAAGGCTTCAAGCCCACGGAATGCCGCTCTCGGAAGCGCTTGGTACCTACGGGGTACTGACCGGTATGGCTCTGCCCTGCATCCTGTTCCCATCCGCGATCACCAATTCCGTATCCACCATGCTTCTCCCCACGGTGGCAGAGATACAGACACTCAACAACCGCCGGGAACTATCCAATCTGGTCAACAAAGTCACCTACTCCTGCATCTTTCTCGGAAGCATCTGCTGTGTAAGCCTCCTTACCTTCGGAGAATGGATCGGGGTCTTCCTGTTCCACAGCTCCATGGCAGGGGATTATATCATTACCCTTGCCTGGATGTGCCCGTTCCTGTACACCAACAACACCCTGATCAGCATGATCAACGGAATCGGAAAGACAACGCTTTCCTTCAGCATTAATTCTGCAAGTCTCGGCATACGGATCGCGAGCGTCTTCCTCCTGATCCCAATCTTCGGGATCGAAGGATATCTGTGGGGGCTTCTGGCAAGCCAGATCCTGATCTTCCTGTTCTGCCTGCTGTACCTGCAATATTATCTGCAAAGATCCAGCTGAAAAAT
This sequence comes from uncultured Dorea sp., assembly GCA_947388185.1. Taxonomy (GTDB): domain Bacteria; phylum Bacillota; class Clostridia; order Lachnospirales; family Lachnospiraceae; genus Sporofaciens. The sequence goes on along the minus strand of CANDQP010000079.1, from coordinate 9,196 downwards.
CAGCAGCCTGCTCATCCATCCGCATAATTTTGAAATGTTTGTGAACATTCGGTATTCTCTGGACAGAAGCCGCCAAATCCTTTAAAATAATTCCGTATAAGAATTTGGGAGGTTCCATAAAGACATCTATGAAGACACAGGAAAAGAATAAAAACGGACTCATATATTTCCTCCTGCTGCTGATCCTCCTCCTCACAGCTTTCGTTGCTCTGGGGATCCGGCAGCAGAAGGAAACGGCCGAAGCTTCTGTCCGCGCCGCAGGGCTTAAGCCCAGGCAGGTACAGGACATCGCATTCGGACCGGATCACGTGGACGAACCCCTGTCCTCCATCCAATGCCAGAAGGACGGCAGCGCAGACGACAGGATCGTAGCGATTGTCAACCAACAGCTCGCATTACTGCCGCCGTATCTCCAGGATGCATTTGTAAGAGAGGGATGGGGTATCTTTGTGACGGACAAGAATATCGGACAGACCTACTACAAAGGGAAATACAATCAGGTCATGGCGACCACTAATTACGAAGAGCAGCGTATCCTGATCGAATCACGGTCAGACGCTGCTTCTCAGTCACCCATCCACGAGATTGGGCATTGGTTTGATTTCTATGTAGGCCTTCCTTCCTATACTGACACATTCAAGTCCATCTACCAGTCAGAGAGCGCTTCCTTTATCCGGACATACGGATCGGACTGCGTAAGAGACGAGATGGAATTCTTCGCCGAGGGATTCTGGCAGTATATCATCGATCCCGGCAGGCTTAAGGCCGCAAGCCCCGGGCTGTATCAGATCATCCATGCAGAATATTGCCTGTCCCGGGTATTGCGGACATGGTATGAATACGGACTTTAATGTACCGTCTGCATCAGAGCGTTTTCAGGAACAGTTCCATGATGATAGGGTTCACATAACACTCCAGCAGAATACCGACGATGATAAATAACACCATACTGATCATCTTAGACGGATTCCATTTGGCTTCCGGATAGGTAAACAGATACCACAGCAGAACCATGAACCCCGCCGCATAGAACACAAAATGCGGCGTCAGCGCGATCAGGCACAGGATCAGCCCCTTAAGTCCCATCTTAAGGACAGCTGAAGTCATGATCATCCCGCCGCCAAAGCCTGTCCATGCCAGGAATCCGGCCGCGATCCCTTTCCTGAGCCTGGTACATCCAAGCGCCGCCACCAATATAAGGGGTACGGCACGGACTCTCACCACATACCACAGGTATTCCGTCATATCGATCTCTGCCTGACTGTACTGATTCAGGAAAAATTCACTGAAGATCCCCATACCCGCAATCGTATCCTCCGACATCAGATTCGCATAGATGATCCCGGCAAAAAACCCCAGCATACAAAAAATGATCAAGAACTTCTTGTTCTCATGTATCCTCACAAGCATTCCTCCCACTGTTACAGATACTTCATTATATGCCGGGGAAATAAATATATTCGTTTTACTGATTCAGATATTTTGATTCGTATGCCAGGATCGCCGCAATGGTCTTGGAATCCTCGATCTTCCCTGTGAAGATCATCTCTTTCAGCTCCTGGACAGAATACGCCTTCACATCCACGTATTCATCCTCATCCAGATTCTGATGGGACGGGATCAGATCCTTCGCCACGAAGATCTCCACCCGCTCATTACAGAATGCAACCGTCGTCCGGAGCGTGATAAGCCATTCCAGATTCTCGGACCGGTATCCGGTCTCCTCCTCCAGCTCCCGGCTTGCACACTCAAGTCCCGGTTCTCCCGGCGCGTCCAGCTTCCCTGCCGGAATCTCCAGAGTATCCCTCTCCAGCGCGTTCCGATACTGCTTCACCATCAGAAGACGTCCGTCATCCATTACCGGTACGACAGCCGCCGCACCGTCATGATGAATGTAATCCCACACCGCATGATTGCCGTTCGCAAATTCCATATAATCCCGATATACATTGAGAATCGTCCCCTCATAGGCCAATTCCCGCTTTATGCGTCTCACTTCATCACTCATACTGTTCTTTCCTTTCTTTATCGCCTGACTACCGGAATCTGCGTGTTATCCTTCGCATCCAGATCCCTGATATATCTCCTTGTATCCCTGACGATCACATTCGACAGCAGCAATACAGCCACCAGATTGGGGATTGCCATCAGCGCGTTCAGCGTATCCGCGATCAGCCACACAAGATCAAGCGCTACCACCGGAGCGATCACTGCCACCGCGATATACAGGATACGGTACGGGAGCAGACCTGCCTTGCCCGAGAAATATTCCACGCACCGCTCGCCGTAATATGCCCATCCAAGAATCGTCGAATATGCAAATGTAATAATACCAAGTGTCAGTATGATCGGCCCGAGATACGGGATCTGTCCGAATGCCAATGTGGTAAGCTGCCCGCCGTTATCGATGGAATCCGCGTTGATCCCCGGGTTCTTCATGATCGTCGTCACCAGCACCAGTCCTGTCATCAGACATACCACGACCGTATCCCAGAACGTTCCCGTAGAGGACACCAGCGCCTGGCGCACCGGATTCCTGGTCTGTGCCGCCGCTGCCGCGATCGGCGCAGAACCAAGACCCGACTCATTGGAGAACAGGCCCCTTGCCACTCCATACTGGATCGCCATCCGGATACCGCTTCCCACAAGACCGCCTGCCGCCGCGCCCGGTGCGAATGCAAGCTTGCAGATCACACGGACTGCCGGGATTATGTAATCATAATTCATACACAGGATAATGATACAGCCAAGGACATAGAATACCGCCATAAACGGAACCAGTCTCTCACAGACGCGCGCGATGGATTTGATGCCGCCAAAGATCACGATCGCCGTCAGCGCACCGATCGCGACACCGACAACGGTTCTTGGAATATGGAAGTTCGTATCACAGATCTCCGCAATGGCATTGACCTGGGTCGCACATCCGATTCCAAAGGATGCAAACGCTGCAAAGAAGGCAAATAACATTCCAAGCCACTTCATATTAAGACCGCGCTCTAACGCGTACATGGCTCCTCCCTGCATACGCCCGTCTTCCGTCTTCACCCTGTATTTTACCGCGATGAAGGACTCCGCATACTTCGTCGCGATGCCGAACACACCGGTAAGCCAGCACCATAAGACTGCTCCCGGCCCGCCAAGCGCGATTGCCGTACCGACGCCGACGATATTACCGGTACCTATAGTCGCCGCCAGCGCCGTCGTAAGCGCCCCGAACTGTGATACTTCGCCCTCCGCATCCGGATCCTTTGCAACCGACAGCCGGATACCCTTGCTGATCGTGAATCTCTGGATGAATCCTGTACGGACCGTCATGAATACATGTGTTCCAAGCAGCAGGATGATCATCCCCCAGCCCCACACAACGCTGTTCACACTTTTTACTATTGCATTGATAGTATCATACATACTATTCCCCCTTTATGAATTCTTTATTAATTTAGAAAAACTCCAAGATTTTCCTTCCTTGGAGTTTTCTATCCACAATTATTGCCAAATATATGCTTTATACTACCACACCTCTGCAGTGCTTGCAAGCATTCTTTGCAAAATAATCCGCGCTCCTTATCACGTGCTTCGCCAGCACCGAAGAAGTGACGCTTCCCACCCCGCCCGGCACCGGACTTAAGTAAGCGGCCTTCGGCTCTGCCGCCTCGTAATCCACGTCGCCGCAGAGCTTCCCGTCCTCATCCACATTGATGCCCACGTCCGCCACGACCGCTCCTTCCCGGATCATCTCTCCCGTGATCATCCTTGCCTTCCCGGCCGCCGCCACCAGGATCCCGGCGTTTTGGCACTCTGCCTCAAGTCCGGCTGTCCGCGTATGGCAGATCGTAACCGTCGCATGCTCTCGAAGCAGCAGCATAGCCAATGGCCTTCCCACCACCATGCTTCTTCCTACCACGGTTACCCGTTTCCCCTCAAGTCCGATACCGTAATAACGAAGCATCTCCATGACAGCCTCCGCCGTACATGGGGCGAAGCCGGTCTCATCTCCTGCGAATACCTTCGCGATATTCACAGGGCTCATGCCGTCCACATCCTTCCATGGATCGATCATCGCCTTTACAGGATTCACGTCCAGATGCCCCGGAAGCGGTTGGAATAGCAGGATGCCGTGAATATCCGGGTCTGCGTTAACCCGGGAAAATGCCTGTTCCAATTCCTCCTGACCGATATCCTCCGGCAGTTCAATTACCTTGCAGGCGATCCCCACAAGTTCCATCCGTTTCCTGGCTCCCCGTTCATAAGCCAGATCGTCCGGACGCGCGCCTACCCTCACAATTGCAAGCGCGGGGATCATTCCTTTCTGCTTCAGCCCCTCCGCTTTCATGATCAATTCTTCCTTCATAGCCTTCGCTACGTCTGTCCCCTGCATGATCTTACTCATTTTAACCTCTTTTCTGCCGACTGCTCCGTCCGCTATCCGGCCAAATGGAGCATTACCGGATCTGCGACATAACCGCTGAATAGATTCTGTCTTTGTATTCCTGCCCCTGCCGTATCATATCCTCTGCCTTCTTATCGATCCTCTGCGCCTTGATTCGATCCTTCATAAGCTTCGTATTGATAAATACATTCAGGGACGCTCCGTCAAGCGCGGCCTGCGCAAAGAGCACACCCACGCCTGCATCACTGATCACGATCCGGCTTCCCTTCTTGCTCAAGATCTCCAGATCCCCCATTGCTTCCAGGATCCTCTCCATGATCTCAAGGGGAACCATACTCGCCTCATACAGCGCCGCTTCCAGAACACGCTCCTTCTCCTCCCGCTGCTCCGGCGTCTCTCTGGGAAGCCCGTACGCCCTTGAGAGCGGTTCAAAGGCCTCGGCATCCTTATCGATCAGTTCTAACAACTGATCTCTCAATCCTCCGAGACGAACCAGGATCTCCTTCATCTCCTCTTCCACATCCGCATACCGTTTCTTTCCCACCGTCAGATTCGCCACCATCATTCCGAGCGCTGCCGCAAATGCTCCCGCCGCCGCACAGGCTCCGCCGCCGCCCGGAACAGGCTTTGCCGAAGACAGGCCGCCGGCAAATTCCTCTATACTGTTCTTACTCATCATGATATCTGCCGCTCCTTCCGCTTCTGAACCTTTACACCGAATCATATATACAGCGGATATCTCTCGCAGATCCGGTTGACTTCGCCGCGTATCTCCTCCGCCTTCGTATCATAATCCGTCACCGTCATCCTGATCAGCCTTGCGATCGTCTTCATATCTGCTTCCTTAAGTCCTCTTGTGGTAACCGCCGGTGTGCCGATACGGATGCCGCTGGTCACGAACGGGCTTGCCGGATCGTTCGGCACCGCATTCTTGTTGACCGTGATATAGACCTCATCCAGGCGGTTCTGCAGTTCCTTGCCGGTAATCCCCATATTCCTGAGGTCAACCAGCATCAGATGATTGTCCGTGCCGCCGCTGACAAGATCGAATCCTTCTGTTGTCATTGCCTCTGCAAGCGCCCCTGCATTCTTCACAACCTGCTCCTGATACGCCTTAAACTCCGGCTTTAACGCCTCCCCGAAACAGACGGCCTTCGCCGCTATGATATGCATCAGCGGCCCGCCCTGGGTTCCCGGGAAGATCGCCTTATCGATCGCCTTCGCGTGCTCTTCCTTACACAGGATGATGCCGCCTCTTGGTCCCCTTAAAGTCTTATGGGTCGTACTCGACACCACGTCCGCATAGGGAACCGGGCTCTGGTGAAGCCCTGCCGCAACCAGTCCGGCGATATGCGCCATATCTACGAACAAGTATGCCCCGACCTCTTTTGCAATATCCGCAAATATATCAAAACGTATCTCCCTTGGGTAAGCAGACGCGCCCGCAACGATCATCTTCGGCTTACATTCCCTGGCGGTCCTTCTGATCTCGTCATAATCCAGGAATCCCTCATCATTTACATTATACGGTACAAAATGATACAGAAGCCCCGACATATTAACCGGAGAGCCGTGGGTGAGGTGCCCGCCGTGCGCCAGGTTCATCCCCATCACCGTATCTTTCGGCTGCAGCAATGCCTGATAGACCGCATTGTTGGCATTCGCCCCGGAATGAGGCTGTACGCACGCATGGTCGCAGCCAAACAGCTCCTTCACTCTCCTGATCGCCAGCTCTTCCAGGATATCCACATGCTCACAGCCTCCGTAATAACGCTTCGACGGATATCCTTCCGCATATTTATTCGTCGGAACCGTACCCATCGCCAGCATCACCGCCGGACTTACGATATTCTCCGAAGCGATCAGTTCCAGGTTCCTTCTCTGCCGGTTCAGTTCCAGATCAAGTGCATTTCCTATTTCTTCATCATAACCTCTGATGTAATCCATCACATCCTGAATCATATTCATTCTGTCGTCCTCCTCTTTTTCGTATTCCAATCCTAAAGTCATATTATATATCCATTGCCGTCATTTATGCAACGTTTTTCGCCGCTAATATGTGCGCTGATATGTGTACCAGCCTATCCTCCTGACCCTTCAAGTTTCATTTTGACAAAAATAGTTGTCAATATTTCATCAGACTTGTTGACAACTATATTTGTCAATGCTATACTATATTTGACAAACAAAGTTGTCAAATACTTAAATCACAAAACGACGTTGAAATACCAGATAGATAGGAGATGATGGATTGGCACTGTTGAATTATCTGAAGGAATACCGCTCCCGGATGGGAATCAACCAGACGGAGCTTGGCAAGCTTGCCGGAGTGTCCCGACAGACGATCAGCCTGATCGAAAGAGGCGATTATTCGCCGTCAGTAACCTTGGCATTGAAGCTTGCGAAGATCTGCCAGGTAACAGTAGAAGATATCTTTGAATATAAGGAGGACGAAGAATCATGACAAGAGATAACCAAGAACCAAAAAAGACGAATTCATTCAAGAAGATGGGGCTCATCATGCTGTCATTCGCATTGTTCGGCGCAGCTCTGGGATTTCTGACGATGCTCCTGTTAGGAGGAAGGATCAATGATATCCAGACAGGAATGACAGATATCCTGTCCCTCATGCAGCGCATTATGCTGCCCGCTCTGCTGATCATCACCGCCGCGGCTATACTCTTAGGAGAACGCAGCATCCGCAGGCTCCGGGCGATCGGTAAGAAGATCCGTGAGACGGAGGATGAAGAATGCGACCGATGGGAGTATGAGGAGGAGAAGACCGGAGCCTTTGGAGTTATGGCCAATATCTTATCCCAGATATTATGTATCCTGATATTATCCGCCGGATATTCAGTCAAATACATTACCGGCGGCAACCATAAGAATATGCTGGCATCCTGTCTGGTGTTCCTCGGATTCTATTTCTACAGCGGCTTCTACCAGACACGCTATGTCAAAACAATTCAGGCAGCCCATCCCGACCAGAAGGGCGACCCGTCATCCATGAAATTCCGCCAGCAATGGCTTGACAGCTGCGATGAGGCACAGAAGGAGCTGATCTACCAGAGTGCATATAAGACCTATTCCTCTATAAACGCCTGGATTCCTATCCTTCTTGTGTTCACCATGCTCGGGCATCTGTTCTTCGATACCGGTATCATGGCGATCGTGGTGGTAGCCGTCATCTGGATCGTGGTAACCGGTTCCTACCTGCATTCCTGCGTGAACATGAAAGGAGCGAAGCTCCGGGAATAAGCTGGATATAAAAATAGATAGATGGCCGGCGCCTCTTTTGAGACTTCTGCCATCTATCTGCTTTTCATCCTTACTCATATCCCCAGTTCCGGTGATGATGTCTCCTCTGATGGGACGGCCTGCCGTTCCCGTCACAGGAATCCTGATTATATCCGCCCGCATTCCCATCATCCCCAGATTCATTGTCCGTATTCCCGGCGTCTTCTTCATCAACCGTCTGCTCATACTCGCCGATCCTTGCATTGATCTCAGCCATGCTCATTTCCCTGCAGTCATCTACGGTCACAGAACTATCATACTGAGATAACTGGAGATACGCATAATATTTGCCGACCGACAGGTCGCTGTGATGCGCCTGAGACGCCGTATCAAGATCTACGCTGACATTCTGGCAATGATTCCTCATATGCCCCGAGCAGCGCCTTACTCCCCGCTCCAGTTCCTGCCCCCGGATCTGATCCGCGGCCACCGCAAGGACCGGTTCCGCACCGTCTGCCAGATACGCGCGCATACCCTCGCACTCTATCACCGCATGCAGCGCATCCGTATACCTTTTCCATTTCAGAGACAATTCATCTAAGATCGCCTCTCCCTCCGCATTATACGCTTTGGCCGATACAACCCGGTCAAAACGGTTCAGCCCCAGCTCAATGGACGGATTGACATCGATACTTACATAAGAAACCGGCATCCGCACCCAGGAATATCCTGCCGCGCCTGCTGCGAGAATCAATACCGCGCAGATCATTGAGACAGCATACCGCATCGCCGGACTGCGCCGCGGATATCTGTTACCAGTCCGTCTGTCATACAAGAACTGCTTTGTCGATTCCTTAAGCCTTGCATCTGCCTTGATATGATCAAACGCATCCTGTATTTTATTGGTCAAATCCATCACCTCCCAGCTTATCTCTTAACATCATCCGTCCCCTGGAAAGCAGAGAATATACCGTATTCTCCTTTTTCCCGATTATGTTCCCGATCTCAGCCGCCGAGTATCCCTCATAATAATGCAGGTATATTGCGTCCTTATATTTAACCGGAAGAGACAGCACCGCCTCTAAAACCTCGTGGTCATCCCCGCTCTCCTTCGCCTCCGTCTCACTAAGCAGCTCCAGCGGAACCACATTGCGTCTGAAGAAATTCTTCAGATAATCTTTGCAGGCATTGATGGATACGCGGAGCAGCCATGCCTTTTCATGCTCGCTGTCGTAAAAAGATTCATTAGACAGCATGTATTTTAAGAAAACATTCTGGAACACGTCTTCCGTATCCGATTGATTCTTCAGATGATAGAAGCAGACCCGCCGGATCATATCGGCATACGTCTCCAAGGCATGGTTGATCTCTGCCTCGCTCCGCATGACGCATCACCTCCTCATTTCTATAGAACGGCAAACAAGGCAGCGGCCATCACTGCCGCTGCCCCTTCCTTCACTCTGTACCATTGACTAACGGCGGCATCCGTGTCCGCCCCCATGATGGCCTCCGCCATAGCCGCAGCCGCCATAGCCCTGACCGTTATAGCCTCCGCCGCCGTAACCC
>CANDQP010000078.1 GCA_947388185.1 uncultured Dorea sp. | reverse complement strand
TGGTATTGCCAATGTCAACCGAAGGCTTAAGGCTGTCTATGGCAGAGAATATGGGATTCATATAGAATCGAGAAGCGGGGGAGGCCTCCGGGTGATCTTGAGGTTCAAAACAGACGAAGCAGTTCCGGTTGTTCAGGAGGAAGGTATATGATGAAGAAAGTAATGATAGTGGAGGATGAAGAACTGATCTTACAGGGAATTCGGAATATCATAGATTGGGAAGCGCTGGGTCTTGACGTGGTGCATATGGCGCACGACGGTGTGGAGGCGCTCAAGTTGTGGGAGAAGGAGCCTGTGCACATCGTGGTGACGGATATCAGCATGCCGGAGATGGATGGGCTGGCGCTCCTTCGGAAGATCCGTGAGATGGATGAACAGGTGCGCTTTATCATATTGACCGGATATGATGAGTTCTCCTATGCCAGGGAGGCGGTTCGTCTGGATGTGGAGAATTATATCCTAAAGCCTGTCAATGAGGAGGAACTGGAGCGTCAGCTTCGGGAGACGATACAGAAGCTTGAGGAGATGGATAAGGAGAAGATCCGTTATATTGATGAGAAGACAGAGTGGATGCATTTCTTGAATGGGAAGCCTGCGGCAGATGAGTTGGGGAAAGCGGAAGCAGAAGAGAAAGAATATCAAAAGTTTGCGGAAGTGCTGGGTATCACAGAAGCGGGCGCAAACTTCTATGCAGCAGTGATGAGATGGAATATGGACGGCTTAAAAGAGAATAAAATTGCAGATGTGATCGTGGACTTAAAGCAAGAAAATGGGCTTGAGCTTGTACATCTTCCGCCGGACAATCTGTTAATGGTACTGGAAGCCGGTGATATGGGAGAAGAGCAGGTGCAGGAATATTTTCAGGATCTTCAGAATCGGATTGAGAGCAGATACAATCTAATGACATTTGTCTGCGTAGGACCATCCATTCAGAGAATCGAACAGCTTCCGAAGGCTTACAGATCAGCAAAGAAACTTCAAAAATATCTGGTCATTGAAGGATACGGAAGCTGTATCAGCCAAAGGCAGATCCATGACCGGAAAACAGAAGCGATCAGTATGGATGAAGCACGGCTTAGGAAATTCATTCTGAAGAAAGAGAAGGAATCGGCGATCAGATATATAGAAGACCTGCTTATCAACAATATACAAAAAGATGCTGATGCGGGTTCATTGTATCAAATTGCAGTGAAGATCGCAATGTTGCTCCAGGATATGAAAAAAGAATACAAACTTGAATCGTGTAGGTTCCATGATCTCTCGGAACTTATGGAGGCGATTTTTGGTGCAGATGATATTTACGGAATTAAGACGGCATTTGTGTCAGAGATTACAGAGATCATCGAATGTATGCATGAAGAGAATTCTCAGTATACCCCTGTGGTGCGCCAGATCATCGCGGAAGTTCAGAAGAATTACAGAGAAGATATGAACCTCAAGACACTGGCGTATAAGTACCATATGAATGCGTCTTATCTGGGGCAGCTGTTCCAGAAGGAAGTGGGATGTTCCTTTGCACAGTATCTCAGTAACACGAAGAATGGGATTGCGAAAGAGCTGATCCTGAATACCAATATGAAGATCAATGACATTGCGAGGCAGGTGGGATATCCGGATACCAGTTATTTTTACCGGAAGTTTAAGCAGTGTTACGGGGTGTCTCCGGCATCGCTGCGGGAGATGAAAAAGTATTAGACATTTTTCGGCAAAATATGATATAAAATGAAGAAAATAACTGTAATAAAATGGCGAATATGATGTACAAATATTGAAATTTCAATTTATCTGGCTTATATTATATAGAGAACTATTAAAAAGTGAGAAAGATATCATTGAGGTGGATTGTTGGGAGCAAATAAAAGGAATTTGAGTGATGAGCAGAGGGTAATAGCAGATGAATTAGATAAGATTCAAATAGATCAGCTACATAAAGCAACATTGAATTTCAGTAATAATAGTTTGGAAACGAAAAAATTATGTGTCACGGTACAGATCGCGGTATATACGTTGTTGGCAGGTATCTATAAAGAAAGTCCATTGTCCAATCTTGTAATTGCTCTAGAGTTATTAGGGATTCTGATACCGGTTTTGTTTTATGCTGTTGATGTAGTATTATATTTTTATCAGGATAGATTAAGAGAGAATATGAACAAGAGGATGGATGAGATAAAAAAGCGGAATGGATTGCCGGTTCGGTCAGAGAATAGAAGTAAGAGGCGGTTATTCCGATCATTTTTTAATGGATCACAGATTCTATATTTGGGATTAATTATTGTTTCAATTATTGCTCCTTTGTTAATTAAAGTTTGTGTTGAAATATGGGGGAATATTAGTGCGTAATAATAAAATCTTTTTTAGTTATACGTTAAGGGATAGTGAAATTAATATCGATATTCTTCTTAGTATCAAAAATAAATTTCGAGATTACAGTACAGTTGAAACGTATTTTGATATCTTGGATAATTGTTCGCCAGATCATCAGGGGTATGTTTATAAAGTGCTTGAGGAATCTAATATTTTATGTTTAATAAAGTCGTCTGATGTGAATTCTTCTAGTTGGGTAGGAAAGGAATTATATATTGCGAGGCAAAGGAACATACCCATTATAGAAATCAATGAGAAAGATATTAATCAAATTTTGAATTGTAATTCAAGAGATGAATTTATGAAAAATTCAAAAGTTGAAGAAATGATATTTGCAAATATGTAAGTGGACAAAATCGTGAAATGATGGACATATTATTTCACGGTTTTTTTGTGCGTAAAAATAGAAATGATCCTACTAGAATTTGTCCAATGAACCCGAAAGTTTTCAACTTTCCATACAAACTGCACAATGATATAGTTGATACAGAGTAACAGTTCAGACAGGTCTGCGCATTCACTGCGCTGACCGTGCCATAGAGTAGAGCCTGAAAGCGTACGGTCCATCGCGAAGCGATTTTTAATGGCCGGATGCCTATAACAGTGAAGGTATCTGAACTGTTACGATACAGATACAAAACACTGCAGTTTAACGGACCGGTAAGTTGACAGACAGTGCGGACGCCAGATCATACGGTTAGAAATGCAGCTGCAATCCGATGAGAATGTGTCCGGGAAAAGGAGGAGGTTAAGAGTGAAGGCTAATACAAAAAAAGCCGGGAAACCCAAAGGGAATTTCCTTAGCCGGCTTAAGGCAAATAAAGAGCTGCTGATCTTAAGCATGCCGGGAGCAATCTGGTTTCTGTTTTTTGCTTACCTGCCGTTGTTCGGTATTCTGGTGGCATTCAAGAAATTCCGGTTATCCGGAGACGGGTTCTTCTATAACTTATTCACGAGCGAGACCGTGTGGTTTGACAATTTCAAATTCCTGTTCAGCAGCGGCGACGCGTGGATTATTGTAAGAAATACGGTGCTTTACAATCTGACATTTATCATCCTTGGCGTGGCGGTGCCGGTGGTGCTCGCACTGCTTCTCAATGAGATCAAGAACAAGGGGATGATGAAGATCTATCAGAGCTCCATGTTCTTGCCGTATTTCCTGTCATGGGTAGTTGTAAGCTATTGCGTGTTCGCATTCCTGAATCCTGAGAAGGGTTATTTCAACGCGATCATCCAGCAGTTCGGCGGTGAGCCGGTTTCCTGGTATACGGAGACGAAGTTCTGGCCTTTTATCATCATTTTCATGAGCCAGTGGAAGGGAATGGGATACAATACGGTGGTTTATCTTGCTTCGATCTGCGGAATCGACAAGACCTATTATGAGGCGGCGGTGCTTGACGGGGCCAGCAAGTGGCAGCAGATCAAATACATTACTCTGCCGCTTCTGAAGCCGGTCATCACGATCCTACTGATCATGTCTGTCGGCGGAATCTTCAAGGCGGACTTCGGATTGTTCTACCAGCTGCCGAAGAATTCCGGTCCGCTGTACCCGGTAACGAATGTACTTGATACATATATTTTCCGGGCGCTTAAGACCAGCGGTGAGATCGGAATGAGCTCGGCTGCGGCGCTGTTCCAGTCGACGGTCGGATTCGTGCTGATCATGATCGCCAATAAGATCGTATCAAAGGTAGATAATGAGAATGCATTATTCTGATACAGGGAAGGAGGTATAAGTGTGGCAGCTCAAAAAATGAAAGAGACAGAAGCTTTGGAGTCCGGGAAGGCAGAAAAAAAGATATCCGATAGAAGGATGAAGAAGCAAATTAAGAAGTTAGAAGCAGACGAATGCAAATATAACCAGATCAAGACGCCGACAAATGTTCTGTTTAATGTGATATTGGCAGTCCTGTCACTGATATGCGTTATCCCGTTTATCTTCGTCATCATCATCTCATTTACAGATGAGGCGTCGCTGGCTATGAACGGATACCGGTTCATCCCGGAGAAGCTAAGCTTCTATGCCTATGAATATATCGTAAGCGCCGGCGAAAATATTCTCAAGAGCTATGGGGTGACGATCTTTATCACCATAGTGGGAACGATCATCGGATTATTGCTTACGGGTACCTATGCCTACGCATTGTCCAGGAAAACCTATGCGTTCCGCAAATTTTTCACGACGGTGATCACCATCCCCATGCTGTTCAGCGGCGGTATGATCGCGAATTATCTGATCGTAACCAAGGTACTGATGCTCAAAGACTCCCTGTGGGCGCTGATCTTGCCCCTGTGTCTGAATTCATTTAACATCATCGTGCTGCGGACGTTCTTCAAGACGAGTATTCCGGATGCGGTCGTGGAATCGGCGAAGATCGACGGGGCGTCGGAGTGGAGGCTGTTCTTCCAGATCGTCATTCCTATGGCGCTGCCGGGGCTTGCGACCATAGGACTGTTCCTGACGCTTGGTTACTGGAACGACTGGTTCAATGCCATGATGTATATGGATAACAAGGATCTGATCCCGCTCCAATATCTGCTGATCCAGATTGAGAGCTCCATCGACTGGCTGGCCAACAACAAAGCCGCCATGGGTGTCGACGGGATCACAACGGCGGCAAATATGCCGAAAGAGACCATTAAGATGGCAATCGTAGTGATATCTACATTACCGATTATTTTCGCTTATCCGTTCTTCCAGAGATATTTTGTAAATGGATTGACGGTAGGAGCTGTGAAAGAGTAGAATTAATCAGGAGGGAATAATGATGAAGTTTAAGATGATAAAGAGATTCGCGGCAGCAGGGCTTGCAGTGGTAATGACGGCGGGGCTTCTGGCAGGCTGCGGCGGCAAGAAGGCAGAGACGAATTCAAGCGGGGACGAGATCGTGGAATTGACCTGGTGGCAGATCGGTGATGCGCAGAAGGACCAGGATCAGGTGATCGAGAAGGTAAATGAATACATAGAAGAGAAGATCGGTGTGAAATTGAAGATCAATACGGCCGGCTGGGGCGATTATGACCAGAAGATGCAGGTCGTGATCAATACAGGGGACGACTGGGATCTGTGCTTCACCTGCTCCTGGGCCAATAATTATCTCCAGAACGCGAACAAGGGTGCATTCCTCCAGATCGATGATTACATCAAGGATACAGAGATGTACAAGAATATTGACGGGCGTTTCTGGGAGGCAGCGAAGGTACAGGGCAAGACCTATGGTGTTCCGAGCGAGAAAGAGATCGGAAGTATGCCGATGTGGGTATTTACCAAAGAATATGTCGACAAATATGAGATTCCGGTAGACGAGATCCACAGCCTGGAGGATCTGGAACCATGGCTTAAGCTTATCAAGGAGAAGGAGCCGGATGTAGTGCCGATGTATCTTACCAGCAGCTATTCCGCGCCGATCTATATGGATCTGATCCAGAATCCGGTAGGTATCGAGTACGGTGACGATACGCTGACGGTCAAGAATGTATTTGAGACTGAGAAGATGAAGTCGACTCTTGAGACTATGAGGAAATATTATCTTGCCGGCTATATAAATAAAGACGCGGCTACGGCCTCCGATGATAAGTCTGTGAAGCGCTTTGTGACAAAGGGAGACGGGCAGCCGTATGCAGAACTGGTATGGGGAAAAGACCTGGGATATGAGGTTGTGGCGACCCCGATCATGGATACTTATGTGACCAATATCTCCGCCCGCGGCGCCCTCACGGCCATCAACGCGCAGACCAAGCATCCGGAGAAGGCGGTAGAGTTCCTGAACCTGGTCAATACGGATGAGTATCTCAGGAATCTGCTGAACTATGGTATTGAAGGCGAGCACTGGGATAAGGCTGAGGTTCCGGCTGATGAAGCGGCCAAAGCCGAAGGGAAACCATATGTGTATGAGAACAAGGTTAAGCTGAACGAAGAGACAAGGAAGAATTATTCTGTATCCTATTGGGTACAGGGCGGATTATTCAACACCTATGTACTGGAGAATGAGCCGGTGGATAAATGGGCGACCTTCAAGGAATTCAATGATTCGTCTGTTGAGGCTCCGTCCTTTGGATTCGACTTCGATCTGGAACCGGTCAGCACGGAAGTAGCCGGATTCGGCAATGTAATGGATGAATTTGGCAAATCTCTCTACACCGGAAGCGTAGACCCCGAGGAATATCTGCCAAAGCTTCAGGAGAAGTTAGAGGCGACGGGTATCGACAAGGTGATCGAGGAGATGCAGAAACAGATTGACGAGTGGAAGGCATCGAAGTAGAATGAGTAATAGATAGTAAGGCAGCCCTTGGCGTGTGGGAGAGGGCTGCCTTTCTTCAAACAGGAAAAGTGAGGGGAGAATATGAAGACGAGGCTGGAAGTATGTGTTGATTCTGTAGAATCTGCGGTGATTGCGGCAGAAGCCGGAGCGGACCGGCTGGAGGTCTGCGCGAACCTGCTGATAGGCGGGACGACGCCGGGAGTAAGTCAGTTTAGACAGATCCGGAAGGAGTGTGATATAGAACTGAACGTACTGATCCGTCCGAGATTCGGCGATTTTCTGTACACGGAAGCGGAATTTCAGATGTTGAGAGAAGATATCCGGATGTTTCGGGAACTGGGAGCAGACGGCGTGGTAACGGGGTGTCTGAGAGCGGACGGGAATGTGGATATGGACAGGATGCGGGAGCTTAAGGCCTGTGCCGGTCAGATGCATGTTACATTTCACAGGGCGTTCGATGTGTGCAGGGATCCGTATCAGGCGATAGAAGAGGTGATCTCCTTAGGCGTGGATACCATTCTGACTTCGGGACAGGCATCTGACTGTATGAAGGGCAGGGACGTATTGAAGAGGCTGATCGATCAGGCGGCGGGGCGGATCGAGATCCTGGTCGGCGGCGGGGTGAATGCAGAGGTGATCCGGAGTATGACAGAGGAGATATCTGCAGCCAGTTTCCATATGTCGGGCAAGCGGCAGCTGAACAGCGGCATGCGCTATCGGAAGGACGGGGTCAGCATGGGACTTCCGGCATTCGATGAGTTTACGATCCTGCGCACGGACGGGGAAGAGATACGCAAGGCCTGCGCCGTATTGCGCAGCCTGGGAAAGGAGATATGATCGGTGAGTGAAAAGAAAACACTGTTGAGTAAGGTGGGAAGCATGCAGCAGCTTATGTATGTACGCCCGGTCACTTATGAAGAAGGACGGGCCAGAGGGATGCGTGCTTACGAGGTGAAGAATGGTCCGCTCAGATTCGGTGTGATGGCGGATAAGTGCCTGGATATTACGGATGTTTCGTTCTTGGGCCATAACGTCAGTTTCCTGGCGAAGCCGGGGCTGATGGGGCGCAGCCACTATGATACCAACGGAGCGGAAGCGCAGCGCAGTATCATGGGCGGGATGCTGTTTACCTGCGGGCTTGAGAATATCTGCGCGCCCTGCAGGATCGGCGGCAGGGACTATCCCATGCACGGACGGATCCGCACGACTCCGGCGGAGCATGTGGGCGCGAAGGCATATTGGGACGGAGAAGATTATACAGCCGAGATATCGGGAACCATGCGGGAGGCAGAACTGTTCGGAGAGAATCTTGTGCTGCGCCGGAAGGTCACGACCCGGTATGGAGAGAACAAGATCTGTATTGAGGATGAGATCGTGAATGAAGGCTTCCGCAGAGAGCCAATGATGTTATTGTATCATATGAATGCAGGATACCCGCTTCTGTGTGAGGCATCCGAGATCATCATCCCAACGCGGAAGGTGATTCCGCGGGATGAGACGGCGGCGCTTCATGCAGAGGATTTCGGACGGATGGAACCGCCCAGGGACACTGAGCCGGAGTATGTGGTCCTGCATGAGATGGCAGCGGACCAAGAAGGGAATACATTTGCCGCGATTATCAATAAAGAGCTTGGAATTGGTCTGAAAATAGAATATAATTTAAGGGAATTGCCGTATTTCATGCAGTGGAAATCTATCGCGTCGGGGGATTATGTCGTGGGGTTAGAACCGGCTAATTCCAGCGTCTATGGGAGACCGTATCATGTTGAGGAGAACAGCCTGCATCAGATGGAGCCGTTTGCCGTGGAGCGGAAGCGGATTGTGCTGTCATTCCTTACATGCAAGGAATTTGACAGGGTGGAGCAGGAGGCAGAGAATCTGCGGAATAAGGGAAGACAGATGCCGGAATATATGTGAAAAGAAGACAGGAAGGAGATTATATAAGATGAAACGTTCAAAAATCAATGCAGAGATTAAGTGTATGGAGGAGATGATTAAGGCTCATGGCTTCGAGATCCCGCCGTTTTGCAAGTGGTCTGCGAAGGATTGGGAGAATAAGGGAGCGGAATATGATGAGATCCGGGATAATATGCTTGGATGGGATATCACGGACTACGGTCTCGGCAGATTCGACGAGGTGGGCTTCTCACTGATCACGATCCGCAACGGGAATCTGAAGATGGATAAATACACGAAGACTTATGCGGAGAAGCTTCTCTTCGTGAAGGAAGGACAGATGGCGCCCATGCATTTCCATTGGAATAAGATGGAAGATATCATCAACAGAGGCGGCGGCAATGTGCTGATTACCGTGTATAATTCCACGAAGGACGGTGAATTTGCGGATACGGATGTGACGGTGAATTGTGACGGGCGTGAGTATACGGTTCCGGCAGGCACGAAGGTTAAGCTGACTCCGGGTGAGAGTATCACGATCTATCCTTATATGTATCATGATTTCCATGTGGAGGAAGGAAGCGGCGACGTACTGCTGGGAGAAGTGTCCATGTGCAATGATGATGAGCATGATAACCGTTTCTATGAGCCGATCGGACGCTTCCCGGAGATCGAGGAGGATGAAGAGCCGTACCGTCTGTTATGCAATGAGTATCCGAAGGCATAATACAGGCATGCAGCTGACTAGGAGGAGATATGGTAAAGCAAATATTGAACGAGAATTGGCGGATGCGAAGAACAGGAGAGCCAGATCAGCCTGCGGTTGTCCCCGGAACGGTCTATACGGATCTGCTGCGTAACGGCAATATGGAGGATCCGTTCTGGAGGGACAATGAGATCCGCGCGCTTCCTCTGATGGAAGACGATTATGAATATGAAGTATGCTTTGATGTCAGGGATGAGTTATTGAAGCAGGACAGGATCCTGCTTCATTTTGACGGCTTGGATACGATCGCAGATATATACTTGAATCAGGAGCATCTCGGGAATGCGTATAATATGCACCGGATCTGGGAGTATGATGTGACAGAGCGTATTAAGGAGAAAGAGAATGTGCTGCGGGTTGTGCTGCATTCCCCTCTTAAGTACATTCGGGAAGAATTCGCCAGGTGCAGGACGCTGGGATCGGAGGACGCCATGGACGGATTCGTCCATATCAGGAAAGCACATTGCATGTTCGGATGGGACTGGGGCGCACATCTTCCGGATGCGGGGATCTTCCGGCCGGTGACTTTGCTTGGGGTGAAGAAGGCAAGGCTTGACAGCGTGTATATCCGGCAGGAGCATTCCAAGGAGAGGGTGACGCTGCATCTAACGGTTTCTGCGGAGCATAAAGTTTGCGGCAGCGATGTCTCTTGCGCAGAGAGAATATACTATGAGGCTGAGATCACAGCGCCAGATGGTAAAATACAGCGCTATGCGGATTCTCCCAAAGAGATCGAGATAGAGAACCCCAGGCTATGGTGGCCCAATGGCTACGGTGAACAGCCGTTATATACGGTGAAGGTGACCCTGTATGCAGACGGCGGGCCGGCAGATACCTGGGAACGAAGGATCGGGCTTCGAACCATGACCATGAGGATCGAGAAGGACGAGTGGGGAGAGAGCTTCGCCCATGAAGTGAACGGCGTTGCTGTATTTGCCATGGGGGCAGATTATATCCCGGAGGATCATCTGCTTGGAAGGGTGACGCCGGAGACTACGAGGAAGCTTCTGAACCAGTGTGTTGCTGCGAATTACAATGCGGTCCGGGTATGGGGCGGCGGCTATTATCCGGAAGACTGGTTCTATGACATCTGTGACGAGCTGGGACTCATTGTCTGGCAGGATTTCATGTTCGCATGCGCCGTGTATGAGCTGACGCCGGAATTCAAGGCCAATATCCGGCAAGAGTTTATCGACAATATCAAGCGTCTCCGCCATCATGCGTCACTGGGATTATGGTGCGGCAACAATGAGATGGAGATGTTCGTAGATCAGGGAGAATGGGTATCGAAGAAGACAGAGATAAGAGATTATGTGATCATGTATGAGCAGCTGATCCCGGAGGTGTTGGAGCAATATGATCCCCAGACCTTCTACTGGCCGGCAAGCCCGTCGTCAGGAGGGGCGTTTGACGAGCCGAACAGCCCCGACCGGGGAGACGTGCATTATTGGGATGTATGGCATGGGAATAAGCCGTTCTCCGATTACCGTAATTATTACTTCCGTTATGCGTCTGAATTCGGATTCCAGTCCTTCCCAAGCAGGAAGACCATCGAGACCTTTACGGATGATCCGAAGGATATGAACATCTTCTCCTACATCATGGAGAAGCATCAGCGCAACAATGGCGCGAACGGGAAGATTATGAACTATCTGCAGCAGACCTATCTCTATCCGACGGATTTTGATACTCTGATCTATGCGTCGCAGCTTCTGCAGGCAGACGCGATCCGGTATGGAGTCGAACATTTCCGAAGGAACAGGGGACGATGTATGGGTGCGATCGTGTGGCAGTTAAATGACTGCTGGCCGGTGATCTCCTGGTCCTCTGTTGATTACTGCGGGAGATGGAAGGCGCTTCACTATGCAGAGAAACGTTTCTTCGCGCCGCTTATGATCTCCTGTCAGGAAGAGAGCATGATGACGCAGAAGGCCGATATGAACCGGGAGCATTTTACATTCGAGAAGTCGATCCGGTTAAATGTAGCGAACGAGACCAGAGAAGAGCAGGTTGTAGAGGTATCTTGGGCGCTCCGCAACGCGAAGGCACAGGTGCTCCGTGACGGCGGTACGGAGGAATTACGGGTTCCGGCGCTCTCAAGCGTATGGCTTGACAAGATGATGCTGCCGGATGTGGATATCTTCTCGGAGTATGTAAGCTATGAGATGAAGCAGAATGGCAGGGTAATATCTGCCGGAACGGTCATCTTCTCGTATCCTAAGTATTTCAGGTATGAGGATCCTAAGCTTTCCTTCCGCGTGGAGGGTGATGAGATCGTTGTGTCGGCGGGTGCGTATGCGAAGAGCGTGGAGATATTGAACCGGCAGGAAGATCTGATCCTCTCGGATAATTATTTTGATCTGAACGGGGATGAGAAGCGTGTGAAGATCCTCGAGGGAGAAGTGGAAGGGATCAGGCTTCGGAGCGTTTATGATATCAGGTAGAAAAACAGAATGTCTTAAGGAGGGATGCGAACATGACACGTGAAGAATTATATCAGTCGATCTATACACATGACACCATCTATCTGCCGCCCCATGAGCAGACGACGGCGGCCTTGGAGGTGTCTCTTGGATGCAGCTGGCACAGATGCACATTCTGTGATTTTGCAAAGGACATGTTCCGGATCCATCCCATGGAGAGGCTTGAGCACGACCTTAAGATCCTCGCCGAGCTTCGTCCCGAGGATACGCGTCTCTTCTTCCTTGGGGAAAATGCGTTCTGCATGGATGCAGGGCGTATTCTGGAGATCATAGGGCTTACACACAGATATATGCCGAAGGTGCGGGAATATGCAATGTATTCCCGCATTGATGATATCCTGCGCAAGACGGATCAGGAATTGGCCAGGCTTGCAGGAGAAGGGGTTCAGGCGCTTCACATCGGGGTGGAGAGCGGGAGTGACTCTATCCTGGAGGCGCGGAATAAAGGGATTACCTCGGCGCAGGTCATAGAGGCGCTGACAAGGCTTGACCAGGTGGATATCGATTATTATCTGACCATTATCCCGGGGCTTGGCGGGCGTACCTTCTCGCGCCTGCATGCCATTGAGACGGCAAGGATGCTGAATCAGGTGCATCCGCGCAATATCTGGTGCCTGAAATTAAAGCTGTGGGAGGACACGATTCTCTATAAAGAGGCACAGGCGGGGAATTTCGACGAGATGACGCCGGCGGAGATCCTGAGGGAGGAGAGGCTTCTGCTTGAGAATCTTACGGTTACGGACTGCCTGTTTGAGGACACCACGGTTCTTGACCAGTTTACGATCCAGGGGGCGCTGCCGGGAAAGAAAGGGGAACTGCTTGGGGCGATTGATTATCTGTTGAGTTTGGAGCGGTAATATATCATGCTGCTTTTTCAGATTATTAGAAAGGATACCGAATGAGATATGTTGCGCATAGCGATTTGCGACGATGATAAGACAATCGTAGAAAGCCACAAGAATATTACTGAGAATTGTCTGAAGGATTGCGGCAGCATTGGAGAGATAGAGACCTATATAGCCAGTGATAATCTGCTTTGCGATATTACCGAAGACGGATTTTTCTTTGATTTGATATTACTGGATATAGAGATGCCTGGAAGTACGGGCATGGAAATTGCGGAAAAAATCAAGCCCTGTCTTCCGAATGTGAAGATCATTTTCATTACTTCTCATATCGAATATGCCATAGACGCTTTTGAACTGTCTATTTTCCGGTATGTACCCAAAACCGATATAGACAAACGGCTTCCTGCCGCCATACAGGACGCGGTAAAACTGATTGAGTTAGAAGGCGGTAAAACCTATACCATTCAGACGAACAGCCGCCTTGAGAGAATCCTGTACCGGGATATTTACTACATTGAGCGGGACGGGAAAAATGCAAGTATTACTGCCGCCGATGGAATATCGAAGGTGAGGAAGAGCTTGCAGCAGGTTTATTCAGAGTTGGGGGCAGATGAGTTTATTTTTATTGACCGGGGATGTATCGTTAATATGATACATATTATGCAGATCAAAGGCGGTATGGCGGTGCTGAAAAATGGAGAAGCTCTCCCCATAAGCCGTTCTCATTTGCAGGAGGTTAAAGAGCAGATTAACCATTACTGGGGGATGCTTATATGACGGATGGGCTTATACTCTTTTCAAATATCGCGGTCGGAAGTGTGAGAACTATTATAGGCCTGCTTCTTATTTATCGGCTGCTGGCAGCCAAAAAGCCGGGCAGGAGCAGTGTGATCCTGGCCGCTGCCGGTATTGCTGCGATTTCTGTGATATTGTCCGTAACAGGATTATCAGATTTCTACCGTATGGTGTTAGAAATAATCTGGGTTGCCGGCTGCGCCGGCCATTTTCAAAATGCAGATATCAGAATGAGCCTTTTTGTGAGCGTTTTCTATGAGATTGCGGTTTCTTTGGGCCAATTTCTCGCTGCGGCATGTTTGGGCGTGGTATTTCATTTACCCATATTCCTTGATGACAGCTCGGCCGGCGGGCAGATTGCTGTCTGGCTGTTCCATATGCTGCTGATTGCCGGTGCACTGTATATTGGGAAAAAACCGAATATGACAGGGAAGGAAGGGTTCCGCTTGGCGTCTTTTATTGTTATTGCCGCTTTTATCGCAGTTATCACGTTATCACAACAGACAATACTTCCCATTGCAGACGATACTCTGGATATGTGGACGATTTTAGCGGTTGTTTTAATGATGTCTGTTTTGATGTTTAACATGAACCGGCAATATGAAGTTGAGAAGGAGCTTGCCAGATTAAAAACAGAACAGGCGGAGCTTTTGGAGCGTGACTATACTACTTTGAACAATGCTTATGCAATCAATGCAAAGCTGTTTCATGATTTTCATAATCATATCGGGATTTTGCGGCAGCTTCTTTCTCATACCAAATTAGAAGAAGCCATACAGTACCTTGACGGACTCCAAACTCCGGTACAGGAAATAGCCGAGATCGTATGGACGGGCGATGAAACGGTAGATTATATCATTAACAGTAAGGCTGTGACAGCAAAAGAGAGCGGCGTACAGTATCAGGCGCAGGTTGAATTCCCGCGTCATACAAACCTGCGAAGCGTTGATCTGTGCGCCGTGCTGGGGAATCTCTTAGATAATGCGTTAGAAGCAGCGCAGCAAGTACCGGAGAAAGAGGAACGGTTTGTCCGGCTTACTATACGCCGTATCAACCAGATGCTGATCATCAAAGTGGAGAACAGCTTTGACAATCCGCCTGTTTCCAGAGACGGTGTATTAACAACGACAAAAGCTAAAAACGGCTTGCATGGCTGGGGGCTCAAAAGCGCGCAGACTGCCGCCGAGAAGTATGACGGCACCGTGCAGACTTCCTGCACAGATAGAATATTCCGGGCTGTCGCCACATTATCATATCAATGCGTGTAATAGTTCAGGCTGTAAAGTGTGTGAAATGCTTTGCAGCTTTTTTGCGGTCAAAAATCTGCCGATCGCGGACACTTGTGCATAAGTCTCTTTTTTCGGTTATGATACAGATACAGCGAAACAAAGAACAAGTAGAGGAGGTAACAATTATGCGTCATGTATATATTCGTGGAATGATGGGGTTGATTTGGCTGGCGGCAGCGATCGTAAGCGGCAGTATGCTCTATGTTATTTTAGGCGCCGTATTCTTGTATTCTGCTTACGCAACATGGAAGAAAGGCAAGGAAGGAGACAGATAGAATGGGTGCGGCTCTTTTGACGGTTAAAAATTTAAGTGCATGGTATCGTAATGAGAAGATGGTATTGGCGGATTTTTCTCTGGAATTAACCGCGCAGGAAGCAGTAGGGTTAATTGGGCTGAATGGGGCCGGAAAAACGACATTTTTGAAAGTGCTGTCCGGTCTGCTTCCTACTTATCGGTCTGAGGGTATTTTATTTTCTGGCAGACCGGTAAACCCAAGGGAACAAAGGTTTAAGAGATGCCGTTACACCGTATTTGCAGAAGATAATTCTTTCCCATATTTTACATTCCGGGAATATTTATCCTATGTGTTTACTGCCTATAAGAAGGATATCCCCGACATATCAGATCTGGTACAAGGATTTCATTTTGAAGATTATACAGATATTCTGTTAAAAGACTTATCGACGGGCAATCGGAAAAAAGCATTCCTGATCACTGCATTCGCGCTAAAGCCTGAACTGCTTTTCCTTGACGAGCCGGTCAATGGATTGGATTTTCAAAGCACGGAATATCTGTATCAGCGAATTGCCGGTTATAAGGAGCATGGAACAGTCCTGTTTTCCTCTCACATTCTGGAGAGTATCACGCTGACTTCTGACCGGGTATTCGTTCTGGAGCATGGGCAAATCAGGCAGGCATTCGAGCGTGAACAAATCAATGCCGCAAATATTCGGGAGGCTCTGCATTATGAAAATGACATTTAAAGCTTTTGCTAAAAATCTGTTTGGAGCAAAATATGAAAGACTGCAGCGAAGTATTTTCATCTATTTGATTGTGTTCTGGGGCTTGTATATTACTGATTGGAAAGTGCAGATCGCACCGTTTATCCGCTATCTCATGCTTGGGACCTTTACTGCCGGTGTGATGTGGCAGGCTCTTTGTTCGGAAGATCATGCCTCCAAAATGCAGAATATGTTCATGCTTCCGTTTGATAACCAGAAGTTTGTTATTTCCTATATCGCGGCTTTGGGATCCTACACGATTCTTACGAAGACAGCAGCGCTTATCGCAGTTTTACTTGCAGTTTCTAATTGGAAGCCCATAGAGCTCTTCGGGTATGCTGTGTGCGTGATCAATGCTGTCCTAATGACCGCTGCTGTCTATTCTCTGAAAAAATATTGGTATGCGGACATTCTCTGGACGGGTGCGGTCGTTGCGGGCATTCTGCTTTTTGGAAATGAAGTGTGGATTACGCCGCTCTTGATCGTCAATGGCATATTTGCAGCGATACGCTTGCTGACAACGGACGGATACATTTTTTATTCCCAGGAGGGCAGAAAAAGCCACAGAGTAAAACAGCATAGACGCTATTCTGTATGGAGATATTTTTTCCGATATTTGAGCAGCCATAAAAATTATTTGGCAAACACTGTTGTTATGTGGTGCGTAGCGCTCGTATTGCCGCATTTTCTGGGACAAATGGAAAGCCTGTTTGTTGTTCCGCTCGGCTTTGCGATTCTGACTTTGAATACTCCGATCTGCATTTTACTATCCTGTGACCCGGATTTAGAACAGGCAATCCGCTTTTTGCCCGGTCAAAAGAAAGCGTTCTGTATGCCGTATTGTTTGTTTATTTTTTCCTGTAATATGGCTGCCAATATAATCTTCCTTTGCAGTTGGCTGATGAAAAACGGCAGTGTCACTGGATGGATGATTTTAACCGCTGTCTTCTTCGCTTTACAGAGTGCGGTTTTATCGGTATTGTTGGAATGGTTTTATCCTGTTCGAGATTGGAAAATCGAGAGTGACCTATGGCATCACCCGCGGAAATATGCCGTACCGGCAATTATGCTGATGGCTGCGGGAATGATTGGAACATTTCCGGTATTAATGCAGGGGCTGATGTTGTTATTGGCTGTTGAAATTGTGTTATGTTTAATATTTCCGAAAACGCTCAGTTAGTGAAACAGCGAAAAATGGAATATAATCTGTCTACTTATCGCCCAGATGCCATTGATGTAGCAATTCCAAGAAAAGCAAAGGTATCAACACTACCGGATTGGCCGGAACTGAATGTATGCTATTTTACTGATGACCGAGAGGATGGAAAAATCGGAATTGAAGAAACGAAAGAAGTTCTTAACAACCTATCTGCATC